>NZ_JBEZNU010000014.1:0-207861 GCF_040653375.1 Streptomyces sp. NPDC047974
GGCGGAGAACTGTCCGGTGACGCCGATGGCGGCGCGGACGCGGTGGGCGTCGGTGGTGAGGTCGTGTCCGGCGACGGTGGCGTGGCCGGCGTCGGCGGTGACGAGGGTGGAGAGGATCTTCACGGCGGTGGTCTTGCCCGCGCCGTTCGGACCGAGCAGGGCGAAGATCGTTCCTTCGGGGACGGCCAGGTCGACTCCGTCGAGGACGACCTTGTCGCCGTACGACTTGCGCAGACCGTTCGCCGCGATGGCGGGGTTCGTCATGACGGGTTCGCTCCTCGGGTCTGTGGGTGGTGGGGGGGGGGGCGTCTCAGTTGCTGTGGGCGGTGATGTCGCCGAGGGCGGTGGTGGCGCGGATGGCGAGCGCGGCGCCGGGACCCTGGGCGTTCCGGAGGCCGTTGCTGATCCGGCCGAGGGCGGTGCCGGCGTCGAGGGTGGCGGAGGTGCCCGGGGCGGCGCCGACGGTGATGGACCCGGCCTGGGTGTCGAGGACGACGGTGCCGCCGGCGGCCTCGGCGATGCGCAGGTCGCCTCGGGCGGTGGTGAGTTCGGCGTCGCCGCCGAGGCGGCCGAGGGTGATGCTCCCGTCCTGGAGGACGATCCGGACGCGGCCGGCCTCGTCGAGCTCGACCGGGCCCTGAGCGGCCTCGAAGGTGACGTCCCCGAGCCGCCCGACCCCCCGCAGGTCCGCGGCGGCGGCCTTGCCCTCGACGGAGGACCCGGCCGGGAGCTGCACGGTGACGTCGACGGAACCGGACGGCCCGAGGAGCCGGTTCGCGCCCTCGGCCCCGGTGACCCGCAGGACGCCGTCGGCGAAGGAGACGGCGGTCTCCTCGGCCGCCTTCACGTCACGGGACTTCTTGGCGTCGAGCGGCCGGACCTCGACCGTGACGTCGGCCCGCTCGGCGGCGACGAAGCGGAGACGACCGGCCGGGATGGCGACGAGGGCGGCGATCGGGGCGGTGGTGGCGAAGGTCTGCATGAGGTGTGTGCTCCTGTGGAGTGGTGTTGCCGTCGGCGTTTCCGACATGAGAAAAGCTACGTTGCTTTCCATTCTTCGACAACTCCTTCGTTGCACTTGATTGGCATCGCTGCAGCTCAGAGCAGATATTTCGTTGCAATAGAATCAGAATTGACGCAACGACATATGCCAGGACATTGCAATGACGAGAAGGTGAACGCTCTGCGCGACGGGGGATGCGGCAGGGAAACGCGACGGCCGGTGGGGCGGTCCGGAGACTCCGGACCGCCCCACCGGCCGAGGGCGCGGGGCGAGGGGAAGGCGAGGGGGCTACGTGGCGGCGGGGGCGGCGGCCGCGGCCTTCTGCGTACGCACCGCACCGATGCTCGCCGCGATGACGAGGGCGATCGCGAGGCCCTCCGCCACGGACAGGGCCTGGTGCAGCACGAGGAAGCCGGCACCGGCGGCGATGGCGGGCTCCAGGCTCATCAGGACGGCGAAGGTCGGGGCGGGCAGGCGGCGCAGGGCGAGGAGTTCGAGGGTGTACGGAAGCACCGAGGAGAGCAGTGCGACGCCGAGGCCCAGCGCGACCGTGGACGGCACGACCAGCGCGCCGCCCGCCTCCGCGATGCCGAGCGGCAGGCTGAGCACCGCGCCGAAGGCCATCGCGAGCGCCAGCCCGTCGGCCTGCGGGAAACGCCGGCCGGTCCGCGCGCTGAAGACGATGTACGCCGCCCACATGGCGCCCGCCGCGAGCGCGAAGCCCGCACCGAGCGGGTCGAGACCGCCGAACCCGCCGCCACCGAGCAGCGCGACGCCGCCGAAGGCGAGCCCGGCCCAGAGGAGGTTGACGAGCCGCCGCGAGGCGACGACGGAGAGGACCAGCGGGCCGAGCACCTCCAGGGTGACGGCGGCACCGAGCGGGATCCGGTCGATCGACTGGTAGAAGAGGATGTTCATGCCCGCCATGGCGGCGCCGAAGGCGACGACGGTCCCCCAGTCGGCCCGGCTGTAGCCGCGCACCTTGGGCCGGCAGACCAGCAGCAGGACGAGCGCGGCGAGCACGAGCCGCAGCGTGACGACGCCGAGCGCCCCGGCGCGCGGCATCAGCAGGACGGCGACGGCGGACCCGAACTGCACGGAGAACCCGCCGGCGACGACGAGCGCGACGGGCCCGAACCGCCGGGACGCGACACCGGAGGCGCGACCGGTACGGCGCCCCGAAGGGGCCCCGGAATCCACCGCGGAACCCACCGCGGAACCCGCCACGGAGTCCGCCGCGGGAACGGGGGCCGCCTCCGCCACCTGGCTGTCCACGCTCACCGCCACACCTCCAAAGTCCATTTCGCTAAACTCTCAGTCCAGAGTAATGCACTCCCCCGCACCCTGACGACCGGATTCCGCTTCCACGCTACGGAGGCCGGACCCGCCAACGGAAATGCCGATCACCCTGCGGTTATGCTCCGGAAACATGACCCTGCGCATCGAGCTGCGCCACCTCCGCTGCTTCCTCGCCATCGCCGAGGAGGAGAACCTCACCCGCGCCGCCGCCCGCCTCCACCTCACCCAGCCCGCCGTCTCCCGCACCCTCGCCGCCCTCGAACGGCACCTCGGCGCCCGGCTCGTCGACCGCTCCACCCACCACCTCGCCCTCACCCCCGAAGGCCGCGCCTTCCGCGAACGGGCCGCGGCCGCGCTGGCCGCCTTCGACGCCGCCGTCGACCCGGCGCGGCTCCACCACCGCCCCCTGCGCCTCGGCCACGCCTGGTCGGCCTTCGGCCCGTACACGACCCCCCTCCTGCGCCGCTGGCAGCGCGAACACCCGGAGACCCCCCTCGAACTCCTCCGGGTCGACGACCGCACGGCCGGCCTGGCCAGGGGTCAGGTCGACGCGGCCCTGCTGCGCGGCGCCGTCGAGGCCCCCGGCCTCGTCACCGCCGAACTCACCACCGAGCCCCGCGTGGCCGCACTCCCCTCGGACAGCCCCCTGGCGGACCGCCCGGGCGAGCTGACCCTCCTCGACCTGGCCGACGAGACGGTCGTCCTGAACACGGTCTCCGGCACGACCACCCTCACCCTGTGGCCCCTGCGCGCCCGCCCCACGAGCACCCTCACGGTCGCCAACACCGACGACTGGCTCACCGCCATCGCCGCGGCCCGGGGCGTGGGCGTCTCCTCCGCCTCCACGGCAGCGCTCCACCCCCACCCCGGAGTCACCTACCGCCCCCTGCCCGGCGCCCCGCCCCTCCCCGTCCTCCTCGCCTGGCGCGACGCCTTCCCCCACCCGGCGACGGAGGCCCTGGTGCGCATGGCCCGGGAGATCGTCGACGGCACCTGAGGCTGTCCGGCGCGCGGGAGCGACCGCCGGCGGGACGACGAGGGGCAGGGTGCCCCGCGCGCGTTACGTGCGCCCCGCCCCCGAGACGCGGCGTCGCCAGGCCAGCGCCGGTGCCGCGACGGCCAGGGCGAAGAGCACGGCGGCCGTGATCAGGTACGGCGCGGCGGTTCCCCGCGTCAGCACGTAGAGCCCGCAGGCCGCGCCGCCGGTGGCAACGCCGAGAACGGGAGGCCAACGGTCGTCGGTCAGACCGGTCACCACCACGAGGTACGTGGGCATCGCGGCGAGGAAGAACGCCCAGCCGCGCACCTCGTAGCCGTCGGCGGCGACACATCCTCCGCGGGGCCCGCGCTCACAGCCGCCCTCGATGAACCCCAGGAGGCCCCACGTCAGGGCACCCATGACGACAACGGCCAGCGGCACCCACCACCCCCGCAAGGAACGCCCCTGCCCCATGCCCACCCCCACAGACCGACAACCGGTGCGATCGTAGGACCCCACAGCGGTCAGCGGGGCTCGGATCCGACCGGAAGGCCCCGCTACCGCTCCCGCCGCAGCGAGCGCCAGACGTGTCGGGCCCAGGCGTGCTGACCCGGCTCCTCGTACGAGCAGAACAGGCCGGCCGCCGAGCCGTCGGGCTCCACCGCGTACGCCGTCAGCTCGTGCCGTGTCCGGCCCGTGTCCCGCGGCGTGAGCCAGGAGGCGTACCGGACCCCGCCGTCCGCCGACCTCTCCCGGTGCTCCTGCCCCTCCGGCACCACGGGCGCCTCGGGCTCCTCGCCGATCAGCGCGGCGAGGAAGTCCTCGGCCGCGCGCCCCCGCTCGGTGTCCTGGAAGAGCGTCACGGCCACGCTGCGGCCCTGCGTCGCGAACTGGTCGACGCCGTTCTCGAACCGCCCCGAGAACCCGGCGGACCGCTCCACCGACCACCCGTCACCGAGTTCGGTCCGGACCGCGACCGGCAGCGGGTGGGGGAAGCGGGCGAGCACGTGGTCCCGGTCCCAGACCTCCCCGATCAGCCGCTCCGCCTCCGGCCCGTGCCCCTCCACGAGGTACGGCAGCTCCCCGACGTCCTTGATCCGCCCCGTGAGCTCCGCCCCGAGCACCGCCTCGCCCCACGGCTGCACGGCGTTCGCGAGCCGCCCGCGCACGACGAGCTCCGGGTACGCGGCCTCGTCGTCCCAGACGTCGGCGGCGTGCAGGAACGTCTCCTCGTCCACCTCGACCCAGGCCCCGAGCACCAGCTCGGTCTCGCCCGTCAGCCGCACGGGCAGCAGGCACCGCACGAAGAACCCGGCCCCGTCGAGCGCGAGCAGCGCGCTGGGACCGGGCGACCGGCGGGCCTCCTCCGGAAGCTCGAAGGCGAGGTCCGGGAGCCCGAAGCGAACGTCGATCCGTCGCTCGTCGAGGAGCGGGTCACCACAGCAGGAGCAGGTGGCGGTGGGTGCGGTCATGTCCATCCCCGCACCTTAAGCCGCCCGGTCACGCGCCCGTCACGCCGCCGGCTTGCGCCACACGGAGACGTGCTTCGTGGAGTCCTGGGCGAACGGGGTGCCGTCCCAGTCCGCGACACGGCGTTCGGGTTCCAGGCCGGCGAGCCGTGCCATCAGGTCGAGTTCCGCGGGCCAGGCGTACCGGTGGCGGGAGTTCCCGCGGCGGTAGCGGCCGTCTTCGAGGGTGAAGTGGTGCGAGACGAGGACCTGCTCGACCAGGTCGAAGGTGTCGAAGCCGAGGTGCCGCTCGGAGACGTCGAACGGCACCGCGACCTGGCCGGGCGGCAGGAGCCGCAGGGGCGGCAGGAGCAGCTCGATGACGAAGCGGCCGCCGGGCTCCAGGTGGCGTGCGGCGTTGCGGAAGCACTCGACCTGCTCGTCCTGCGTGAGCAGGTTCGTGATGGTGTTGTAGACGAGGTAGACCAGGGTGAATCCGCCCGGGACGACGGTGGTGGCCATGTCCCCGATGGTCACCGGGAGCGTGTCCTCGTCGACCTTGCGCCGCAGGACCGCCGCCATGTGCTCGGACAGTTCGATGCCCACGACCGGCACGCCGCGTTCCCGGAGGGGGACGCCCACGCGTCCGGTGCCGATGGCGAACTCCAGCGCCCGGCCGTCTCCGGCCAGCTCGGCGAGGAAGTCGAGGGTCGGTCCGGTGGCCGGGGCCTCCTCGGCGTCGTAGCGTTCGGCGGTCTCTCGGTTCCAGAGTTCACTGCTCGTCACGGACGGGCACTCTGCCGGGAACCGGGGGACGCTGTCGACGCATTTACCCTCGGGCCATGGCGATCACCTACGAGTGGCGGGGCGCTTTCGACAACGCCGCGCTCGGCGCACTGCACGCGGAGGGCTTCGGCGCGTCGGCGCCGGAGATCGACTGGCGAGGGCGGGTGCGGCGGCACAGCCTCGGCTGGGTCTGCGCGCGGGACGGCGGCGCGCTCGTCGGGTTCGTCAACGTCGCCTGGGACGGCGGCGGACACGCGTTCGTCCTCGACACCGTGGTCGCGGGCGACCGCCGCCGGTCGGGGATCGGCGCCGAGCTCGTCGCCGAGGCCGCCCGGCAGGCCCGCGCGGCCGGATGCGCGTGGCTCCACGTCGACTTCGAGGAAGACCTGCGGGCGTTCTACCTCGACGCCTGCGGATTCGAGCCGACGGCGGCCGGCCTGATCGCGCTCTGACCGGCGGCGCCGTCGTCCGCCGTACCCCGGACGGGCGGGCCTACGGCTTGTGGGTCACCCAGAGCAGTTCCGCGGGCCAGCGGTGCGCCCAGTCGGGCGGATCGGTCTCGTTGTAGCCGTTGGGGGTTCCGGGCCCCGGCCGGGGCTCGATGAGGTCGTCGATGACGAGACCCGCGCCGCGCAGCACCCTGACCCAGTCGCCGTAGGTGAGCTGATAGCTGGTCGCCCCGTCGCCCTCGGCGATGGCGTCCAGCCCGAAGTAGTCCTTCTGCAAGGTCGTGGTCACGCGGCCGGCGTCCTCGTCGTAGCAGGCTTCGAACCACGGACTGGCGACGTTGAACACCAGGCGCCCGCCCCGCCGCAGGACCCGCGCGGCCTGCGGCACGGCCAGCTGCGGAGGCGCCCAGCTGAGCCCGCCGAAGTCGCAGAACACCAGGTCGAAGCTCTCGTCGGCGAAGGGCAGCCGCTCGGCCGCCCCTTGCACCAGCGGACACCGCCCCTCCCCCATCGCGCCCACCGCCGCGGCGAGTTGGGCCTCGGACAGGTCGACCCCGACCACGGAAGCCCCCTCGGCGACGAGCGCCCTGGACCACTGCCCGGCGCCGCAGCCGAGTTCGAGGACGCGCTTCCCCCTGACGTCACCCAGGGCGCGCAGCTCCGCGTCGGGAACGGAGTACATCCCCCACAGCCGGGGCGCGGCGCCGATCCGGGGATCGTGCTCACGCTGATAGGCGCCGCTGATCCGATTCCAGAGCCGCCGGTTGGCGGGGATGCTGTCCACGCGCCGACTCCAGCACCGCCCGCCGACGGAGGTCAACACCAGGGGAACCCCGGCCCCGGGAGACCTCACCCCTCCTCGTCCAGCGCCTCCGCCAGGAGCTCCGCCAGGTGTCGCCCCCTCCCGGGCGTCAGGTGTCCGATCTGGGTCCGGCACGAGAAGCCGTCCGCCAGGACCGCCGCGGTGCTCGGAGCCGTACGCAGGGCCGGCAGGAGCCGGTCCTCCGCGCAGGCTCGCGAGACCTCCTCGTGGCCCGGCTCGAAGCCGAAGTTGCCCGCCAGTCCGCAGCAGCCGCCCGCCAACTCGCCGACCAGCCCGGCCCGTTCCCTCAGGCGCCGGTCCGGCGCGTCGCCCAGGACGGCGTGCTGGTGGCAGTGGGTCTGGCCGGTGACCGGGCGGTCGATCCTCGGCGGGGTCCAGTCGGGGGCCAGCTCCTCCAGAGCCTCGGCGAACGTCCGGACGGAGCCCGCGAGGCGGGCGGCCCTCGGGTCGTCCGGGAGCAGTTCCACCAGATCGGTGCGGAGGGTGGCCGCGCAGGAGGGCTCCAGTACGACCACCGGACCACCCGCCCCGTCCATCACGTCCAGCATCCTCCTCATCACCCTCCGGGCCGCCCCCAACTGCCCCGTGGACACGTACGTCAGTCCGCAGCACACCCGTCCCGCGGGAAGCTCCACGCCGAGCCCGGCGTCCTCCAGGACCCGGACCGCCGCCCGGCCGACCTCCGGTGCCAGGTGGTCGGTGAAGGTGTCCGGCCAGAGGGTGAGCGCGGGCGGGCGGGCGGAGGAGCGGTCGGCGAACCACGACGTGAAGGTGCGTGCGGCGACCCGGGGCAGGGCCCGTTCCGGAGTGACGCCCGCGAGCCGGGCGGCGTAGGGGAGGCGCATTGCCGCGTTCAGGCCGCGCCCGAAGTGGGCGAGCAGGGAGGGGAGGCGGCCCATCGTCCAGTGCGAGCGCGGGCGGCGCCACCAGCCGCTCACCCCCGCGTAGTGGCGGTCCAGGAACTCGGCCTTGTACGCGGCCATGTCGACGCCCACCGGGCAGTCGCTGCGGCAGCCCTTGCAGGAGAGGCAGAGGTCCAGCGCTTCCCGGACCTCCTCCGAGCGCCAGCCGTCCGTGATGACCTCGCCGATCGCCATCTCGTGCAGGAGCCGGGCGCGGCCCCGCGTCGAGTGCTTCTCCTCACCGGTGGCACGGAAGGACGGGCACATCACGGACGGACCCGAACTCGGCCCCTCCACGCGGCACTTGGCGACCCCCACGCACCGCGCCGCCTCCCTCCCCGCCCCGACCAGCCTCAGCCCCTCGAACCGCAGCCCCGAATCGAGCGGCTCGGGACGGACGAGCATCCCCGGGTTCAGCCCCCCGTCCGGGTCCCACAGGTCCTTCACCGCCCCGAACAGCCCGACGAGCTCCTCCCCGTACATCCTCGGCAGCAGCTCCGCCCGCGCCTTGCCGTCCCCGTGCTCGCCGGACAAGGAGCCGCCGTGCGCGACCACGAGCCCGGCGACGGCCTCCGAGAAGCGGCGGAAGGCCCGGACGCCCTTCGGCGTCCACAGGTCGAAGTCGATGCGGACGTGGACGCAGCCGTCGCCGAAGTGGCCGTAGGGGGTCCCCCGCAGGCCGTGCTCGGCCAGCAGGGCGCGGAAGTCGCGCAGGTACGCGCCCAGCCGGGCCGGCGGCACCGCGCAGTCCTCCCAGCCGGGCCAGGCCTCCCCGCCGCCGGGCGTCCGGGTGGCCGTTCCGGCCGCGTCCTCCCGGATCCGCCACAGGGCGCGCTGCCCGGCCGGGGCGCGTACGACGGCGGTGTCGAGCGCGTCCGCGGCCCGCACGAGGCGCCGCGCCGCGCCGTCCCCGTCGACCTCGCAGAACAGCCATGCCCCGCCCCGCGGCAGGCCCTGCGCGTCCCCCACCAGGTCGGCCGCCATGCCTTCCACCGTCAGCGCTCCGTACGCCGCGAGGCCCGCCGCCGCGTCCGCCGCGGCCGTCTCGTCGGCGTAGCCGAGGACGACGAGGACCGGGTCGTCGGGCAGCGGGACGAGGCGGACGGTCGCCTCGGTCACCACCCCCAGGGTTCCCTCGCTGCCGACGAAGGAGCGGACGACGTCCGTGCCCCGTTCGGGGAGCAGCGCGTCGAGGGCGTAGCCGGAGATGCGGCGGGGCAGGCCGGGCGGGTAGCCGGTGCGCAGGAGGGCGAGGTGGCGGTCGACGAGGTCCGTCAGGCCGGCGGGGGCGCCTTGCCCGTCCCTCCCCAGCGTCAACCTCTCGCCCCGGTAGCTCACCACTTCCAGTGAGTGGATGTTGTCGGCGGTGGTGCCCCAGGCGACGGAGTGGGCGCCGCAGGCGTTGTTGCCGATCATGCCGCCGAGGGTGCAGCGGCTGTGGGTGGACGGGTCGGGTCCGAAGGTGAGGCCGTACGGGCGCACCGCCTCCCGCAGCCGGTCGAGGACGAGGCCGGGGCGGACGACGGCGGTGCGGGCGGCGGGGTCGACGGAGACGAGGCCGTCCATGTGGCGTGTGAGGTCGAGCACGACGCCGGTGCCGGTGGCCTGGCCTCCGATGGAGGTGCCCGCGCCGCGCGGGACGACGGGGACGGCGCCGTGCCGGCGGCAGATCTCCAGGGCGGCGGCGAGGTCGTCGGCGTCGCGCGGCGCGACCGTACCGGCGGGCACGCGGCGGTAGTTGGAGGCGTCCATGGTCACGAGGGCCCGGGCGGAGGCGCTGAAGTCGACGTCCCCGGCGAGGGCGGCTGCCAGGTCGGCGGCGAGGTCGGCGGAGGGGCCTGCGGCGTGTCTGTCGTCTGTTCCCACAACGCAAGGATGTCTCGTGGTTCGTCTCATCGGGCGGACATCCCGCGACCGGGCCCTGCCCGACCCGATACTCTCCGGCTCGTGGCCGACATCCAGATTCCCGCTGACATCAAGCCCGCAGACGGTCGTTTCGGCGCGGGCCCCTCCAAGGTGCGGACGGAGGCGCTGGACGCCCTGGCCGCCACCGGAACGTCCCTCCTGGGCACGTCCCACCGCCAGGCTCCGGTCAAGAACCTGGTCGGCGAGGTCCGTACCGGGATCCGTGACCTCTTCTCGCTGCCCGAGGGCTACGAGGTGATCCTCGGCAACGGCGGCTCGACCGCCTTCTGGGACATCGCGACCCACGGTCTGATCGAGTCCAAGTCGCAGCACCTCACCTTCGGCGAGTTCTCGTCCAAGTTCGCGAAGGCCGCGAAGCTGGCCCCGTGGCTGGCCGAGCCGACCGTCGTCTCCTCCGAGCCGGGCACCCACCCGGAGCCGGTGGCCGAGGCGGGCGTGGACGTCTACGCGTACACGCACAACGAGACCTCGACCGGTGTCGCCGCCCCGCTGAAGCGGGTCGCGGGCGCCGACGAGGGCGCGCTGGTCCTGGTGGACGCGACCTCGGGCGCGGGCGGTCTGCCCGTCGACATCACCGAGACGGACGTCTACTACTTCGCCCCGCAGAAGTCCTTCGCCGCCGAGGGCGGCCTGTGGCTGGCGGCGTTCTCCCCGGCGGCCCTGGAGCGGGCGCAGCGGATCCACGCCTCCGGCCGGCACATCCCGGAGTTCTTCTCGCTGCCGACGGCGATCGACAACTCGCTGAAGAACCAGACGTACAACACCCCGGCGCTGTCGACCCTCTTCCTGCTGAACGAGCAGCTGAAGTGGATCAACGGCCAGGGCGGTCTGGAGTGGGCCGTGGCGCGGACGAAGGAGTCCTCGGACGCCCTCTACACGTGGGCCGAGGAGTCGAAGTACGCGACGCCGTTCGTGACGGACGCGGCGAAGCGCTCGCAGGTCATCGGCACGATCGACTTCGCGGACGAGATCGACGCGGCGGCGGTCGCGAAGGTGCTGCGCGCGAACGGGATCGTGGACACGGAGCCCTACCGGAAGCTGGGCCGCAACCAGCTGCGCATCGCGATGTTCCCGGCGGTCGACCCGGCGGACGTGCGCGCGCTGACGGCCTGCATCGACCACGTGATCGAGCGTCTCTGATCACGGCTCGTGGCGAGCGGTAGCGGAGGGGGTCCGGCACGGGTGCCGGGCCCCCTCCGTCTCTGTCATCCGGCGGCTGCCTGCGCCTTCACGTGGTCGATGACGGCGGTGAACTCCTCCGTCGGGGAGAACTCGACGACGTCGGTGTCCTCCAGCGCCTCGGGGGCGTGGCCGGGCCCCCAGTAGTAGGCCTGCCCGGCCTCGTAGACGTCCTCTCCGGAGGCGGTCCGCATCCTGATGCTGCCCTTGAACACGTATCCCCAGTGCGGGCACTGGCACAGGTCGCCCTCCAGGCCCTTGAGCGCGGGTGCCATGTCGGTGCCCTTGGGGAGGTGGATGAAGGCCACGGTCATGCCGCCGCCCGCCTCCCGCATCCGGAAGTCGAGACCGCCGCCCTCCATGGCGACCGGGGTGTCCTCACGCGTGAATGCCGTCATGACGCCTCACCTCTTCGCTCTCCTTCCAGTCTGGCCCTGGGAGGTCAGCCGCGCCGCAGGAGCCGCTTGACGCCGAGGACGAGGACGGTGGCGCCGGCGAGGACGAGGAAGCCGGTGGTGGCGCTGCCGCCGGAGTCGGTGGCCGCCGGGGTGGTGCCCCCCGTGCCGGGGGTCGGGGCGGCCGGGTCCCGGGCCGTGTCCGGTGCCGCCGTGCGGGGGGCGTCCTCGCGCTCCACGCGGACGACCCGGCTCCCCTGCCCTTCCGAGCCGAAGAGGTAGGCGGAGCCGTCGGGCGTGTACGTGACCGACTCCGCCTGGCCCTGGAAGGGGGCGCCGGGGGAGGTGCCGTCGCCCTCGATGCGGCCGTCCTTCCAGACGTACTCGCGGGCGCTGAAGTAGCTCCGCAGGAGGAGCCGGTCGCCGTCGGGCGAGAAGGCGCCGTCGGTCACCCAGGGGACCTCGCCGATGCGGCGGAAGGTGTTGGTGCCGGAGGTGGAGAGACGCTCGGGGCCGGCGTAGAGGCCGCCGCCGTCCTCGTTCTTGCTGGCGATGTAGACGCGGCCGGTCTTCGGGTGGACCATCAGCGCCTCGGCGTTGCGGGGGCCGTCGGCGTACTTCACGTCGTACTGCTTCGCCTGGACGGTCTGGTCCTTGAGGGTCTTCGGCTCGGGGAAGCGGTAGATCCAGACGTGGTCCCAGGAGCCGTCGAGGTTGTCGCCGATGTCGCCGACGTAGATGTCGCCGTCCGGGCCGACGGAGATGGCCTCCATGTCCCTGGGGGTGCCGACCCCGGCCATCGTCAGGGTCGCGACCGTCTCCCCCGTACGGGAGTCGACGCCGAAGATCCGGGGCTGGTCCTGGTCGTTGTGGGTCCAGTAGATCCCGGGGTGCGCCCGGCTGGCGGCGAGGCCGCTGGACTCGGTGATCCGCGGGTCGGCGAGGGTGAAGTCCCGGTCGGGTTCCTGCCCTTCGGCGTGGGCATGGCCGGCCGGGAGCAGCGCCAGGGTGGCGGCCGCGGCGAGGGCGCACAGTGCAGATCGCATGGGATCAAGCGTGCCATGGCGCCGGGGAAACAGCCTTGACCTGCGCGGAAGCCGCTGTCATGGTCGCGCCCATGCCTACCTTCACCGCGCCGGACGGCACGGAACTCGCCTACCACGTCACCGGTTCCCTCCCCGGATCCGGTCCCGCGCTGCTCTGCCTGCCCGGCGGTCCGATGCAGGACTCCGCGTACCTCGGGGACCTGGGCGGGCTCACCGCCTTCCGGCAGGTGATCCGGCTCGATCTGCGGGGCACGGGCGCGTCGGCGGTGCCGGAGGACCCGTCCTCGTACCGCTGCGACCGGCTGGTGGAGGACGTGGAGGCGCTCCGCGTCCGCCTCGGGCTGGACACGGTCGACGTCCTCGGGCACTCGGCGGGCGCGAACCTGGCCGCGCTGTACACGGCCCGGTACCCGGGGCGGGTGTCCCGGCTGGTCCTGGCGGCCCCGGGCACGGCGGCCGTCGGCCTGGACACGAGCGGCGAGGAGCGGCTGACGGCGGCGCGGCAGCCGTGGCGGGAGGGCGAGCCGTGGTTCGCGGAGGCGTACGCGGCGCTGGAGGACCTGGCGTCGGGGCGGGGCGGGCCCGGGACGTTCGCGGCGGTCGCGCCCTTCTTCCACGGCACCTGGGACGACGCGGCGCGCGAGCGGGACGCGGCCGCGCACCGGCAGCGGAACGGCGAGGCCGCCGGGGCGTACGGCTCCGAGGGCGCCTACGACCCGGCGGCGACGCGCGCGGCGCTCGCGGCGTTCGGCCGGCCCGTGCTGGTCGTCGCCGGCGAGGGCGACGCGAACACCCCGCCGCCGACGGCCGCCGCGTACGCGGAGCTGTTCCCGGCGGCCCGGCTGGAGGTCCTGAAGGGCGGCGGGCACTTCCCGTGGCACGACGACGCGGCGTGGTTCGCGGGGCGGGTGGCGGACTTCCTGGACGCGCAGGCGGCGCGGCCCGTCTGAACGGGAGGTGTCGCCCCGTACAACCTTTCGGGCGCGAGCCGGGTCTGTGGGGTGTGGCGCTGGGGCGCCGCACCCGCTCATCCCTCGTACGAGGAGGCCCCGCCTTGTCCCGTGCCCACGTCCACGCCCACGCCCGCCGCATCCGTCCGTCCCGGCTCCGCCTGACCGCCGCCCTGGCCGTCACCCTCGCCGCGACGACCGCCGCCACCGTGGCGGGGCCGGGCGTCGCGGCGGCGGCGCCGGCCGCCCTGGCGCAGGAGGCCGGCGCGGAGGCGGCGGTCCCGGTGATCGAGTCGACGGCGCGCGTGAGCCGTGCCGGCGCCACCGGCTTCCTCACCGACGACTGGGTCGACCGCTGGGTACGGTACGACGGCACCTCCGTCGAGCTGCCGAGCATCAGCGGGAAGTACTGGGGCACGCCCGGGTCGGACCTCGTGGTGGGGGACCACGGCGGCCACTACACCGTGCACGACATGGCGAAGGGCGGCGACCCCCTTCGCATCGAGGGCGGTTACTGGGTGTGGGCGGTCAACGGCGCGACGCTCGTGACGGTCGACAGCTACACCAAGCAGCTCCGCCTGGTCAGCCGGGCGCCGGACGGGCGGACCGTCGCCCGCGAGGTGACCGGGCTCCCGCACGGAGAGCCCGAGGGCGTCAGCTCCACGATCCCCGGAACGATCGCGATCGACATGGGCAGCGGGCTCATGCTGGTCGACGTCGCCACGGCAGCCGTCGTCGAGTCGTACGGTGCCGACTCCTACGCCTACCCGATCCAGGTCACTCCCGGCCACGTGTCCTGGATCTCGGACGGCAGGACCAAGGTGATCGACCGCAAGACCGGGGAGACCGAAGTACTGCCCTACCCTGCCCGGTTCGTACTGGGTGACGGGTGGCTCGCGGTCAAGGAGGGCTCCAGGCTCACACTCCGGTCACGGACGGACGGCCGGACTGTCGAGCCGTTCCCGTACTCGGGCGATCCGGAGATCGGCGCCGACGGCACGCTCGTCGTGCGGGGCAGCACGACGACGGTGAACGACGCCCTGTTCCGCGTCACCCTGAACGCGGACGGCGCCCCGGCGGTGACCGTGGTGGCGGACTTCCCCGAACCCCCCGCCCTCGCCCTGCGGAGCGTGACGGTGCCGAGCCGGATCACCACGTCCTGGGCGCGGTTCAGCTGGGAGTTCAACCAGGAGGTGGACGCCGACTTCCGGGTGACGAACAAGGCCACCGGCCGGACGGCGCTGCTGCCCGACAACATGAACCCGTTCGTCGACTGGGACACCACCATGGGCAACCTCTTCGGCGCCTACAACGGCGAGTACACCTGGAAGCTGTCCGCCGGCACCATCGAGCGGACGGGCACCTTCACCCTGGCCCGCCCGACGCGGGCACGCGACTTCAACGACAACGGCGGCGCCGACGCGCTCGTCCGCGACGGCGCGGGCAACCTCTCCGCGTACGGGATGCGCCAGATCGTCGGCATGAAGGACCGGGAGTGCTACGAGGAGGGCTGCCCGCCCGTCGTCTACAAGCCGGACGCCGAGCGCCTCGGCACCGGGTGGAACACGTACACGCTGATGGCCTCCCCGGGGAACCTGGCCGGCGGCGCGGCGGACGACATCGTGGGCCGCGACCGCGACGGCGTGCTGTGGCTGCACCAGAGCGAGAAGCAGAAGCTGCTGCCCCGCACGAAGGTCGGCGGCGGCTGGCAGGTCTACAACAAGATCACCGGCGGCTCGGACCTGAACAACGACGGACGCGGCGACCTCCTCGCGACCGACACCGCCGGCGTCCTGTGGTTCTACGCCTCCACCGGCGACGCCAAGGCGCCCTTCAAGCCGCGCGTGAAGATCGGCGGCGGCTGGCAGATCTACAACCTCCTCACCGCGCCCGGGAACATCGCCGGAGCCACCGGCGGCGACCTCCTCGCCCGCGACAAGGACGGCGTCCTCTGGCTCTACCTCGGCAAGGGCGACGGCACCTTCACCGCCCGCCGCAAGGTCGGCGGCTGGCAGAAGTACACCCACATCATCCCGGCCGGTGTCGGCTACGAGGCCCACCTGTCCGACATCTACGCGATCGGCCCGTCCGGCTCGGCCCACTACTCCAGCCTCGACAGCACCACCCGCCCCTTCGAGGCCGCGGACGTCCTGCCCCTGCGCACCGACTCCACCACCTACAAGACCTTCTTCTGACGAACACCCGCCCGGCTAAGGGGAGTTGAGACTCGCGGGCTCCGGCCCCCACCCGCGGCGCGGTGGGGCGCCGCGCACGTGAACGCGAGGTGTCACCCCGTACAACCTTCCGGGCGGGCAGCGGGTCTGGTGGGTGTGGCGCCCTGCGCCGCACCCACTCTTCCCTCTCCCGAGGAGGCCCCGCCTTGTCCCGCTCCCGCGTCCGCCGCACCCGTCCGACCCGGCTCCGCCTGACCGCCGCCCTGGCCGTCACCCTCGCCGCGACGACCGCTGCCACCGTGGCGGGCCCGGGGACCGCGGCGGCCTCCCCCGCCACCACGCCGGCGGCGGCCTCGCTCCCGGTGCTCGGGACGCAGGACCGCGTCGTCTCCGTCGGGGCCACCGGTTTCCTCACCTCCAACCACCACCTCGGCGCCTCCTCCCGCTGGACCCCCTACGACGGCGGCACCCCCGTCGACCTCCCCACCGACGACGGGACCCGCTACTCGGGCGCCGACGAGGCCGACGTCGTGGTGGGGAAGAAGGGCACCAGCTACACCGTCCGGGACATGGCGAACGGCGGCGACCCCGTCGTCATCGACAGCCCGTACGCGCTGCACCGGGTCAACGGCTCGACGCTCGTGATGAAGGACGACGCCACCAGCAGCCTCCACCTGGTCAGCCGGGAGCCGGGCGGCCGGACCGTCGACCGCACGGTGACCGGGTTCCCGGCCGGGTACCGGTTCCTGTCCGCCACCACGACGGCCCCCGGCACGGTGGTGGCTCTGCTGAGGACCCCCGAGCCCGGCTCGTCCCTCCTCGCCCTGGTCGACGTCGCCACCGCGAAGGTCACCGAGACGTACGCCGCCCCCGGCATGGACTACCGCTACCCGGCACAGTTGACGCCGAAGCGGATCGCCTGGATCACGGACGACACCACCCATGTGGTCGACCGGGCCACCAAGACCTCACAGGTCCTGCCCCACCGCTCCCAGCTCGCGTTCGGCGGCGACTGGCTCGCGGTCGAGGACGCCACCCGGCTCACCTTCCGCTCGCTGAAGGACGGCCGGACCGCCGAGCCGCTCCGCTTCGCGAACCAGATGACGCCCGGCGCCGACGGGACGCTTCTCGTGCGCGGCGGGACGGCGGCGGACGGCTGGGGCGTGTTCCGGGTCGCCCTCGGCGCGGACGGCGCACCGACGGTGACCCTGGTCGCGGACATCCCCGACGGCGACGAACTCGCCCTGAAGAGCCTGTCGGTGCCGAGCCGCATCACCTCCTTCACCGGCGGCTCGGCAAGGTTCGGCTGGGAGTTCGACGAGGAGGGGCAGGCTGTCGTCTTCGAGCTGACCCACACCGCCACCGGCCGTACCGTGCGCCTCGACGGCGGGCCCTACGAGCCGTGGCTGAACTGGCGCGGCGAGCTGGCCAACCGGTTCGGCGCCTACAACGGCGCGTACACGTGGAAGATGACCGCCGCCCCGACAGGTTTCCCCTACTTCGGCCCGGGCGTCCATCGCACGGGCACCCTCACGGTGGCCGTGCCTCCGCAGCCGCGCGACTTCAACGACAACTCCGGTTCCGACGCGCTCGTGCGCGACAGCGCGGGCAACCTCTCCGCGTACGGAATCGGGCAGCTGGTGTCCATGAAGGGCGTCGAGTGCTCCGACAGCATCTGCACGCCCCGCGTCACCGAGCCCGACCCGGAGCGCCTCGGCACCGGGTGGAACACGTACACGCTGATGGCCTCCCCGGGGAACCTGGCCGGCGGCGCGGCGGACGACATCGTGGGCCGCGACCGCGACGGCGTGCTGTGGCTGCACCAGAGCGAGAAGCAGAAGCTGCTGCCCCGCACGAAGGTCGGCGGCGGCTGGCAGGTCTACAACAAGATCACCGGCGGCTCGGACCTGAACAACGACGGACGCGGCGACCTCCTCGCGACCGACACCGCCGGCGTCCTGTGGTTCTACGCCTCCACCGGCGACGCCAAGGCGCCCTTCAAGCCGCGCGTGAAGATCGGCGGCGGCTGGCAGATCTACAACCTCCTCACCGCGCCCGGGAACATCGCCGGAGCCACCGGCGGCGACCTCCTCGCCCGCGACAAGGACGGCGTCCTCTGGCTCTACCTCGGCAAGGGCGACGGCACCTTCACCGCCCGCCGCAAGGTCGGCGGCGGCTGGCAGAAGTACACCCACGTCATTCCCGCCGGCATCAACGGCAAGGGCGTGGCGGACCTGTACGCCGTCGGCGCCTCCGGCTCCGCGCACTACAGCGGCCGCGACAGCACCACCACGCCCTTCGAAGCCGCGACCGTCCTGCCCCTGCGCGCCGATTCCACCACCTACAAGACCTTCTTCTAGGCCCGCCCCTCCTTCCTCCCGCCCGTGTCCGGCGTCACGTCGCAGGTCACGGGCGGGGTCCGGGATGATGTGACCATGCGTTTTCTGTTCGTCGGCGACAGCATGACCATCGGACGCTCCGGCGACTGGACCTGGCGCTACCGCATGTGGGAGCACCTGGAGAGGGTCGTGCCCGGCGGGTACGAGATCGTCGGGCCCCGGGACGGGCTGTACGTGCCCGAGGGGGAGCCGGGCGATCCGGCGGGGTACGCCGATCCCGCGTTCCCGGCCGCCGCCCGCCGGCACCTCGCCGGGTGGGGCGAGGGGTGGCTGCACATGGCGCCGGTCGTCGGGGAGACCGTCGCCGCGACCCGCGCCGACGTGCTGCTCGTCTCGCTCGGCCTGATCGACCTCGGGTTCTACACGAACAGCGACCAGACCGAGGAGAACGTGCGGGCGTTCGTGGCGGCCGCGCGGGCCGCCTCCCCCGGCGTCCGGGCCGTCCTGCTGCCGGTGATCCCCAACATCCGCGCCACCTACGACGAGGCCTTCGCCGCCGAGTGCGACCGCTTCAACGAGCTGCTCGCCAAGGCGGTCGCCGATCTCGACACGGCCGCCTCGCCGCTGCTGCTCGCGTCGGTTCCGGACTCGTACGACCTGCGGACGGACACGTACGACGGAACGCACCCGGGTCCCAGCGGCGAGCACAAGCTGGCCGGCGCCTTCGCCGACGCGATGCACCAGGCGTGGGGGTACGGCGGGCCCTACCGCGCGCTCTGACCGCCACCGCCGGCGCCGTCCCGGTCGCCCCGCAGGCTCGCGCCCAGCCAGACGGCCGGGAAGACGAGCACCGGGCCGACGAGGATCCACTCGGGGCCGAGGAAGACATGGTCGGTGAGGAGCAGGACGACGAAGAGGACCGTGAAGCCGAGGACCGAGAACATCGACCAGCTCAGCGCCGTGAGCAGGGCGCTTTCGCGGGCGGAGCGGCGGTCGATGCGCCGGGCCGCCGCCGCGTCCTCGGTCCAGTCCTCGCCGCGCAGCCGCTGCCAGACGGCGCGCAGGGCCTCGATCTCCCGCTCGACGTGGACGTGGTGGTCGTCGAGGTAGTGGAGCTGGACGCGGCGGCCTCCGCGTCCGTAGGCGTACGAGATCACCCGCGGCTGGCCCTGGCCCATGGCGGCCGAGGGGTTGGGCACGGCGCGGATGTCCTGGACGTCCGCCCAGGCGATCCGCCGCCGCCGGAAGAAGCCGCGGACGTGGATGCCCTGACGGTCGGCGGTGGTCGAGAGGTTGCGGGCGGCGTAGGCGATCCAGCCGACGAAGCCGAGGACCGCCGAGGTGACGAGCCACTTCACCCAGCCGGGGACGAACTCCTCGGTGTGGAGCGGGATCAGCGCGGCGGGGAGGCCGAGCCCCGCCGCGACGTACAAGGCGGTCATCCTGCCCGGCTTGATCCGGTAGGTGCGGGGCAGGGAGGGACTCGCGCTCATGGCTTCCCCGTTCGATCGTTGAACGATCCGATGGGGGCAGGGTAGGGCTCAATCGCCGTCCGATGGAAGGGAGTTCGGCGATCAGGCCGCTCGGACGAGGCGGTTGGCGAAGGTGGACAGGGTGTAGGCGCCGACGCCGAGGACGACCTCCAGGGCGTTCCGGCGGGTGTAGCCGGCGGCCTGGAAGGCGGCCAGCTCGGCGTCCGGCACCGCACCGGAGGCGGCGAGCACCTGGAGGGTGAACGTCCGTACGGCGTCGAGCCGTTCGGCGGAGGGGGCGGGGCCGAGGGCCTCGTACTTCGCCTCGTGGATGTCGACGCAGAGGTGGCACTGGTTGCGGGCGGCGACGGTGAGGATCACCGTCTCGCGGGAGTGCGGGTCGAGCGTGGTGGACTCGAAGATCGCGGAGAGCGCGAAGAAGGCGTCGAGGACCTGCGGGGCCTGGGCCTTGAGGAGCGCGACGGCGCCGGCGGTGCGTTCGGGGAGGGTGGCGGTGGCGCGCGGGGTGTGCGAGGCGTGCGGGGTGTGCGAGGCGTGCGACAAGAGGGGCCTCCTTCTAGAATGGACAACATGGTTGACCATGTGTCGGAAGAAAACGTAAACCAGGTTGTCGATATGGGCAAGGAGATTCCCGCGCCGCCCGGCCCGCCCGGCCCGCCCGGCACGCCCGGCACGCCCGGCACGCCCGCCCTTCCCGACTCCCCCGGCTACGAGCTGCCCCTGCTGCTCCTCGGCGGCTTCCGCACCCTCATCGACCGGCTCCACGCCCGCCTCGCCGACGAGGGACACCCCGGCATGCGCCCCGCCCACGGCTTCGCCATGCAGGCCATCGGCGGCCGGGGCGCCACCGCCAGCGAGATCGGCCGCCGCCTCGGCGTCTCCAAGCAGGCGGCCGGCAAGACCGTCGACCGGCTCCTCGCCCTCGGATACGCGGAACGCGCCGACGATCCCGCCGACGCGCGCCGCAAACTCGTCCGCCTCACCCCGCGCGGCCGCGACGCCCTGGCCCGGTCCGCCGCCGTCTTCGACGAACTGCGGGCCGAGTGGAGCGCGGTCCTCGGGGCCGACCGCGTCCGCGCCCTGGAGGCGGACCTGCGGACCGTGGTCCCCGCGGAGACCGCGTTCCGCCTCGACGCCACCAGCTGGCTCGGCGGGAACTGACCGCCCCTACCAGGCGAAGGCCTCCGGGGACGGGCCCGGGCCCGGGAAGATCGCGTCCAGTTCGGCGAGGAGCTCCTCCGACAGGTCCAGCTCCAGGGCCCGCAGGGCGCCCGCCAGCTGCTCCGGGGTGCGGGGGCCGACGATCGGGCCGGTGACGCCGGGACGGGTGAGGAGCCAGGCCAGGCCGACCTCGCCGGGGGCGAGACCGTGCTTGTCGAGGAGGTCCTCGTACGCCTGGAACCGCGCCCGCTGCGCCGGGTCCGCGAGGGTCTCCGCCGCGCGGCCCTCGGTGCGGCGCCGGCCCTCGGTCTCCTTCTTCAGGACGCCGCCGAGCAGACCGCCGTGCAGCGGCGACCAGGGGATGACCCCGAGGCCGTACTCCTGCGCGGCCGGGATGACCTCCATCTCGGCGCGGCGCTCGAAGAGGTTGTAGAGGCACTGCTCGCTGACGAGGCCGACCATGCCGCGACGGGCGGCGGCCTCGTTGGCCTGGGCGATCTTGTAGCCGGGGAAGTTGGAGGAGCCGGCGTAGAGGATCTTGCCCTGCCGGATCAGGACGTCGATCGCCTGCCACACCTCGTCGAAGGGGGTGGCGCGGTCGACGTGGTGGAACTGGTAGACGTCGATGTAGTCGGTGCCGAGCCGCTTGAGGCTGGCGTCGACGGCGCGACGGATGTTGAGGGCGGAGATCTTGTCGTGGTTCGGCCAGGCCTCGCCGCCCGTGCCCATGTTGCCGTACACCTTGGTGGCGAGGACGGTGCGGTCGCGGCGGCCGTCGCCCTTCGCGAACCAGGAGCCGATGATCTCCTCGGTGCGGCCCTTGTTCTCGCCCCAGCCGTAGACGTTGGCCGTGTCGAAGAAGTTCAGGCCGGCGTCGAGCGCCGCGTCCATGATGGCGTGGCTGGTGGCCTCGTCGGTCTGCGGGCCGAAGTTCATCGTGCCGAGGACGAGGCGGCTGACCTTGAGTCCGGTGCGTCCGAGCTGCGTGTACTCCATGGGGCACAAGCCAACTCGTTGGAGCGCGCTCGAAGCAAGGGCCGGCCCCGGGGACGCTACTGCCCGACCACCGACGCCACCGCGATGATCGCGAACATCAGTACGAGCACGCCGGCCATGATCTGGTTACGAGTCTTCGGATCCACCCGTCGAGGTTAACCCGGGCCCTCCTCGCGGCCCGCCAGCGGCCAGGCCTCCACCGTCTCGTACCGGGGCTGCTCCCCCGCCACCCCGCTCACCGGCAGGTTCGAGCGGACCAGGGCCAGCTCGCCGACCTCCCAGCGGGTGCCCTCGAAGCCGTCGAGCGCGTCGAGGAAGGGGGCCAGCGGGGCGCCCTCGCCGCGGGCCCGGGCGATCGTCAGATGGGGCTGGTAGCGGCGGTGCTCCTCCATCGGGATCCCCGCCCTGCGGGCCGCCGCGTCGGCGCGCTCGGCGAGCCTCCTCAGGGCGTCCAGGTCGCCGGCGACGCCGGTCCACAGGGCGCGCGGGCCGAAGTGGCCGGCGCCGTGCAGCCGCAGCCCGAAGGGCGCGGTGCGCCCGGCGGCCCTGGCGAGCCGGGCCCGGAGGTCCGGGAGGAGCCCGTCGTCGACCTCCCCCATGAACGCGAGCGTGAAGTGCCAGCCGGGCCGGGAGGTCCAGCGCAGGGACCGCGCACCGGGCAGGGCGTGGAGCGCGTCGACGGCGGCACCGAGCTCGGCGAGCGCCTCCGCGGGCGGCAGGACGGCGGCGAAAAGCCTCATGCCCGCCAGTGTGGCAGCGGATAGCCTCGGCCGGATGGACAACGCGATCAAGATCAGGCGGGGCGGACCCGCGGACCTCCCGGCCGTGCTCGCCATCCTCGACAGCGCCGTGGTCTGGCTCAACGGCAGGGGGATCACCGCCCAGTGGGGCACCACCCCGTTCACCACGCGGCCGAAGACGGTCGAGCACGTCGGGCAGGTCATGGGCGAGGGCGACCCGTGGATCGCCGAGGTGGACGGCGTCCCGGCCGGCACCCTCACCCTGACCCCGCACCCCGGCGCGTACGTCCCGCCGGCCGGGGAGCCGGAGCGGTACGTCCGCTACCTCGCCACGGACGGCCGGTTCCACGGTCGGGGCGTCGGCGCCGCCCTGCTCGCCCACGCGGCGGACGAGACCCGCCGCCAGGGCGTCCCGCTGCTCCGCGTGGACTGCTTCGCGGGCAGCGAGGGACGCCTCGTCGCGTACTACGAACGCCAGGGCTTCACCCGCACCGACCCGTTCACCGTCGGCGACTGGCCGGGACAGGTCCTGGAGATGCGGGTGTGACAGCGGACGGGGGCGGGGGCCGCCGAAGCCCCGCCCCCGCCCCCTCCGCGCCGTCGGGCCCGCCGCGGGCGGGTCAGGCCGCCGTCGCCAGCCGCTGCGGGGTCGCGCGGGGGACGAAGCGGACGCTGGGGTGGCCGTGGCGCCAGCCCATGGCCACCCTCAGGTTGCCGATGCGGGCCAGGACCAGGCCGATGACCGCGGCGGCGGCGAGGGAGACCAGGCCGCCGGTGGCGAAGCCGACGCGGGCGCCGTACGTGTCGGTGACCCAGCCCAGGAGCGGCGCGCCGATCGGGGTGCCGCCCGCGAAGACCATCATGTAGAGGCTCATCACGCGCCCCCGCATGGCCGGGTCGGTCGCCATCTGGACGGCCGAGTTCGCGGTGATGTTCACCGTGAGGCCGACCATGCCGATGGGGACGAGCAGCAGCGCGAAGAGCCAGAAGGACGGCGAGAAGGCCGCCGCGATCTCCAGGACGCCGAAGACGCCCGCGGCGATCACCAGCATCCGCAGCCGGGTGGAGCCGCGCCGGGCCGCGAGCAGGGCGCCCGCGAGGGAGCCCGCAGCCATCAGGGTGTTGAGGAAGCCGTAGGTGCCGGCGCCGACGTGGAAGACCTCGCCGGAGAAGGCGGTCAGCCAGATCGGGAAGTTGAACCCGAAGGTGCCGATGAAGCCGACCAGGACGATCGGCCAGATCAGGTCCGGGCGGCCGGCGACGTACCGCAGGCCCTCGCGGAGCTGGCCCTTGCCGCGCGGGGCGCGCTCGACCTTGTGGAGCTCGGCGGGGCGCATCAGCCACAGGGCGGTCAGCGGCGCGAGGAAGGACAGGCCGTTGATGAGGAAGGCCCAGCCGCTGCCGACCCCGGCGATCAGGACGCCGGCGACGGCGGGGCCGACGAGCCGGGCGGACTGGAAGTTGGCCGAGTTCAGCGAGACCGCGTTGCGGAGCTGGTCGGGGCCGACCATCTCGGAGACGAAGGACTGCCGGGCCGGGTTGTCGACGACCGTCACCATGCCGAGGAGGAAGGCGATCAGGTAGACGTGCCAGACCTGGACGTGGCCGGAGAGCGTGAGGACGGCGAGCGCGAGGCCGCACAGGCCGAGGGCGGCCTGGCTGACGAGGAGCAGGCGCCGCTTCGGGTAGCGGTCGGCGATGACCCCGCCGTAGAGGCCGAAGAGGAGCATCGGCAGGAACTGCAGGGCGGTGGTGATGCCGACGGCGGCGGCCGAGCCGGTGAGGCTGAGGACGAGCCAGTCCTGGGTGATCCGGGCCATCCACGTACCGGTGTTGGAGACGATCGCTCCGGTGAAGAACAGCCGGTAGTTCCGGATCGAGAGGGAGGAGAAGGTCCCGCTGCGGGCCTTACCGCCTCCTCGGGTCGTGGTGGGTTGGTGGACGGGTGCGGAGTCTGCTCCGGGTCCCGTGCTCAAAGTGCGTCGCCTCCTTGGCGCTCGGTTCAGAGATGGGCGAGCTTCTCCAGGACCGGAGCGGCCGCGCGCAGTACGGCCCACTCGTCCTCGTCCAGGCCCTCGGCGAGGGAGGCCAGCCAGGCGTTCCGCCTGCGGCGGGCGTCCTCGAGCATGGCCTCGGCCTGCTCGGTCTGGCTGACCACCTTCTGCCGGCGGTCGTCGGGGTGCGGCTCCAGCCGGACCAGTCCCTTGGCTTCGAGCAGTGCGACGATGCGGGTCATCGACGGCGGCTGTACGTGCTCCTTGCGGGCCAGCTCACCGGGGGTGGCGGAGCCGCAGAGGGCCAGGGTGCCGAGCACCGACATCTCGGTCGGGCTCAGCGACTCGTCGACGCGCTGGCGCTTGAGGCGCCGGCTCAGCCGCATGACGGACGAGCGGATCGCGTTCACGGCCGCGGCGTCGTCGGCGGTGCCGTGGGACAGGTCGGGCATGTAGTTAGCCTAACTCATTACTCTGACTAAGGACCACTCGGGGGGCGTCCGCCGGCCCGTGTGTCGTGCGTGTCACACGGTCGCGTACCGCACGCCTCGCGCCGCCCCAGGTCACGGACCGATATCCATGCATCACCCAAATGAGTGAGTCGGATCCGGAAAGTGACGCACGGGGGCACCGGCAGCCCCGACCCTGAACGGCATGGGATCGACAGTGCTCAGCCTGCGCATCGACAGTGAGCTGCTCGACCGGCTCAAGGGTCACGCCGCGAAAAGGGGAATGAGCGTCCAGGACTATGTCGTCCGGACGCTCATTCGAGAGGACTTCGACGAGCGGTTCAAGACCGCCGTCGAGGAGACGGAGAAGTTCTACGGGGAGGGGGCGGAGCCGGAGCCTCCCGGCGCCGCCCCCTCCCCGCTCGATCAGGTCAGGCCCAGCGCCGGCATCGCGTAGTAGAAGACGAAGATCGCCGACACGACGTACATGGCCGCCGGGACCTCACGGCCCCGTCCGGCCGCGAGACGCAGCACGCTGAAGCTGATGAAGCCGATGCCGATGCCGTTCGTGATCGAGTACGTGAACGGCATCATCGTCATGGCCAGGAAGGCCGGCACCGCGATGGTGTAGTCGGCCCAGTCGATGTCCTTGACCGACCCGGCCAGGATCAGGAAGCCCACCGCGAGCAGCGCGGGGGTCGCCGCCTGCGACGGCACCATGGTCGCGAGCGGCGTGAGGAACAGCGCCACCGAGAACAGACCGCCCGTGACGACCGAGGCGAGGCCGGTACGGGCGCCCTCGCCGACGCCCGCCGTGGACTCCACGAAGCAGGTGGTGGCCGACGAGGAGGTCGCGCCGCCGGAGGCCACGGCGAGGCCGTCCACGAGCAGGACCTTGTTGATGCCCGGGAAGTTGCCGTCCTTGTCGATCAGCTTGGCCTCGTCGCCGACGCCGAGGATCGTGCCCATGGCGTCGAAGAAGCAGGACAGCAGGACGGTGAAGACGAAGAGGGCGCCGGTGAGGTAGCCGACCTTCGCGAAGCCGCCGAAGAGGCTGACCTCGCCGACCAGGCCGAAGTCCGGGGAGGCGACCGGGTTGCCGGGCCACTCCGGGGTGGTCAGGCCCCAGGACGGGATGTCCGCGACCGCGTTGATCACCATCGCCACGATCGTCATGACGACGATCGAGATGAGGATCGCGCCCGGCACCTTGCGGATGATCAGGGCGAGGGTCAGCAGGGTGCCCAGGGCGAAGACCAGGACCGGCCAGCCGAGCAGGTGCCCGCCGGTGCCGAGCTGGAGCGGCACGGTGGTGTGCGCGGCGTCGGGGATGCGGGAGACGAAGCCGGAGTCGACGAGGCCGATCAGCATGATGAAGAGGCCGATGCCGATCGCGATGCCCTTGCGCAGGCCGACCGGGACGGCGTTCATGACGCGCTCGCGCAGACCGGTCGCGACGAGCAGCATCACGACGATGCCGGCGAGGACGACCATGCCCATGGCGTCCGGCCAGGACATCCGGGGCGCCAGCTGGAGGGCGACGACCGTGTTGACGCCGAGGCCGGCGGCGAGCGCGATCGGGACGTTGCCGATGACACCCATGAGGAGCGTCGAGAACGCCGCGGTCAGGACGGTGGCGGTGACGAGCTGGCCGCTGTCGAGCTGGTGCCCGTACATGTCCTTGGCGCTGCCGAGGATGATCGGGTTCAGCACGATGATGTAGGCCATCGCGAAGAAGGTGGCGAAACCGCCGCGGACCTCGCGGGCGACGGTGGAACCGCGCTCGGAGATCCGGAAGAAGCGGTCGAGACCGGACGTGGGTTCCTGCGGAACCTGCGGTTCGGGGGCAGGGGCCTTGGCGGCGGCCGTGGTGCTCATGGGGGTGGGTTCCTCTTCGGGAAAGAAGTCCAGAAGTCCTTTTTTGGCGGTTCATACGAGGGAAACCCGCCTCAGGCAAACCGTTTCAGTATGAACACATGAACGAGCGGGAGTCCATCTCCGCGCGTAGACCCGATTTCGGCCCACCTAGACTGGCGGCATGGCGAAGTGGACACCGAAGCACGAGGCACCCGCACCCCTGGAGGGGCCGGTCGTCGCGACGATCACCGGCGGGACGATCATCTGGTTCGTCCTCTTCCTCGTGCAGCTCCCCTTCTACGGCTGGTTCGCCGACCGCGACATCACCTCCTGGGTGTGGACCTGCCTGGCCGGCGGCGCGCTCGGTCTGCTCGGCATCTGGTACGTGCGCAGGCGCGACGCGGCCATCAAGCGGCACGAGGCGGCACGCGAGGCCGAGGAGGCGGGCGGGGCGTCCCCCGCGTAGCACCGCGCAGCACCGCGTCCCCGTGTAGCACCACGGGACGATTCCGGTCCTCCCACGGTCGGATCCTGCCGCTTCCCAGCAGGTGAACGGTCGATTCCGGTCGTACCGTCGGAACCATGACGCAGCGGGCGAAGATCGACACGGACAGCGGCGACACCCCGGGCACCCCCGTCGAGACCGAACCTCCCGTCGTCCACCGCCCCGCCGGACTGACCTCCGCCGAGGTCGCCGAACGCGTCGCGCGCGGCGAGGTCAACGACGTACCCGTGCGCAGCTCGCGCTCCACCGCCGACATCGTCCGGGCCAACGTCTTCACCCGCTTCAACGCGATCATCGGCGTCCTCTGGGTGATCATGCTGATCGTCGCCCCGATCCAGGACAGCCTCTTCGGCTTCGTGATCGTCGCCAACACCGGCATCGGCATCATCCAGGAGCTGCGCGCCAAGAAGACCCTCGACGGGCTCGCCGTCATCGGCGAGGCGAAACCCACCGTCCGCCGCGACGGCCGCGCCGCCGGGATCTCCACCTCCGAGATCGTCCTCGGCGACCTCATCGAGCTCGGCCCCGGCGACAAGGTCGTCGTCGACGGCGTCGTCGCCGAGGCCGACAGCATGGAGATCGACGAGTCCCTCCTCACCGGCGAGGCCGACCCCGTCGTCAAACGCCCCGGCGACCCCGTCATGTCCGGCTCCTTCGTCGTCGCCGGCGGCGGCGCCTTCACCGCCACCAAGGTCGGCCGGGAGGCGTACGCGGCGCAGCTCGCCGAGGAGGCGTCCCGCTTCACGCTCGTCCACTCCGAGCTGCGCTCGGGCATCTCCACGATCCTCAAGTACGTGACGTGGATGATGGTGCCGACCGCGATCGGCCTGATCATCAGCCAGCTGGTCGTCAAGGACAACGACCTCAAGAACTCCATCGCCCGGACCGTCGGCGGCATCGTCCCGATGATCCCCGAGGGGCTCGTCCTGCTCACCTCCGTCGCCTTCGCCATCGGCGTCATCCGGCTCGGCCGCAAGCAGTGCCTGGTGCAGGAGCTGCCGGCCATCGAGGGCCTGGCCCGGGTCGACGTCGTCTGCCTGGACAAGACGGGCACGCTCACCGAGGGCGGCATGGACGTCACCGAGGTCCGCGTCCTGAACGGCTCCGACGAGGCGTACGTGCGCAAGGTCCTCGGCGCCCTCGGCGAGTCCGACCCGCGGCCCAACGCCTCCCTCCAGGCCATCATCGACGCCTACCCGGACGCCGAGGAGTGGCGGTGCACCGAGTCGCTGCCCTTCTCCTCGGCCCGCAAGTACAGCGGCGCCGCGTTCAGCGAGGGCGACGGCGAGGAGTCCACCTGGCTGCTCGGCGCCCCCGACGTCCTCCTCCCCCACGGCGACCCGAACCTGGCGGAGATGGACCACCTCAACGAGGAGGGCCTGCGGGTCCTCCTCCTCGCCCGTACGGTCCACGAGCTCGACTCCCCGGACGTCGCGAAGGACGCGCGCCCCACCGCCCTCGTCGTCCTCGAACAGCGGCTGCGGCCCGACGCCGCCGACACCCTCGCCTACTTCGCCGACCAGAACGTCGCCGCCAAGGTCATCTCCGGCGACAACGCGGTCTCCGTCGGCGCGGTCGCCGGCAAGCTGGGGCTGCCCGGCGCCGACCACACCGTCGACGCCCGCACGCTGCCCTCCGGCCGGGAGGAGATGGCGACGGTCCTCGACGAGAACGCGGTCTTCGGCCGGGTCACCCCGCAGCAGAAGCGGGACATGGTCGCCGCGCTCCAGTCCCACGGGCACACGGTCGCCATGACCGGCGACGGCGTCAACGACGTCCTCGCCCTGAAGGACGCCGACATCGGCGTCTCCATGGGCTCGGGCTCGGAGGCGACCCGGGCCGTCGCCCAGATCGTCCTCCTGAACAACTCCTTCGCGACGCTGCCGTCGGTGGTGGCCGAGGGCCGCCGGGTCATCGGCAACATCACCCGGGTGGCGACGCTCTTCCTCACGAAGACCGTCTACTCGGTCCTCCTGGCGATCCTGGTGGTGGTCAGCCAGATCGAGTACCCCTTCCTCCCCCGGCACCTCACCCTGCTCTCCACGCTGACGATCGGCGTCCCGGCCTTCTTCCTCGCCCTCGCGCCCAACAAGGAACGCGCCAAGCCGCACTTCGTCCGCCGGGTCATGCGGTACGCGATCCCCGGCGGCGTCGTCGCGGCGGCCGCCACCTTCACCACCTACCTGCTGGCCCGCCACCACTACACGGGCGCGGACGCGCTGGGCGCCGAGACCAGCGCCGCCACCCTCACCCTCTTCCTCGTCTCGATGTGGGTCCTCGCGATCATCGCCCGCCCCTACACCTGGTGGCGGATCGCCCTGGTGGCCACCATGGGCGGCGCCTTCCTCCTCGTCCTCGCCGTCCCCTGGCTCCAGG
Source organism: Streptomyces sp. NPDC047974 (assembly GCF_040653375.1). Classification (NCBI taxonomy): domain Bacteria; kingdom Bacillati; phylum Actinomycetota; class Actinomycetes; order Kitasatosporales; family Streptomycetaceae; genus Streptomyces; species Streptomyces sp. NPDC047974. The sequence goes on from NZ_JBEZNU010000014.1 coordinate 29,270, forward strand.
ACTTCTTCGCCCTCAAGCTCGTCGGCACGACCATGCCCTGGGCGGCCGTGGCCGTCGCGGCGGCGGGCGCGGCGGTCCTGGAACTCGCCTGGCGCTGGGTGGACCGCAGGTTCCCCGCCTGACCCCGCGGCCCGGGCCGACGCGGAACCGGCGCCCCGGGCCGGGCCGGCCTAGTCGAACCAGCGGTCGCGGGCCAGTTCCTCCGTGCGGGTGGGGTCCTCCAGGAGGGCGGCCACCTCGAAGCGGCGGGGCCACTGGCGGGTGGCCCAGGCGAGGGCGGCCGCCACGCCCTCCAGGGTGGCGGCGTGCAGGGTGCCGTCGGAGGTGAGGCGCCAGTCCAGTTCGGTGCCGCCCGCGCGGAGCTCCTCGTGCTCCACGTAGGTCGCGGGCGTCGACGGGCCGAGGAGGGCGTGGACCGAGGCCGGGACCTCGTGCACCTCGCCCTCCGTGGTGACCTTCGCCGGGACGGTCCCGCTCAGCCTGCGGACCTGGAAGAGGTCCGCGAGGTCGGCCGCCCGGGACGGGGAGACCGGGAGGAGCGGCAGGCCGGCGGCGAGCGGGAGGAGGTCGGGGGCGTCCGCGACCAGCGCCTCGGAGGCGTCCACGACGACCAGCTCGCCGTCCACGACCGCCCGGAGCTCGTCCGGGAGGGTGACCTGGTCGGGATCCAGGTCCGCGAGCGCCGTGTAGAGGGCGTGCAGCTGGGCGGAGGTGACCTCGCGGGACGGGTCGGCGAGGCGGGCGAGGAGCTCCGCCGCGCCGCCCGGCTCGTCGAGGAGGGCCGCCACCGAGGTGCGGACGCCGAGGGCGCGCAGCACCTGCTCGTCCTCGAAGCCGGTCGCGTCGGCGGAGTCGTACAGGCCGGCGAGGAGCGGGTCCGAGCCCTCCGCCCGCAGGCCCGCCGGGCGGCGCCCGTCGAGGACCGGGTGGTCGCGCAGCCACCAGGCCGTGTACGGGCGGACCGTCTGCGTCGTGCCGTCCGGGAGGAGGACCCGCACGGGCTGGATCAGGGCGTCCCGGAACGGCGGCCGCGCGAGAAGCGCCAGCGCCTGCGGCCAGGCGTCGTCGTCGATCAGGTCCAGGTCCCGCACCGCCACGATCTCCGTCGCCACCGGCGGCACCGGGGTCGGCGGCAGCTGGTCGAGGACGTCCTCGCACCACACGTCGACCGCTTCGAGCAGGCCCGCGTCGTCCGGCTCCGGGAAGTCGCCCACCCGGGGCTCCAGGTCGTCCGGGTCGAGGACGAGGTCGGTGGCCCGGACCAGCGCGAAGTGCGCGAGGACACCGCAGGCGGCGAGCGGGCGGGTGCCCCAGCGGTCGGCCAGCTCGGCGTCGACGAAGGCGAGTTCGCCCTCCCGCATCACGGCGGCGAACGGCGAGTCCGGCATGACGAGTTCACCCGCCGGGGCGAGCTCGCCCTCGTCGTCGGGGAGGGCCAGCGCGCCGAGCCACGGCTCGTCGCCGGGCTCCAGGTCCGCGTCGCGTACGAGACCGAGGACGATCTCCACCAGTTCGTCCGCGTCCAGCTCCGGCGCGTCCAGGTCCCACATGTCGGCCGATTCGAGGGAGTGCGCGACCGCCCCCCGCACCTGCGGCGTCGTCAGGACGGCGTGGGGCGTGGCCGGGAGCGCCCCCAGCTTCTCCAGGAGCGGGTGGACGGCCTCCGGGTGCGCCACCTTCAGGCCGAGCTTCGACAGCTGCGCCGGAGTGCCCTCCTGCGGCAGCAGGACCTGGCGCGGCCCGATGACCGTCCGGCCCGAGTCCAGCGGCACCGGAAGGCCCGTCAGCCGGTCCGGGTCCACCCCGGCGAGCGAGTCGTACAGCCGCCGCCACCACTCCGGCGCCCGCTCCACGCCCGCCAGCCGGTCCACCGCCTCCGTCAGCGGCACCCGGCCCACGCCGAGCGTCCGCAGCTCGGGGCGGCGCTCCAGGCCCGCCGGAAGCAGCCCGGGGAACACCTCGGCGAGCACTCCGACCGTCTCCGCGCCCGCGCCCTCGACGGCCTCCGCCTCGATCGGGCGCAGCGCCGGGAGGTCCTCCGTCGGCGCGGCCGGCGCGAGGAACGCGACCCGCGGCAGCCGGTCCAGGATCGCCTCGCGCAGCGCCCCGTCGAGCGGCCCCTTGCCGAGCGGGCCCGGCACGAGGTCGAGCGCGCCGCTCGTCACCGGCCGCCAGTCGGCGAGGAGTTCGGCGTACGCGTCGGCCGCCCGCTGCACCAGGAAGTCCGTCAGCGGTCCCGGCGCCGGGTGGCGGCGGGCCGTGTCCAGCGGCAGCGAGGCGATCAGCAGGGCGGGGATGCCGAGCGGCTCGTCGGTCGGCGTCGGCGCGTGCACGACGGGCGCGGTGCGGGGGTAGCGGGGGGCGCCGGCGCCGTCCACGGGGACGGCCCAGGTGACCGACCAGTGCGGGCGGAGCCGCTCCTCGACCGGGCGGTCGGCGAGCAGGCCGGGGTCGAGCGGGCCGGCGTGGCTGACGGTCCGCCAGCGGTTCGGGCCCTCGGCGGCCGAGTCCTCGATCCGGACGTACCCGTCCTCCTCGGAACGGGTCAGCGTGCGTACTCCTTCCGGGGTCTCCACGACGATCTCGGAGAGACCCGGAAGAGTGAGCAGCAGCGCGTCGTCGACGGACGCGAGGAGCCGCTCGGTGAGGCCGTGCGCGGCGGCGTCGCGGAGCGGGAGGACGACGACGGTGTCGTAGCCGTCGGGCGCGGTGCCCTCGGCGGGCAGCGGCAGCCGGAGCAGCGGTACATGGCCGTCCCTGCGGCGCAGTTCGTCGCCGAGGCCCGGGACGTGGCGGGCCACGTCGGCGGTCATCTCGCGGGCCTCCGCGAGGGACCAGCGGACGCCGCCGTGCCGCCCCAGGACGGCGGGCTCGTCGGAGACGGCGAGGACGGCGGCGAAACCGACGCCGAAGCGGCCGACGGCCGTCGCCGTGTCCCGCTCGGTGCGCTTGGCGGAGGCGCGGAGCGTGGAGAGCGACTCGACGCCGGTCGCGTCGAGCGGGGCGCCGGTGTTGGCGGCGGCCAGCACGGCGGGGCTGTCGGCGTCCGCCGGGTGCAGCGTCAGCCGAAGCCGTCCGGTGCGGCCGCTCCGGGCGGCGGCGTCGGCGGCGTTCTGCGCCAGTTCCACGACGAGGCGGTCGCGGTAGCCCCCCAGGGCGAGGTCCTCCTCGGCGTTCGCGTCCTCGCGGAAGCGGGCCGGGGAGGCGGTCCAGGCGTCCAGCACCCCTCTGCGGAGCCGCGCGGTGCCGAAGGGGTCGCTGCCGTCGGTCGTCGTCCGGACGGTGACGCTCACGTGTGACTCCACTCTGCTGTTTCCGGCCTTCGGTCCCGCGCCGAAGTTACCGCGCCCCGCGCACGTCGCCGACGACCCCTCCGAGAACCCCCGCTTACCCCGCCGAACGGCCCCCGAAAACCCCCGTGACGGCCCTCCCGAGCCCTGCCGGACCAGGCTTCCGACCAGCGCGGGGCAGGCCTCGGCGACCCCGGGGCGGGGCCTGGGCGGCTCCCGGGCCGGGGTGCGGAACAGGTGGGTGGGGGTGCCCCCGGCGCGGCCGCACGGGTGCCGAGCCGTTCAGGCGCGGGGAGCCCGGGCAGGGACGGGCCGGGCGGCGCCCCGGCGGAACCGGGGGCGCGGCCGGGCGGGGCGGGGCGCCGGCCCTGGAGTCAGGAGTGGCCCAGGTCCGACGTGGTGGTGTCCTCGGGGACGGTGCTGCCGGAGTCCGTGGGGGGACGGAGGGGGAAGGGGTCCACGGCCGTGGAGTCCAGGACCGGCTCGGCCGGACGCGGCGGGGTCGGCATGACGGCCGCCTCGGAGTGCCCGCCGCAGCCGTACGCGAGGGAGACCACCCGGCCGTCCGCCGGCGACAGCTCGTTGGCGCAGAGGCCGAAGGACTGGCTGAGCGAGCCGGACAGGGGGATCAGGAAGGCGCAGGACTGGCAGGTCGCCGGCGCGGCCTGGGCCATCGGCGTGCGGGGGCCGAAGGAGTCGTCCCAGCGGTCCGCCGCGAGGCGGAGGCCGTGGCGGGAGAGGACACGGGCCCGGCCCATGCCGAGCTCGTCGGCGACGGCCGCGATCGCACCGCGCGCCGACGCCCGCCCCGTGATCTCGGCGTCCTCCGCGTCGAGGTGCTCCGCGAGCTCCGAGGAGACCGCGGAGTTCGGCGGCGGGACGTCCTCGCCGGTGTAGCCGGGCTCCAGGCGCGGGTCGTCCTGCTCGGTGGGCAGGAGGTCGCCGGGCCCGAGGTCGCCGGGGCGCAGCCGCTCGCTCCACGGCACCCACTCGGGCGCGAGGAGGGCGTCGGAGCCGGGCAGCAGGACGGTTTCGTCAAGCGTGACGTTCTTGGCGCGGGAGGCGCGGGTGACGGTGACGGCCCAGCGCCAGCCGCGGTATCCGGGCTCCTTGCACTCGAAGTAGTGCGTGACGACCCGGTCGCCCTCCGCGACGACACCGGCGTGCTCGCCGACGACGCCGGGTGCGGCAGCCTCCTCGGCCGCCTCCCGCGCGAGGTCTACGGCCTCGGCGCAGAGGCGGTCGGGGGCCGGGGTACGCGTGGCTCGCGGGGTACGCGGGGTACGGTCTCGCGTCGTCGCAGCACTCACAGGTCTCGCTTCTCTCCTACGCCGTCTCACGGGTGCGCCGGCCGAGGTCCGGGAGCGAGGCTCCGGGAGCGGGGCGGGCGGAGCGGACCTGAGGGCCGCATCGACGTCCGCACCCGACCGGTCTCACACGTCTCGGGCGCACCTATCGTCATCCATTCTGCGGGATGCCGAAGGGGCGCGCGGCCGAGAGGAACCGCCGGTGGCGCGCTACGCACGCTACCCCGTTCGCGGGCCTGGGCCCACCTGCGCGCCCCAAGTGACCCGGATCGAGCCCGCGGGAGCCCGGCCCGGGACGGCGCCCGCGCCCGTGCCGGGGCCCGTCCCGCACCGGCGTGTCCCCGACACCCCGGGGCGTCCGCTCGGTTCGGGCGGGCCCGGGTTGGGGCACTATGAGGTGGTGGCAGCCGCACGGTCCTCCGGCCGATCCCACGATCGTCCCGGGCCGCTCCGCCGAGCGGGCCGGGCGGTGGGGCGCGCGCTGCACCTGCCGTTCACGGGGACCGCGAAGGGGATCCGGCGGGCCACGCACGCGCACGGCGCGGGCGAGTCGGGGCTCGGGAAGCTGATCGAGCTGCACGCGGTCAACGGCGCCGGGGACGTGATGATCACCGTGGCGCTCGCGTCGACGGTGTTCTTCTCGGTGCCGACCGACGAGGCCCGCGGGCGCGTCGCGCTCTACCTCGCCATCACCATGCTGCCGTTCACGCTCCTCGCGCCCGTCATCGGCCCGCTCCTCGACCGGCTGCCGCACGGGCGGCGGGCGGCGATGGCCGCGGCGATGCTCACCCGGGCGGTGCTCGCCGTGCTGATGTCGGGCGCGGTGGCGACGGGCGGGATCGAGCTGTATCCGGCGGCGCTCGGCGTGCTCGTGGCGTCGAAGGCGTACGGGGTGGTGCGCAGCGCCGTGGTGCCCCGGCTGCTGCCGACGGGCTTCTCGCTGGTGAAGGCGAACTCCCGGGTGACGCTCGCCGGTCTGCTGGCGACGGGCATCGCCGCGCCGATCGGGGCGGGACTCCAGCTGGTCGGTCCGCGCTGGCCGCTGTTCGGGGCGTGCGCGCTGTTCCTGCTGGGGACGTACTGGGCGGTGCGGATGCCGCACAAGGTGGACTCGGCGAAGGGCGAGCGGCGGGCACACCTGCTGACGCACGGCGAGACGAAGCCGAGTCTGCGGACCGTGGGTCCGGCGGTGCTGCACGGGCTCCAGGCGAACGCGGCGCAGCGGATGCTCTCCGGCTTCCTGATCTTCTTCCTGGCCTTCCTGCTGCGCGAGCATCCGCTGTCGGGGCAGTCGGCGGCCGTGTCGCTCGGCATCGTGGGCGTGGCGGCGGGGGTGGGGAACGCCTGCGGGACGGCGGCCGCGGGGCTGCTGCGGGACCGGGGGCGCCGGCCCGAGGTGATCATCGCCACGATGATCACGACCGTGCTCGCCGCGGCGATCTGCGCCGCCGTCTTCTTCGGCGGGGTGATGGTCGCCGTGCTGGGCGCGGTCGCGGGGCTGACGCAGGCCCTGTCGAAGCTGTCGCTGGACGCCCTGATCCAGCGGGACGTGCCGGAGCTCGTGCGGACCTCGGCGTTCGCCCGCTCCGAGACGGCGCTGCAGATGGCGTGGGTGGTGGGCGGCGGGCTCGGGATCGTGACGCCGCTGAACGGGACGGTGGGGATGGCGGTGGCGGCCGGCTTCCTGGCGATCGGCGCGCTCCTCGCCGTACGGGGCCTGCTGTCGTCGCGCGGGCCGGGCACCTCGGACCGCCCGCAGCGCGCGAAGGTGGCCTGAGACGCCCCGGACGGAGCCGTATCGGCCCCGGGTGCGCGGCGCGCCGTACCCCCGCGTGTCGGTGGCGCGGCGGCCCGATAGCCTTCGGCTCATGACCGTTGCGTTCTTCTCCGGCTCGCGCCGCCGGGCCGCTGCCGCCCTCGGGGCCGTCTCCGCCGGGCTCCTCGTCCTCACCGCCTGCGAAAAGCCGACTCCGATCGCGACCGTCACGGTCGGGTCCGAATCGATCAACTCCGAGGCGGCCTGCTACAACGACGGCGACCCCATCAAGGAGTCCGACGTCCAGAAGTGCCTCAACAAGAAGGCCGAGAAGTCGATCACCGTCGCCATGGACGACAAGATCCGCTTCGGTGTGGACCCGTCGATCGCCGACAACGGCTGGACCATCTTCCTGGGCGGCCAGCAGGCCGAGCCGGAGCCGTACAAGAAGACGTACCGGACCATCCCGGCCAGCGCCTTCTTCTCCAGTCAGGGCCCGACCGGCGAGGCGCCCGACGAGACCCAGGTGACGATCGTCGAGAACACCGGCAAGACGCTCACCGGCATCTGGCACTTCAAGCTGAAGAAGGAATCCTGATCCTCCGGTGCGCCGCCGGATCCTGATCGTGACGGCCGTGGCGGCGGAGGCGGACTCCGTCGCCGGCGGCCTCGCGAGCGGCCCCGCCCGCCCGGCCGTGGAGCTTCCCGTGCCGGGCGGCCTCGTGCTGCGCCGGTACGAGGACGGTGACGGCCCGACGGCCGTGGACGTCCTCGTCGGCGGGGTCGGGCCCGCCGCCGTCGCCGCCGCGACGGGCGCCGCGCTGACCCGGGCCGCGCTCGCCCGGGAGCCCTACCGGCTCGTCGTCTCCGCCGGGATCGCCGGCGGTTTCCCCGGCCGCGCCCCGCTCGGCTCGCTCGTCGTCGCGGACGCGATCGTCGCCGCCGACCTCGGCGCCGACACGCCCGACGGGTACCTGACCGTGGACGAGCTCGGCTTCGGCCGCTCCGTCCACCGCGTCCCGGACGCCCTCACCGGGCCCGTCGCCACCGCCCTCGCGGCCGCCGGGCTCCCGCACACCACCGGCGCCGTCCTCACGGTCTCCACCGTCACCGGCACCGCCGCCCGCGCCGACGAGCTCGCCGCCCGGCATCCGGCGGCCGCCGCCGAGGCCATGGAGGGCTTCGGGGTCGCCGAGGCCGCCGCCGCCCACGGCACCGCCGTCCTCGAACTGCGGGCCGTGTCGAACGCCGTGGGGCCCCGCGACCGCGCCGCCTGGCGCATCGGCGACGCCCTGGCCGCGCTGCGCCGCGCCGTGGCCGTACTCGAACCCACCCTGTCGGAGGCCCGGCCGTGCAGCTGAAGATCGCCTACTCGCCCTGCCCGAACGACACCTTCGTCTTCGACGCCTGGGCCCACGGCCGCGTCCCCGGCGCCCCGCGCCTCGACGTCACCTTCGCCGACATCGACGTCACCAACGGCTGGGCGGAGAGCGGCACCGACGGCCACGACGTCCTGAAGGTCTCGTACGCCGTCCTGCCGTGGATCCTCGACGAGTACGCGCTGCTGCCCTGCGGCGGGGCCCTCGGCCGCGGCTGCGGCCCGCTCGTCCTGACCCGCGAGCCCGGCCTCGACCTGCGGGGGAAGACGGTCGCGGTGCCCAGCGAGCGCTCGACCGCCTACCTGCTCTTCCGGCTGTGGGCGGCCGAGACCGTCCCGGGAGGCGTCGGCGAGGTCGTCGTGCTGCCGTTCCACGAGATCATGCCCGCCGTCCGGGACGGGAAGGTCGACGCGGGGCTCGTCATCCACGAGGCCCGCTTCACCTACGGGTCGTACGGACTCCACTGCCTCGCCGACATGGGCGAGCACTGGGAGTCCACCACCGGCCTGCCGATCCCGCTCGGCGCGATCGTCGCCCGCCGCTCGCTCGGCGCGGACACCCTGCGGCTGCTCGCCGACTCCGCCCGGCGCTCGGTGCGGATGGCCTGGGACGACCCGACCGCCTCCCGGCCGTACGTCATGGAGCACGCGCAGGAGATGGACCCGAAGGTCGCCGACCAGCACATCGGCCTGTACGTGAACGAGTTCACCGCCGACCTCGGCGAGGACGGCTACGCGGCGGTCCGGGGCCTGCTCACCCGCGCCGCGGCCGAGGGGCTCGTACCGCCCCTCGGCCCGGACGCGCTGTCGTTCCCGTAGGCGTCAGACGTCGAGCTGGTCCGCGACCGCCCGCAGCAGGCCGGCGATCTTCTTGCCGGCCGCCTTGTCGGGGTACCGGCCGCGCTCCAGCATCGGCGTGATGTTCTCCAGGACCGTCGTCAGGTCCTGCACGATCGACGCCAGCTCGTCGGGCTTGCGGCGCTGCGCCGCCGCCACCGACGGCGTCGGGTCGAGAATCGTCACCGAGAGCGCCTGGTCACCCCGCTGACCCGCGACGACACCGAACTCCACCCGCTGGCCCGGCTTCAGAGCGTCGACTCCGGCAGGGAGCACCGACGAGTGCACGAAGACGTCACCGCCGTCGTCACGGGAGAGAAAGCCGAAGCCCTTCTCGCTGTTGAACCATTTGACCTTGCCAGTCGGCAAAGCACACTCTCCCTCTGTCGGTCCCGGACACTCCTGGGCGCCCGTAGAAATGCCCTGGAACACCTTACTGGGGCTGTCCCCAGGCACAGGGAGGGTTAATCCCGCACTCGAACGAGCCAAGCCCTGGCCTGGGAAGGGACCGGGGAACGGACCGCGAAGTCCAGGAAAAGGGCTATCGGAATCGCCTCGGTCAGAGGTCCCTGCGCCACGCGGCATCCGGAGAGGTCAGGCGCTTCACGAGGATGCGGGCGAGGAGGCGAACGGCGGTCTCGTCCTCCCGCACCAAGTGGACGTGCTCACGGTGGACGTACACATCCCTCCCCGGGCCGCTGTTGCCCGCTTCGTGCCAGAGGAACACCGCGTCGGCCTCCTCCGTGATCACGCCCTCGCAGCCCCTGCAGATGGAGAGCGACTGGCTCATGCCTGACCTCCGAGGTTCACATAGTGGTCCGTGAGCGCCATCACCGACCGTGCGAGCCGCTGGGCGTGCCTCAGGGCCCAAGGGGAGTCGGCCCGCACGGGACGGGCCCTGAGGCGGCGGGATGCCTCCTCGACGCCCGCCAGGGCGCAGATGCGCGGCATGTCCCCTTTCGGGTACCTGTCGGCTGCTGCGGTCACCTCGGGGATGGCCACCATGAGCATCCCCCGGAGGGCCTGGGTCAGGCTGTCCGATTGCTCCGGAGACAGAGCCTCCGCCCCTTCTCCGAGCGCCCTTCGGGCCGTCTCCCGCATCCTCCGCGCGTCGAGCGGGTCTGTCCGATCGGGGACCTGTTTCGCTGCGGTGTGGGCGGCGGCCTTCACGTGTCGACTCCTTGCGGTCGGCCGGGCTCCGAGCGGCCTCCCATGCAATCGGCTGGGTGCGCGCACCGACAGGGACGCAGCGTCCCACTTTCGGCCCCTTAGCCGGCGACTCCCAGGAACTCGGCCAACGACCTCAGCCCCGGTGGGTGGTTGGGGAGCGACCACAGGTCACGCACGATCGCGACGGCCAGCGTGTGGTGCCGCATCCACGTCGGCGCCACCTTGCGCAGGGATTCCAGGGTCTTGACCGCGCTCGCCGCGTCCCCGATGTCCGTGTGGGCGCGGGCCACGTCCAGGAGCAGCCAGGTCCGCCAGGACGGCGGGGTGTCCTTGCTCAGCCGCATGCCCTTGGCGAGCGTCAGCGCGTCGTCGGGATGCCCGTACTGGACGGCTAGACGCACTCGCTCGATGCGGACGGACGACGGGCTGAACACACTCACCATGCGGCTGTCGCCGCCCTCGGGGAGCTTGGAGACGCGCCCGGCCTCCTCCTCCGCATGACCCATGAGGCCCGCCGCGCGCTCGTAGTCCCCGCTCCTCGCCGCCGACGTGGCGGCGCTCATCGTCAGCCCACCCCACACCTTCAAACCGTCCGCGGTCTCGGTGAGACCCCTGTTCTTCATGTCGTCCGCGGCTTGCAGGGCGATGCCCAGGGCGTCTTCGAGCCGTCCTTGGCGCTGATACGTCCACGCAGTGGAGTTCACCAGCATGGGGAGCAGCAGAGGGTTCGACGACCGCGCGGCAGCGTCCATCGCCCGTTCCAGGCTGATCAGTGCCAGATCCGTCTTCCCCATCCGTACGGCGACATGCCCGGCGAGCTGAAGCGCCTTGCCCAGGGCCGCGAATCCTTCCTCCCTCTCATCCCGGCGGGCATCGGCCGTGCCTGAGCGGGCGTCGGAGATCAGGCCGGGCAGCACATCCATGACCGCGTCGAACTCGGCTGCGTGATAGCGGGTCCAGCCGTCCGCGATCCGCTCGCGCAGGGCGTCCGGGGAGAAGTCGGCGGTCGGCGGTGGCGGCTCCGGGGCCCAGAGCGCGGGCATGACCGCACGCCGCACCGCCACGAACTTGGGACCGTCGTTCTCCCCCTGGGACGAGACCGCCGGAGGGTCACCGAGCAGCGTCGTCAGCTCCACCCCGAGCCCGTTCGCCAGGGCGTGCAGTGTGGGGAGACGCGCCGAGTGCTTCCTTCTCTGCTCAAGCTGCCGGATCACATCCACGGACACGTTCGAACGCTCCGACAACTCTTCCTGTGCCAGGCCCGCCAGACGGCGCAGCCGCCTCAAGGTCTTGCCGAGGTCTTCGGTCGTCACGCCGCCACCGTACGCCGCTACCTTTCCGGGCCTCAGGGTTCATGAGTTCCTGGATCGAAAAGGTGACCTTCCCCTGATCGCGTCGTTGATCTGATGAGAGCACCGCGAGTGAGGGGAGGGGTGGTGAGCCGGAAGCTGCCACTGGGCGACGGGGAGGCGGCCCGTACCGCTTGTGCCCCTGTCCTGCTCCGGTCGGGGGTGGTGGAGCGGACCGGCGAAGTCCTCACCCCCGCTGTCCTTGCGGCACGTGTGGGCTGGTGTACCGACCTGGTGGGCGGAATGGCCGGTGCCTTGCTGTCCGAACACTGGAACGCCACTGACGTGGACGCGCTGGCCTCCGGTGTGGACGCGGCCGGCCGCGGGCTGCCTTCGAAGGCCTGGATGGCTCTGCGCCGCCTGGGCTGGGCCGTAGCCCCGGCCGGGCCTGTGAAGGTGAACGACCGGATCGTACGTATGGCACAGGAGCAGGCAGGGCGCGTGCTGCGGTCGGCGAAGTGGCGCGCGGACCTGACGGCCGGGATCCTGACAGCCTGGCCGGCAGATCCGGACCGGCGCACAGCCGCGGAATGGGAGCAGGTACGTGGCGCGATTCCCGGCGGGGAGTGCCTGGCGTCCGGCGTGATCCGTTCCCGCACCCGCCAGATCGCCACCTTCCTGCGCAGGCACGGGCGTCTCCCCGTGGATGTGTGCGAACTGGAGCTCGCACCGCGTCCGGCCCACATGCTGGTGCTCGCCGCGTGCGACGGCCAGCAGGCCACGATCGAGCGCTCCGAGGACGGGCGCCGGGCGCTGCTGCGCCTCCAGCTTCCGATCCGGCCGGATCCGCAGACGTACGCGGACTGGACGTGGGTTGTCTGCCCCATCACTCTGCCGCCCACGATCCCCACCAACGCGGTACTCCACCTGCCCACCCTTCGCCCCCTCGGCGGAAGAGTCCGAGTCGATCTCTCCTATGCCCACCCCGCACCGAAGCCGAGGCGCTCCGGCCACACCGTCGCCCTCGGCGTGGACTGGGGTCTGAACACCCTCCTCAGCGCGGGCCCCGTCCGGCTGCACGACGACGGGCGGCTTACCGCCCTCGGGGCGGGCGGACAGTTTCGGGCGGGTGGTGTACTGGCCAAGCAGCACCGGCTGCGCCGTATCGGCGAGCACCTCCGCGCCAAGTCCGACCACTACGCACGGCTCGCCGATCCAGCCCTGAGCACCAAGGCGGAAAGGCTGGCAGAGGAGATCCGGCACGTTTCCGAGCGTCGGTCGAACCTCAACGACGCTCTCGCCCGGTCCGCGGCGCGCTGGGCCATCGACCAGGCCATCGCCGCCGGAGCCACGGTCATCTACCTGGAGAACCTGCGCTCCCTGGAGGCCAGAGGTATGGGCCGGACGATGAACACCCGGCTCTCCCAGACCGTACGAGGCCGGATCGCCAGGTGGATCCGGCACCTAGCCACCGAGACCGGCATCGCCGTCGTCACCGTCCCGCCTCGCGACACCTCCAAGCACTGCCCGCACTGCCTCGCGCCTCTGCGCCACCGTAAGGCCCCCGACCGGCCTGGCGTGCCCGGCTGGAAGTGGGCCATCTGCCCCGACTGCGGCTGGCAGGGCGACCGGGATCAGGGTGCCTGGCGCCGCATCGCCGCACGCGGCTTGGCCCACCAGGCCAAGACCGTCGTGGACCGGACGAGTGGGCAGATGATGATCCGCACCGTGATCGAGAAGATCGAAGCCACAGCCGTCATCGCAGCCACCACGACCGACCGGACGGACCGGTCGAAGACCGGCCCCACCCGGCCGCGTTCCAACCGCCCCGCGCCCAGGCGACGCGGGGTTCCCTCCCTGGCCCGACCCACCGGTCACGCCGGCCAGCGTCCGGAGGGACACACATCAACGGACCGGCCACGGCTGTCTCGCGCAGCCGACCGATACCAGAGTGTGACCGCGATCAGCACGCCCACCGGCCGACACAGGCCGCGAGGAGCAGCGTTAGGCGCCGGATTCCATTTCCACGCCCACGCCTCCCCACCCAGGTGGACACCGCCCGAGCCTGACCTGACGGTTCGCACGGGCCCGCTCAGCCGATCAGAGACGCTAATGCTCCGGGCGCCGACCGGGGAACTACCCTGGCGTCATGAGCAGTGAAATCCCCACAGGGCCGGTGAACGAATCCGCAGACGACTCGGCGCCGGGCGACGGCCTCGTCAAGGCGGGAGTCGTCGTCTTCGCGATCGGGGCGGTCGCGACGCTGGTCACCGTGGCTCCGCTCTTCCTCGGAACCGATCCCTTCCCCACCGTCGCCTACCTGGTGTCGATGCTGATGGGCGTCGGTTTCGCGCTCGCCGCCGCCGGGGTGCTCCGCTCGGTCGCGGCCCAGCGGCGGCAGGCGCGGCAGGCCCGGCGGGCCGCCTAGCGGGCGGTCCCCGCCTCGTACGCCGTCCACCAGGCGCGGAAGTCCGTCAGGTCCTCCAGGACCACGTCGGCGCCCGCGTCGCGCAGCTCCTCGGGGGTGCACGGGCCGGTCGCCACGGCCACCGAGAAGGCGCCGGCGGCCTTCGCGCCGCGGACGTCGGCGACGTGGTCGCCGACGTACACCGAGGCGCCGTGGGCGCGCAGCGCCTCCGCCTTGCCCTCGGCGAAGAGGCCGCCGACGACCACGTCCGGCTCGATGCCGAGGTGGGCGAAGTGCTGCTCGGCGTGCGGGCCGTTCTTGGCGGTGACGACGAGGGTCCGGCCGCCTGCCTCCCGTACGACGTCGAGGGCGTCGAGGGCACCCGGCATGGGGACGGTCGGCGCGAAGGCGTGGACGCCGTACAGGGTGCGGTAGCGGGCGGTCATCTCGGTGACCTGGTCGGCGGGCACCCAGTGGGCCATCTCCTGCTCCAGCGGCGGGCCGAGCCGGCTGACGACGAGGTCGGCGTCGACGTCGACGCCGTACTCGGCACCGAACGTCTCCCAGGTGAGCCGGATGCCGGGGCGGGTGTCGAGGAGGGTCAGGTCGAGGTCGAAGCCGACCGTGAGCGGGCCTGCGGAAACGTTCGTCGTCATGGGTGACATTGTGCCCGGGTGTTCGAATCAGGCCCCTGCTTAGACTGAGCCAAGCCTTACCGAACCTCCTTCGCCTTCTTCTCGCTTCTCGCCCGATGGGTGCTCATGACAGCCGCTTTCCGTTCCAGACGGGTCCTCGCGACCTCGGCGGCCGTCGTCGCCCTGCTGCTCGCCGTCCTCCTCAGCCTCGCCGTCGGCGCCCGGGCCATCGCCCCCGGCACCGTCCTCGACGCGCTCCTGGGCTCCGCCACCGGTGACGACGCCGAGGTGGTGCGGCAGCTCCGGGTCCCCCGGACCGTCATCGGCCTGATGGTCGGCGCCGCCCTCGCGCTCGCCGGCACGGCCCTCCAGGGCATCACCCGCAACCCGATCGCCGACCCCGGCATCCTCGGCATCAGCCAGGGCTCCTCCGTCGCCGTCGTCCTCGCCATCGCCTTCCTCGGCGTGCACAGCCTCTCCGGCTACGTGTGGTTCGCCTTCGCCGGCGCCGCGCTCGCCTCCGTCGCCGTGTACGCGATCGCCACCAGCGGCCGCGGCGGCGCCACCCCCGTGAAGCTCGCCCTCGGCGGCGCGGCGATCAACGCGCTGCTGCTGTCGGTGACGACCGGCGTGCTGACGACGAAGGCGGCCGCGCTCGACGAGTTCCGGTTCTGGCAGACCGGCTCCCTCGACGGACGGGACGCGGCCACGATCGCCCAGATCTGGCCGTTCCTGCTGATCGGCGCCGTGCTCGTGCTCTCCGTGGCGCGCGGCCTGGACGCCCTCGCGCTCGGCGAGGACGTCGCCAAGGGGCTCGGGCAGAAGGTCGCCACCGTCCGGATCGTCGGCGGGCTCGGCGCCACCGTCCTCACCGGCGCGGCCGTCGCCGCCGCCGGACCCATCGCCTTCGTCGGCCTCGCCGTCCCGCACATCGCCCGCGCCGTCGTCGGCTCCGACCACCGGTGGATACTGCCGATGGCCGCGCTGATCGGACCCGTCATGGTGCTCGTCGCGGACGTCGCCGGACGGATCGTCTTCCCGCCGGGCGAGGTCCCCGCCGGCGTCATGACGGCCCTCATCGGCGTGCCGTTCCTCGTGACGCTGGTGCGGCGGAAGGCGGTGCCGGCGTGACCGCCCTCGTGACCCCCGCCGTGAAGAGCCCCGGCTCCCGGCCCGCCGGGTACGGGCTCCTCCGCCTCGGGCCCGCCTCCCTCCTCGTCCACCGCCGGTCGGTCCTCGCCGCCGTCCTGCTGCTCCTGCTGCTCGCCGCGGTCTCGGTCGCGTACCTCTGCGTCGGCGAGAAGACCTTCTCCCCCGGCGAGGTCCTCGCCGTCCTCACCGGCGGCGACTCCCCCGCCGCGTTCGTCGTCGAGGAGCTGCGCGAGCCGCGGCTCGTCACCGCGCTCGCCGTCGGCGCCGCCTTCGGGATCGCGGGCGCGCTCATCCAGACCGTCGCCCGCAACCCGCTCGCCTCGCCCGACATCATCGGCATCAGCCAGGGCGCGGGCGCGGTCACCGTCGCCGCGATGACCTTCGGCCTCGCCTCGTACACGGTCCTGCCCTACCTGTCGATCGCCGGCGGCGTCCTCGCCGCCGCCCTCGTGTACGCCTTCGCCTGGCGCGGCGGGCTGCACGCCACCCGCTTCGTCCTCATCGGCATCGGCATCGCGATCGCGCTGCGCTCCCTGATCACCCTCTTCATGACCAAGGGCGACTTCCTCGTCGCCCAGCAGGCGCAGATCTGGATGACCGGCTCGCTCAACGGGCGCGGCTGGGAGGAGTCGGCGCCGGTCCGCTGGACACTGCTGCTGATGCTGCCCGCCGTGCTGTGGGCGGCCCGCGCCCAGCGGACCGTCTCCCTCGACGACGCCACGGCGACCGCGCTCGGCGTCCGGCTCGGCCGGGTGCGGCTCGGTCTCGTCGCGGTGGGCGTGGTCCTCGCGTCCGTGGCGACCGGGGTCGCCGGACCGGTCGACTTCGTGGCGCTGCTCGCCCCGCAGATCGCCCGCCGGGTGACGCGCACGGCGCAGATCCCGCTGCTCTGCTCGGCACTGCTCGGCGCCCTCGTCGTCGTCGCCGCCGACCTGATCGGGCGGCGGCTCTTCTCCCCGGTGGAACTGCCGGTGGGTGTCCTCACGGCGGCGGTCGGCGCCCCGTATCTGATCTGGCTCATCGTCCGGAGCCGCACGGGAGGGAAGGCATGAGCGAAGGTACGAAGACGAGCGCGGCGGTCGGCGGCAGGCTCGCCGCGCGGGGGCTGACCCTCGCCTACGAGAGCCGGACGGTCGTCGAGGACCTGGACCTGGTGATCCCCGACGGCAAGGTGACCGTCATCGTCGGGCCCAACGCCTGCGGCAAGTCGACCACCCTCCGGGCGCTCGGCCGGCTCCTCAAGCCGGTCCGGGGCGCGGTCCTGCTCGACGGCGAGGAGCTGGCGAAGCTGCCGACGAAGCGGATCGCCCGCTCGATCGGCCTGCTGCCGCAGACGCCCGTCGCACCCGAGGCGATCACGGTCGCGGACCTCGTCGCGCGCGGCCGCCAGCCCCACCAGGCGTGGTGGAAGCAGTGGTCCGAGGAGGACGAGCGGGCGGTGACGGAGGCGATGGCCCGCACGGACGTCGCCGGCCTCGCCGACCGCTCCGTCGACGAGCTCTCCGGCGGCCAGCGGCAGCGCGTCTGGATCGCGATGGCCCTCGCGCAGGAGACGGACCTGCTGCTCCTCGACGAGCCGACCACCTATCTGGACATCGCGCACCAGGTGGAGGTCCTGGACCTGGTCCGCCGCCTCAACCGGGCGCGCGGCCGGACCGTGGTCCTCGTCCTCCACGACCTGAACCAGGCCGCGCGGTACGCCGACCACCTCATCGCCATGAAGGCGGGCCGGGTGGTGGCGCAGGGCGCCCCGTCCGAGATCGTCACCGAGGCGATGGTCCACGACGTCTTCGGCCTCCCGTCGGTCGTCGTCCCCGACCCGGTGACGGGCTCGCCGCTGGTGGTGCCGGGGGCGCCGTGGGAGGAGTCGTAGCGGGGCCGTAGGGGCCGTAGGGGCCGTAGGGCATGTGCGGGCCAGGGTGTGCACGCCGGGGCTCGTACCGCCGGGGCTTCAGGGGCGGCGGGGCTTCACGGACGGCGCGGCTTCACGGGCGGCGGGCGCGCAGGAGGAGGTAGGCGGCGGAGGCGAGGGCGGCGGCCCTGAGGGTCCAGGGCCAGGTCTCGGCGAGGGCCTGGCCCATGGCGTCGCCGCCGGTGGCCACCGCCTCGCCCCAGCGTCCCTCCACCCGCCCCCAGAGCCAGACGACGCCGCCCGCCGCGGCGAGCCCGGGCAGCACGAAGACGGCCGTCTTCACCTGGCCGGGGCTCAGCCGGCGGGAGCCGTAGGCGATGAGCCAGCCGAGGGCCAGCGCGATCAGCCAGCCGAACGCGGCGCCGGCGATCAGCAGCACGGCGGCGAGCAGCAGGAAGGGGTGCGCGAAGCCCCTCGCCCGGACCGGCGCGGCCTCCTCCTCCGGGGCCTCCTCCCGCACCCCCGCCTTCTTCGGACGGCTGCTCAGCAGCCACCCGGCGGCGCGGCGCACCCGGCTCCTGGGGGCGGTCTCCTCCCCGGACTCCTCCTCCGCGTCCTCCGCCTCGGGCTCCGGCGGCCGGAAGAGCTCGGGGGCCTCGATGCCGCCGAAGAAACCGGGCACGTCCGGATCCGCCGCCGCCGTGCCGCCGGTCGCCCAGCCGGAGATCCGGTCCCCTCTCCCGGCGTCGGCGTCACCCGGACGGGGGTGCGGCACGGCCGCCCGGGCCGTGGAGGGCTCCGGGGCGGGCTCACGGGTCTCGGACCACCAGGCGGCGGCCGGGGCCGGGGCCGTACCGGACCCCTCGCCGGACTCCGCGGCCGCGTGCGCTCGGGACCCCGCCCCGGACCCCGCGCCCGGTGTCCCCGGCCTCGACGCGGCCTTCGTGACGACCTCGTCGGGGGTGCCCAGGTCGCCGAGGATCCCCCGGACGGCCGTGGGGGACTCCTCGCCGCGGGTGGTGCGGCGGCGGTCGATCTCGTCGCGGAGACCGGCGACGAGAGCGCTGCGGTCGCCGGGCGGGAGGTGCCTCTGCTGGGCGAGGTCGCCGACCTCGCTCAGGTAGTCGAAGACCATCCGGTCGCTCTCGATGCCCACGCCGCCCCTCCACCGTCCGGCCGAACGCCGTCCCGGTCCTGACGGTAGCGCCTGTGCAGCGGATAACGTGGGGCGGATGGGGATCGGCGAGCTGGACCGGGAGGCGCACGTGCCCGAGGGACGTCCGAAGGGGACCGCGGCGGGTCCGCGCACGCTGGCCGAGGCGCTGCGGGCGCGCGGCGACGACGGGCTCGCGGCGCTGCTGCGGGCCCGCCCCGACCTGCTGGGCCCGGTGCCGAACGATCTGACGCAGCTGGCGACCCGGGCCGGGACGCGGGCCTCGGTGGTGCGCGCCCTGGAGCGGCTCGACCGGTTCTCGCTCCAGGTGGCGGAGGCGCTGGCGGTGGCGCCCGACCCGGCTCCGTACCCCGTGCTGCTCGACCTGTTCACCGGCGGGCACGAGGAGCCGGAGACCGAGGCGGCGCTGCCGCGCGCGGTGGCGCTGCTGCGCGAGCAGGCGCTGGTGTGGGGCGAGGACGACCGGCTGCGGCTCGTCCGGACCGCGCGCGAGCTGCTCGCCCCGTCGCCGCAGCACCCGTCCCCCACCGGGCTCGGGCCAACGGTCGCGGAGGCGACGGCGGGCATGTCGCCGGGGCGGCTCCAGGAGATCGTGGCGGCGGCCGGGCTGCCGTCGACGCACGACCCGGTCTCGGCGGTCGCCGCGCTGACCGGGCTCTTCACCGACCGGAAGCGGATGGGGGCGCTGCTCGACACGGCGCCGCCGGAGGCGCTCTCCGTCCTCGACCGGCTCGTGTGGGGGCCGCCGTACGGCGAGGTGACGGCGCGGCCGACGGCTCCGGTGGGCTGGCTGCGCGACCGGGGGCTGCTGCTGCCGGTGTCGCCGCGCACGATGGTGCTGCCGCGCGAGGTGGCGCTGCACCTGCGGGGCGGGCGGGCGCACCGGGCGCCGGAGCCGCGCGCGCCGGAGGTGGGTGCGGCCCGCGACTACCGTCCCCAGGTTGTGGACAGTGCCGCCGCCGGGCAGGCGTACGCGGCGCTCGCCACGGTCGAGGAGCTGCTGAAGTCCTGGGACCACGGCGGGCCCGCGGTGCTGCGGGCCGGCGGGCTCGCGGTGCGGGACCTGAAGCGGACGGCGGCGGCGCTCGACGTGCCGGAGCCGGTGGCCGCCTTCTGGGTGGAGCTGGCGTACGGGGCGGGGCTGCTGGCCTCGGACGGCGAGGCGGACGAGCGGTACGCGCCGACGCCCGCGTACGACGACTGGCTCGACCAGCCGCCGGCCGAGCGCTGGGCCCGGCTGGCCGGCGCCTGGCTGGAGGCGACCCGCACCCCGGGGCTCGTCGGCGGCCAGGACGCGAAGGGCCGCACGCTGTCCGCGCTCGGCCCCGACCTGGACCGCGCGGCGGCGCCGGAGGTACGCCACCGGGTCCTCGCCCTCCTCGCGACGCTGCCGCCGGGCGCGGCGGCCGACCCGGAGACGCTGCTGGCCCGCCTCCGCTGGGAACGCCCGACGCGCGGCACGACGACGGCCAGGAGCGCACCGCCCGCCACGGCGGGCCCGGGCGTGGGCCCGGGCGTGGGCACGGACACCGCCGCGGGCGCAGGCGCGGCCGCGGATTCCGGTGCGGAGTCCGGCGCGGCCGGGCCCTGGGCCTCCGAGGCGGGCCCGGGCCGCGGCCCGGGCGGCCCCGTCGCCGCGCGCCCCGCCGCCGACCTGCGGGAACGTCTCGCCCGCTGGGCCCTCGGGGACGCCGAACTGCTCGGCGTCACCGGGCGCGGCGCGCTGTCCACGGCCGCGCGGGCGCTGCTCAACCTGCCGCTCGACGCGCCCGCCGGGCAGGCCGCCGAGGGCGGAGGGGTGGAGCCGGAGGTCGCGGCCGAGCGCGCGGCGGAGCTCCTCGAACCGCTGCTGCCGCAGGCCGTCGACCACGTGCTCCTCCAGGCCGACCTGACGGCCGTCGCCCCCGGCCCGCTGCTGCGTCCGCTGGCCGACGCGCTCGCGGTCCTGGCGGACGTGGAGTCGAAGGGTGGCGCGACGGTCTACCGGTTCACGCCCGGTTCGGTGCGGCGCGCCCTCGACACCGGCCGCTCCGCCTCCGACCTGCACGCCTTCCTCGCCGCGCACGCGCGCACCCCGGTGCCGCAGCCCCTCGCGTACCTCATCGACGACGTGGCGCGGAAGCACGGGCACCTGCGGATCGGCGCGGCCTCCGCGTACGTGCGCTGCGACGACGACGCGCTGCTCGGCGAGATCCTCGCCGACCGCCGCTCGGCGGCCCTGCGCCTGCGCCGCCTCGCGCCGACGGTCCTGGCCGCCCAGACGGACCCGTCCTCGCTCCTCGACGGCCTGCGGTCGATGGGGTACGCCCCGGCGGCGGAGTCGGCGGAGGGCGACGTCCTGATCACCCGCGCCGACGCCCACCGCACCCCGCCCCGCACGCCCCCGGCTCCCGTCCCCGACGGCCCGCCGGCCCCCGACACCACCCTGCTCAAGGCCGCGGTCCGCGCCATCCGGGCCGGCGACCACGCCGCCACGGCCGTACGCAAGGAACCCGCCGTGCCCGTCACCACCGGCGGCCTCCCCCGCACCTCGGCGGCGGAGACCCTGGCGACGGTCCAGGCGGCGGCGATGACCGGCTCGGCCGTCTGGATCGGCTACGTCAACGCCGAAGGCGCCGCCAGCCAGCGCGTCATCGCCCCCGTCCGCGTCGAGGGCGGCTTCGTCACCGGCTACGACCACACGGCCGACGAGGTCCGCACCTACCCGCTGCACCGCATCACGGGCGTCGCGGAACTGGCGGACGAGGAGGTCTAGCCTCTCGGCGCGACCAGGGCCGCCGGGTCGACGTCCAGCGGGAACGGCTTCTCGATCGCTGTCGTCCGCCCCGCTTCGGCGACCGTGCGCTCGACGTAGCGGCCGTCCCGCAACTCGCACACGACCAGTGTCGGCACCGGCTCCAGTTCGAGCCGCCACAGGTGCTCGATGCCGGCCTCGGCGTAGTACGGCGGCTTGAGCAGGCGGTCGGTGCGACGGCCGGAGGACGACGGGGAGACGATCTCGACGACGAGCAGCACGTCGTCGGCGTCGTACGTGATCGGGTTCTCCGCCGCGGCGGCCGCCTCGACGACGACGATGTCCGGGATGAAGAGCCCGTCGGGCAGCACGAGATTGACCGCCTCAAGGACTTCCGCCGCCACGCCCTCCCCCTGGACGGCTTGGTCCAGCAGGCTCCAGAGGCGCGATGAGGCCCGCTGGTGTTTCGTTCCCGGAGCCGGAGACATCATGAGCGCTTCCCCCATCAATTCACGACGCTGACCACGGTCCTCCCCCAATGCCAGGACTTCCTCTATGGTCCAGGGCCCATAGTGCGGATCGTGCGCGACGCTCATCTCGCCACCTCCCTCGTACGGAACCGGTCGCCTTCAGTGTGGCAGGCCCCCCCGACAACCGTCGGGCGTCAGGCACACTGGATGTTTGGCCGCGCGAAAAGGGGATGCACGAACGTGAACGGACCTCTCATCGTCCAGAGCGACAAGACGCTGCTCCTGGAGGTCGACCACGAGCTCGCCGATGCGTGCCGGCGGGCGATCGCGCCGTTCGCGGAGCTGGAGCGGGCGCCCGAGCACATCCACACCTACCGGGTGACGCCGCTCGGGCTGTGGAACGCGCGGGCCGCCGGTCACGACGCCGAGCAGGTCGTGGACGCGCTCGTCGAGTACTCCCGGTATCCGGTGCCGCACGCGCTGCTCGTCGACATCGCCGAGACCATGGACCGGTACGGGCGGCTGACGCTGACCAAGCACCCCGCGCACGGGCTGGTGCTGACCACCACCGACCGGCCGGTCCTGGAGGAGATCCTCCGGTCGAAGCGGGTGCAGCCGCTGGTCGGGGCGCGGATCGACCCCGACACGGTGGTCGTGCACCCCTCCGAGCGCGGACAGATCAAGCAGACGCTGCTGAAGCTGGGCTGGCCCGCCGAGGACCTCGCCGGGTACGTCGACGGCGAGGCGCACCCGATCGAGCTCGCCGAGGACGGCTGGAGCCTGCGGCCCTACCAGCAGCACGCCGTCGAGGGCTTCTGGCACGGCGGCAGCGGCGTCGTCGTGCTGCCCTGCGGGGCGGGGAAGACGCTGGTGGGCGCCGGGGCGATGGCCAAGGCCAAGGCGACGACGCTGATCCTCGTCACCAACACCGTCTCCGCGCGGCAGTGGAAGAACGAGCTGGTGAAGCGGACCTCGCTGACCGAGGACGAGATCGGCGAGTACAGCGGGACGAAGAAGGAGATCCGGCCCGTCACCATCGCCACCTACCAGGTCCTCACGACCAAGCGGAAGGGCGTCTACCCGCACCTGGAGCTCTTCGACTCCCGCGACTGGGGCCTGATCGTCTACGACGAGGTGCACCTGCTGCCCGCGCCGGTCTTCAAGTTCACCGCCGACCTCCAGGCCCGGCGGCGCCTCGGCCTGACCGCGACGCTGGTGCGCGAGGACGGCAAGGAGGCGGACGTCTTCTCGCTGATCGGGCCGAAGCGGTTCGACGCGCCGTGGAAGGAGATCGAGGCGCAGGGGTACATCGCGCCCGCCGACTGCGTCGAGGTCCGGGTCAACCTCACGGAGTCGGAGCGGCTCGCGTACGCGACGGCCGAGGCGGAGGAGAAGTACCGCTTCTGCGCGACGACGGCGACGAAGCGGCGGGTGACGGAGGCGCTGGTGAGGAAGTTCGCGGGCCAGCAGATCCTCGTCATCGGCCAGTACATCGACCAGCTCGACGAGCTGGGCGCGCACCTCGACGCGCCCGTCATCAAGGGCGAGACGTCGAACAAGGAGCGGGAGCGGCTCTTCGACGCCTTCCGCAACGGCGAGATCAACGTCCTCGTCGTGTCGAAGGTCGCGAACTTCTCCATCGACCTGCCCGAGGCGACCGTCGCCATCCAGGTCTCCGGCACCTTCGGCTCCCGCCAGGAGGAGGCCCAGCGCCTCGGCCGCGTGCTCCGCCCGAAGGCGGACGGCCACCAGGCGCACTTCTACTCGGTCGTCGCCCGCGACACCATCGACCAGGACTTCGCCGCCCACCGCCAGCGCTTCCTGGCGGAGCAGGGGTACGCGTACCGGATCGTCGACGCGGACGAGCTGCTGGCGCCGTAGCGGAGCGACCGGCCCGGCCCGGCCCTCAGTCCATCAGGGCGAGGACCGGGCCCATGAGGGCCAGGGCGTACTGGGCGGCGACGAGGACGCGGCGGGGCACGACGAGGGCCGCCACGCCCGTCGCGGCGGCGAGGCCCACGGCCCAGAAGCCGGCCGTGACGAAGCCTCCGCCGACGCCGTCGCCGGAGACCGCGTCGCCGAGGGTGACCATCATGGTCGCCACCACGCAGGCCGCGACCAGCAGCAGTCCGACGCCCGCGAGGACGCGGAGCGCGGTGGGGCCCGGGGCGTACGGGTCGGGGGCGGGGTGCCGTGTCGTCATGGCCCCATCCCATCAGCGCGCCGGGGCCGCCGGCAGGGGTGCGCGTACTCAGCCGGGGCCGGGCGCGTACTCAGTCCGCGGGTGCGGCGCGGCCGGCGGGCGGGGCGTGTACCGGGCGGGGGTTCCGGACGCCCGCGCCGTGTCGGCCCGTGGCGTCGCCGGGGGCGCCGTGGGCGCCGTAGTCGCCCAGCAGGGCCACCTCGACGGCGGCGGAGCCGAAGGCCCGCAGCGCCGCCGCCAGGCGGCGGGGACGGGGCCGGGGGACGGTGGTCACGAGGGTGAAGGTCGTCGCGCTCATGACTCCATTCTGGATTCCGGACATTCGCCGCACATCGCCCTGCGGGCGGAACCCGGCTCACCCTTGCGGCGGACCCGCCCCCTACGGGAAACCGATTCGCCCGGGCCCCGCGACCGGAGTTAGACTCATCGGCTTCCCCGCCTCCCGTCCGCGTACGGAGAGCGCCGCCGCCCGGTCGGAAACCGGCGGCCACATCGACGTGTCCGTGTGTCCGTGATCCGTGTACCGACCGGAGGCTTCACCGTGTCCGCTGCCGTGCCCACCGACGATCCGCTCGTACGCGAGCGGGCCCACCTCACCTCCTCCCGTGCCGCCCTGCGCGCGATGCGCGAGGAGGTGGAGGCGCTGGACATCAAGGACGTCACCGCGAACTGGGTCAACTCGATCGTCCTGGAACGGCAGATCGAGGACCGCATCAAGGCGCTCGCCGACCTCTCCCACACCCCGCTCTTCTTCGGCCGGCTCGACTACCTGCCGCCCGCCCAGCACGGGCAGCGCTTCTACATCGGCCGCCGGCACGTCCACGACGCGCACGGCGACCCCATGGTCATCGACTGGCGCGCGCCGGTCTCGCAGCCGTACTACCAGGCGTCGAAGAAGGACCCGCAGGACGTCGGGCTGCGCCGCCGCTTCGGCTACACGGGCGGCGAGCTCACCGCGTACGAGGACGAGCGCCTCTCCGACCCCGCCGAGCTGCAGCGCACCAGCCGGCTGCTCCAGGCGGAGATCGAGCGGCCGCGCGTCGGCCCCATGCGGGACATCGTGGCGACGATCCAGCCCGAGCAGGACGAGATCGTCCGCTCCGACCTGTCCGGCACGCTGTGCGTGCAGGGCGGCCCGGGGACCGGGAAGACGGCCGTCGGCCTGCACCGTGTCGCGTACCTGCTGTACGCGCACCGGGAGCGGCTCGCCCGCACCGGCACCCTCGTCATCGGGCCGAACCGGTCCTTCCTCCAGTACATCGAGCAGGTGCTGCCCGCGCTCGGCGAGCTGGAGGTGAAGCAGGCGACCGTCGACGACCTCGTCGCGCACGTGGAGGTGCGGGGTGCGGACGAGGCGGCGACCGCGGTCGTGAAGGGCGACGCCCGGATGGCGGAGGTGCTGCGGCGGGCGGTCTGGTCGCACGTCACCCTGCCGACGGAACCGCTGATGGTGGTGCGCGGCTCACGGCGCTGGCGGGTCCCCGCGTACGAACTGGAGGAGATCGTCAAGGAGTTGACCGCGCGCGACATCCGTTACGGGGCGGCCAGGGAGGCGCTGCCGCAGCGCGTCGCGCATGCCGTCCTCGTGCGGATGGAGCAGGCCGGTGAGGCACCCGACGACCGGGTGCAGAACGCGGTCGCGCGCAACGCGGCGGTGAAGGCGCTGGTGAAGGAGTGCTGGCCGGCGATCGACCCGGCGAAGCTGGTGCTGCGGCTGCTGGCCGATCCGGAGTTCCTCGCGGAGCACGCCGCCGGGGTGCTGACCGAGGAGGAGCGGAAGCTGTTGCTGTGGGCGAAGCCGGCGCGGAGCGTGAAGACCGCGAAGTGGTCGGCGGCGGACGCGGTGCTGATCGACGAGGCGACGGACCTGGTCGAGCGGACGCACTCGCTCGGGCACGTGGTCCTCGACGAGGCGCAGGACCTGTCGCCGATGCAGTACCGGGCGGTGGGACGGCGCTGCACGACCGGTTCGGCGACGGTCCTCGGCGACCTGGCGCAGGGCACGACGCCGTGGGCGACGGCGAGCTGGGAGCAGGCGCTGGCGCACCTCGGCAAGCCGGGGTCCCGCGTGGAGGAGCTGACGGCGGGCTTCCGCGTCCCCACGGACGTCATCGCGTACGCCTCCCGGCTCCTCCCGCACATGGCGCCGGGGCTCGCGCCGGTCGAGTCCGTACGGGAGAACCCGGGCGAGTTCGAGCTCCGCGAGGTGGCGGCGCCGTCCGACGCGGCGGTGGTGGCGGCGTGCGTGGACGCGCTCGCGCACGAGGGCTCGATCGGCCTGATCGCCGCGGACGCGCGGATCGCGCCGCTGGCGGAGGCGCTGGAGGCCGCGGGGCTCGCACACCTCTCCCCCGGTGAGGAGACGACCGCCGCGTCCCGCCTCACCCTGGTCCCGGCCTCGCTCGCGAAGGGCCTGGAGTACGACTACGTGGTCCTCGACGAGCCGGCCGCCGTCGTCGACGGCGAACCCGACGAACGCACCGGCCTGCGCCGCCTGTACGTCGCCCTCACCCGAGCCGTCTCCGGCCTGACGATCGTCCACGCGGCGCCCCTGCCGGGACAGTTGGCCGCCCACGCGTGACGGCGCCGCCGGGCCCGGGTCAGTCCGTGGTGATGCCCCGGGCGGCGAAGACCTCCGCCGCGTCCGGCACCGCGAGGACGCCGTCCTCCACGAAGGTGACCTCGCGGAGGTTGGGCAGCAGGTCGAGGTCGTCGAGGGAGCGGACGTCGAAGAGGTCGTCCTCGCCGTCCCAGGCGGGCGCGCAGTGGCGGAAGACGTCCGTCCCCGCGTCGAAGCACAGCTCCTCGACGGTGGCGAGCAGCTCCGCCGGGATCTCCAGCGCCTCGAAGTACTCCCGGGACTCCGGCAGCACCTCCTCGTGCAGGCCGTTCGCCAGGACGTAGGAGGCGGCGTCGGTGACGCCCCGCTCGGCCATCCGCGCGTGCAGGTCGTAGACCGGGAGGAGCGTCCCCGCCTGGTACATGAGCTCCTCGATGACGAGCAGCTTGAGGTTGAAGTCGTGGAACCGGGTCATGGGGACATGGGTACCACGCCGCTCCGACAGCCCTCGGCGCGACGGTGGTGCCGGACCGTCACCCGAACTCGGGGAGGGACTCGGTCCAGGCTCGGCGGGCGACCGCGGCCAGGACGGGGTTCGGGGTGGGGGCGGTGCCGGGGCCGGGGTGGTCGCCGTAGTAGTGGTCGGTGACGAGGCCCCAGCAGAGGGCCCAGCCGCGGCCGCGGGCCCAGGTGGCGGGGTCGAGGCGGGAGGCCTCGCGGAAGAGGGGGCGGGTGGCGGGGGTGAGGAGGGTCCAGGCGGGGAGGAGGTCGGCGGCCGGGTCTCCGGTGCCGAGGCCGCCGAAGTCGATGACGGCGGTCAGGCGGCCGTCGTGGGTGAGGAGGTTGCCGGGGAGCAGGTCGCCGTGGAGCCAGACCGGGGGGCGGTCCCAGGCGGGGAGGGACAGGACCCGGTCCCAGGCCGCGAGGGCGGTGCCTTCGTCCAGGAGGCCCGCCGCGGCGAGGGCCTTCACGGCGGACGGCAGGGCGCCGCCCTCCCATTCGGTGACGGCGCCGCCGCGGAAGGAGCGGGGGCCGCCGGTCGCGTCGACGGAGCGCAGCGCGACGCCGAAGCGGCCCAGTTCCTCCGCCGCGTGGGCCAGGTCCCGTACCGGCGCCGTCCAGGCGTCGGCGCCGTCCAGCCACCTGTACACGCCCCACGGCCGGCCGAAGTCCTCTCCCGGGGCGCCGATGCCCACCGGGACCGGGATCGGCAGGGGGAGGGAGGGGGCAAGGCGCGGCAGCCAGCGGTGTTCCTTCTCGATCTGGCCGGTGGCCCATTCCGCCTTCGGCAGCCGTACGACGAGGTCGTCGCCCAGCCGGAACAGCGTGTTGTCCGTCCCGGCCGAGGCGACGGCCCGTACCTCCAGGCCCGCCCAGTGCGGGAACCGGGCCGCGATCAGTCGTCGTACGAGTGCCTCGTCCATTCCGTCCGTCATGGGCGGGAGGCTAGCCAGGTGCGTCGTGGCGGCGCACCGGCTTTTCGGCGGTGTGCGGCGACCGCCCGCTACGGGGTGTCGATCGCCTCGCGCCAGGTGCGGACCGCTTCGGCGGAGACCGGGGCGGTCCAGCCCTGCGGGCGGGCGGCGCCGCCGATGTGGAAGGCGGTGAGGCCGGCGGCGCGCAGGCGGGGCAGGTGGTCGAGGCGGAGGCCGCCGCCGACGAGGATCTGCGGTTCGTAGCCGGGTTCGCCGGCGCGGGCGGCCTCGGCCTCCAGGACGGGCAGGCCGTCGTCGACGCCGCCGGCGGCACCGGCCGTGAGGTAGGTGTCGAGGCCGGGGAGGTCGGCGAGGCGCTTGCGCAGGCCGTCGCGGTCGGCGGCGCGGTCGATGGCCCGGTGGAAGGTCCAGTGGGCGCCGTCGAGGACGGCGATGAGCCGTTCGACGGCGACGAGGTCCGGCGCGCCGTCGGCGGTGAGGAAGCCGAGGACGAACTCGTCGGCGCCGGCGGCGCGGAGCTCGGCGGCCCGGCCGGCCAGCGCGTCGACGTCGCCGGCCGCGAAGCCGTCCGCCAGGCGCAGCATGACGCGCAGCGGGATGTCGACGGCGCGGCGGATGGCCGTGAAGGTGGCCGTCGACGGGGTGAGGCCGTCCGCCGCCATGTCGGTGACGAGTTCGAGGCGGTCGGCGCCCCCGGTCTGGGCGGCGACCGCGTCCTGCTCGTCGAGGGCGATCACCTCCAGGACAGCACGGTTGCTCATTGCGCCCATTCCTCCATGAATGACGGCTACAGGTCTAGTCCAATGACCAGACTAGCCGTGCCGGTGACCTCCCGCATCGTGCTCGGCCGTCTCCGCGGGGGCGGGGGCGGAGCCCGGGGCGCCGGCCTTCACCGTGAAGGCGGCCGTGCGGACCTCGCCCTCGTGCTTGAAGTCGAGGAAGAGGCGGTACGTGCCGGGGGTCGGCGCGGTGGCGGTGAAGGAGACGTCGGGGCCGGGGCCGCCCTCGTTCGGGTGGACGTGGAGGTAGGCGAGGTCGCCCTGGCGGAGCGCGACCAGGTGGCCGTACGCACCGAGGTAGGGCTGCAGGTCGGTGACCGGCTCGCCGTCCTTGGAGACCGTGAGCCGCAGCTCACCGGGCTTGCCGGGGTCGAGGGTGCCGCCGAGGCGGACCTGGTAGCCGTCGACGGCGGCGGTGGGCTCGGCGGCGGGGAGCGGCCGGGGGGTGTAGGCGCCGGGGACGCCGAGGTCGACGCCGAGGGTGAGGGCCTCGGCGCCCTTCGCGGCGGGCGTGAAGTCGGCGAAGGCCTTGTAGGCACCGGCGGCCGGGAGGTCGGCGTCGACGCTCCAGGTGCCGTCGGGGGCCTTCTCGGGGTGGAGGTGGCGGAAGACCGTCAGGTCGCGCGAGGCGACGATGAAGTGCAGCTCCTTGTCGTGCTCGGTGGTGAAGGCGGTGACCTTCTTCCCGGTGGCGTCCTGGATGGAGAACTTCAGGGTGCTGCGGCCGACGGGCGGGGCCGGGGTCTCCAGGGCGAGGGTGTAGCCGCCTTCGGAGACCTGGAGGCCGCCGGGGAGTTCGGCGGCGGCCCGGTCGGGGGCCTCGCCGGGCGCCCGGTCGGGGGCGGTCGCCCCGTGGCCCGCGTGGTCGCCGCTCTCCGCCTTCCCGGGCCCGTCCACCGGGCCGACGCCCTTCCCGACCCCGTACGCGGTGCCGAACGTCGCGGCGAGCGCGGCCGCGAAGGCCGTGATCTTCATTCCGGTGTTCATGGCTGCTCTCCTCAGTGACCGGTGACCTTCTGTTCTCTGTTCCCTGCACTTCACCATACCCCTAGGGGGTATCAAGTCAAGCCGACTCGACCCTTGCACCGAATACCATGGGGGGGTATACATGGACTCACACCGCCGATACCCCCCGAGGGTATCCGGTCCACTGGACACACGATGGAGGACGACATGGGTTCCTGCTGCACCCCCGACCACAGCTGCTCCACCGGCGGCACCGCCACCGCGGTCGCCGTCGCCGACGCCACCAGCACCGTCTACGCCGTCTCGGGCATGACCTGCGGCCACTGCAAGACCTCGGTCACCACGTCCGTCGGCGCGGTGGAGGGCGTCCTCTCCGTGGACGTCGACGTCGCCTCCGGCCTGGTGACCGTCACCACCGACGGCGCGCCCGACGACGCCGTCATCGGCGCCGCGATCGACGACGCGGGCTACGAGCTGACCGGCCGCGCCTGACCACCGGCCCCACGAGCCGCCGGGGCCCGACCCGGACCGCCGCCCGGGCCCCGGCACCCGGCACACTCCCCCCATCTGCACCGAGGAGCAGGAATGACCACGACCACTCCGGGCACCGCCCAGGTCGAGCTCGCCATCGGCGGCATGACCTGCGCCTCGTGCGCGGCCCGCATCGAGAAGAAGCTCAACCGCATGGACGGGGTCGAGGCCACCGTCAACTACGCGACCGAGAAGGCCAAGGTCACCTTCTCCGCCGACATCCCGGTCGCCGACCTGATCGCCACCGTCGAGGCCACCGGCTACACCGCCGCCGAGCCCGAGCCGGAGCGCCCCGCGTCCGACGGCGCCGAGGGCGGCCCCTCCGACGAGGAGAAGGCCGACGCCGAGCTGCGGCCCCTGAAGCAGCGGCTGGTCACCGCCGTCGCCCTCGCCGTGCCCGTCATCGCGATGGCGATGGTCCCGGCGCTCCAGATCGAGTACTGGCAGTGGCTGAGCCTCACCCTCGCCGCGCCGGTCGTCGTCTACGCCGCCTGGCCCTTCCACAAGGCCGCCTGGACCAACGCCAGGCACGGCGCGGCCACCATGGACACGCTGATCTCGGTCGGCACGACCGCCGCGTTCCTGTGGTCCCTGTGGGCGCTGTTCTTCGGCACGGCCGGTACGCCGGGGATGACGCACCCCTTCGAGTTCACCATCGCCCGCACCGACGGCGCCGGGAACATCTACCTGGAGGCCGCCGCCGGCGTCACCGCCTTCATCCTGGCGGGCCGCTACTTCGAGGCCCGCTCGAAGCGGAAGGCCGGCGCCGCGCTCAAGGCGCTGATGCAGCTGGGCGCCAAGGAGGTCACCGTCCTCAGGAACAGGCGCGAGATCACCGTGCCCACCGCCGAACTCCAGGTCGGCGACCGCTTCCTGGTCCGCCCCGGCGAGAAGATCGCCACCGACGGCACCGTCGTCGAGGGGTCGTCCGCCGTGGACGCCTCCATGCTGACCGGCGAGTCCGTGCCGGTCGAGGTCTCCGTCGGGGACTCCGTCACCGGCGCCACCCTGAACGCCGGCGGCCGGCTCGTCGTCGAGGCCACCCGCGTCGGCGCCGACACCCAGCTCGCCCGGATGGCGAAGCTCGTCGAGGACGCGCAGAACGGCAAGGCCGCCGCCCAGCGGCTCGCCGACAGGATCTCGGCCGTCTTCGTCCCGATCGTCATCGCGCTCTCGCTCGGCACGCTCGGCTTCTGGCTCGGCACCGGCCAGGGTCTGACCGCCGCCTTCACCGCCGCCGTCGCCGTCCTGATCATCGCCTGCCCCTGCGCCCTGGGCCTGGCCACCCCGACCGCCCTCATGGTCGGCACCGGGCGCGGCGCCCAGCTCGGCATCCTGATCAAGGGGCCCGAGGTCCTGGAGACCACCCGCAAGGTCGACACCATCGTCCTCGACAAGACCGGCACCGTCACCACCGGCCGGATGACCCTCCTCAAGGTCCACACCGCCGCCGGTACGGACGAGACCGACGTCCTGCGCCTCGCCGGCGCCCTGGAGCACTCCTCCGAGCACCCGATCGCCCAGGCCGTCGCCACCGGCGCCGCCGCGAAGGTCGGCACCCTGCCCACCCCCGAGGACTTCGCCAACGTCCCCGGCCTCGGCGTCCAGGGCGTCGTCGACGGCCACGCCGTCCTCGTCGGCCGCGAGAAGCTGCTCGAAGAGTGGGCGATGGAGCTGCCCGCGGACCTCAAGTCCGCGAAGGACGCGGCGGAGAAGGCCGGGAAGACGGCCATCGCGGTCGCCTGGGACGGGGAGGCCCGCGCGGTCCTGGAGGTCGCCGACGCGATCAAGGAGACCAGCGCGGAGGCGATCCGGCGGCTCAAGGCCCTCGGGCTCACCCCGATCCTGCTGACCGGCGACAACCAGGCGGTCGCCGAGTCCGTCGCCGCCGAGGTCGGCATCGGCGAGGTCATCGCCGAGGTCATGCCGCAGGACAAGGTCGACGTGGTCAAGCGCCTCCAGGCCGAGGGCCGTTCGGTCGCCATGGTCGGCGACGGCGTCAACGACGCCGCCGCGCTCGCCCAGGCCGACCTGGGCCTGGCCATGGGCACGGGCACGGACGCCGCCATCGAGGCCGGCGACCTCACCCTCGTACGAGGCGACCTGCGGGCCGCGGCGGACGCCATCCGGCTCTCCCGCAGGACCCTCGGCACCATCCGGTCCAACCTCTTCTGGGCCTTCGCCTACAACGTGGCCGCCCTGCCGCTCGCCGCGGCCGGACTGCTCAACCCGATGATCGCCGGTGCCGCGATGGCCTTCTCCTCGGTCTTCGTGGTCGGCAACAGCCTGCGGCTGCGCGGCTTCCAGGCCGCCACCACGTGACCTCCGGACCCCTCGACCCGACGGGAGCCCTGTTGTGGCCGGTTACTCACAGCACAAGGAAGACGTCATCAGAAGGCTCCGGCGGATCGAGGGACAGGTCCGGGGAGTGCAGCGGATGGTCGACGAGGACACGTACTGCATCGACGTCCTGACCCAGGTCTCGGCCATCAACGCCGCCCTCCAGTCCTGCGCCGTCGCCCTCCTGGACGAGCACCTCGCCTGCTGCGTCACGGAGGCGATCGCCGCCGGCGGGGACGAGGCCAAGGAGAAGGTCGGCGAGGCGTCGAAGGCGATCGCCCGGCTGATCCGGACCTGACGACAGCGAAGTCCACGACCGCCCCCGTCACGGGGGCGGTCGTCGTTCCGCGCCGAAGCCGACCCGGGGTGATCGGACGGGGATGGTCAGACGGGGACGGTCAGACGTGGAGCGCCGGCGGGAAGCCCGTCCAGCGGAGGTCCTCGGGCAGGTGCCGGGTGTCGTTGAGGACGAGGACGGTCGGCGGGCGTCCGGGGGCGTAACGGATCACCGTCAGCGCCGCGTTCGCCTGGTTGACGCCCATCCACCGCCAGGCGGGCGCGTCCAGCGCCGCCCGCACCAGCCAGCCGACGAGGAAGTTGTGGGTGACGAGCAGCTCGTGACGCGGCTCGTCCCCCTCCACCGGCCCCGTGAAGCGCGCGACCGCCTGCGCCGCCAGCTCCGCGCCGCGCGCCCGCTCCTCCGCCGGGAACTGCTCCAGGAAGCCGAGCATCGCGTCGGCCGACCCGCCCGGCAGCTCCTCCCGTGACGGCTGGTACGGGACGTAGTCGCCGGCCTCCTCCGCCCCGCGTACCGGTACGCCGTCCAGCCGCTCGCCGATCAGCCGGGCCGTCTCCGCGGCGCGGGCCAGCGGCCCGTGGTGGACGGCCGCCAGCGGCACGCCCCGCAGCCGCTCCCCGAGCAGTGCGGCCTGCCGCCGCCCCGCCTCCGTCAGCCCGGACTCGTCGGGCGTGGCCTCGCCGTGCCGGGTGACGTAGAGGAAGCGGTCGGCCGTGCGGGGGCTGCTCATGGATGCGTACCTTCCGTACCGGAGAAACGATCTTTCGGTTTCCCCCCCGGACGCGCTTCCGGCACCCGCCGGTTGCGCGGCACGCTGCGCCGACCGGGGTGGGCGGCGCGGACCGGGCGGCGCCGAACGAGTGGACTCGCCCCGCTCCCGTCGGCGGGCGCCGCGACAGTACGGCCGCCGGTGCTGATCTGGCAGCGCGCGTATCCGCTCCTTCTCCTCCCGCCCCCGGAAGGCGTCCCCCATGCGACGACCCACCCCCCGCCGGCTCCTCGCCACCGCCCTGCTCCTCGCGGCGGCCGCCCTCGCGCCCGCCGCGCTCCCGGCGACCGCCGCGCCCGTCCCCGTACCGCTCCGGCACGGCGACGGCGACGACTGCCGGGGCGAGGACGGGCTGCCGCCCGCCACCGTCGCCCGGCTCGACACGACCGTCGAGAAGGTGCGGCGGCAGGCGGGGATCCCCGGCCTGGTCGTCGGCGTCCGGATGCCGGGCAAGGGGTGCTACGTCCGCGCCACCGGGGTCGCGGACAAGAAGACCGGCCGGCCCATGACCGCCGACGGGTACATCCGGATCGGCAGCGAGACGAAGACCTTCACCGTCACCGCGCTCCTCCAGCTCGTCGACGAGGGGAAGGTCGGACTCGACGACCCGATCGACGACTACGTCCGGGGCGTGCCGAACGGCCACCGGATCACGCTGCGGCAGCTCGCCGAAATGCGCAGCGGCCTGTTCCCGTACACCGCCGACCCGGACTTCGTCCACGACCTGCTGAGCGAGCCGGAGCGGCCGTACAACCCGTGGGAGGCGGTGTCGTACGGCTACCGGCACGCGAACACCTTCCAGCCGGGCGCCACCTTCCAGTACTCCAACTCCAACCTCGTCCTCCTCGGCCTGGTCGTCGAGAAGGTCACCGGCCGGCCCCTCGCGAAGGTCCTGCACGACCGGGTGATCCGGCCGGCCGGGCTGCGGCACTCGTTCCTGCCGAAGGGCGCCGAGTTCCCGGAGCCGCACCCGCGCGGCTACACCGACCAGACGCTCGACGGCTCCGTCGCCGACGCCACCGACTGGAACCCGAGCTGGGCCTGGGCGGCCGGCGGGATGATCTCGGACTTCGACGACCTGCACCGCTGGGCGAAGGTCCTCGCCACCGGCGAACTCCTCAGCCCCGCCACCCAGGCGCAGCGCCTCAGGACCCTCCCGACGGGCTTCCCCGGCACCTCGTACGGCCTCGGCATCCTGAACACCAACGGCTGGATCGGCCACAACGGCTCCCTCCCCGGCTACGAGACCGTGACCGTCTACCTCCCGTCGCAGAAGGCCACGCTCGTCCTGATGCTCAACACCGACGCGCTCAGCGGCGGCCAGGAGCCGTCCACGCTGGTGGCGAGGGCCGTCACGGAGATCGTCACGCCGGAGAACGTGTACGCGGGCTCGGTCACGCCGCGCCGCTGACCGCGGCCGTGTCTACGATCGGGCCATGAGCGCTGACTGTTCTCGCTGGTCCATCGGTTCGCGGAACTCGTTCCTGTCCATCGGGTCGGTCGGCTCGACGCTGTCGATCGGCTCGGTGGGCTCCTTCCTGTCCATCGGCTCGGTCGGCTCCGCGGCCTCCGTCCTCTCGGTCGGCTCCTGGGCGAGCCTCGGCTCGCTGCTCTCGGCGGAGTCCCGGTGGTCGGCCCTGTCCTGGCGCTCCCGGGGCGCCGTGCTCGCCGCCGGCGCGGGCCTCGCGGCCGCCGCGCTGACGGCCCTCGCCGCGGCCCGCAGCGACTGAACGCGCCCGACGGACCGATCCGTTCGGTTCCTATACTGGTGCGCCCCTCCCCTACCGCTAGGACGTACCCCATGGCCGTCAGCGAGGACGTCCTCGCCGCGTACGGGATCCCCGTCATCCCCGACCCCGCCGACGCGGCCTCCCGCAAGCGGCAGGCGATCATCGACGCGGCGCTGACGGAGTTCCTCGCGGAGGGGTACTCGGCCGCGTCGATGGACGCGATCACCGCCCGGTCCGGGGTGTCGAAGGCGACGATCTACAAGCACTTCGGCAGCAAGGAGCGGCTGTTCCTCGCCGTCGTCGGCGGGATACTCCCGAAGACGTACGCGGACCTGGAGCCGACGAACTCCACCGTCGCCGCCGCCCCCGACCTGCGCGCCGCCCTGGTGCGGCTGACGACGGACTGGGCGCGGATCCTGCTGCGGCCGGACATCATGTCGCTGCGGCGGCTCGTGATCGGCGAGATCGACCGCTTCCCGCAGCTGGGGCAGCTCTGGTACCGCGTCAGCTACGACATGAACAACGGCCCGCTCGTCGAGGCCTTCACCGAGCTCGGCGCCCGCGGGGTCCTCGACGTGCCGGACCCGAAGCTGGCGGTGCAGCAGCTCGTCGCGGCGACGGTCGGGGTGCCGCAGCTCGTGCGGACCTTCTCGCCGGAGGCGGAGATCGACGACGCCGAACTGGAGC
The DNA here is from genome assembly GCF_040653375.1 of Streptomyces sp. NPDC047974. NCBI lineage: Bacteria > Bacillati > Actinomycetota > Actinomycetes > Kitasatosporales > Streptomycetaceae > Streptomyces > Streptomyces sp. NPDC047974. Next base: position 65,020 of record NZ_JBEZNU010000014.1, read on the forward strand.
GGACGATCGCCTCGGGAGTGGACCTGTTCCTGGCCCGGTACGCGGCCGCCGGAGCCTGACGAGCAGCGGGCGGAGCGGCTCGCGACGTCCACGGGGCCACCGGGTCGCCGGCTCCTCCGCCCCCCGGCTCACCGGACCACCAGGCCCACCGCCAGGACGGCGATCAGGGCGCTCGACGCCAGGCCCGTGAGGAGCCGGGCGCGGGCGCCCGTCAGGGCGTGGCCGAGGAGCGTGCCGGTGGCGGCGAGCAGCAGCTGCCAGCTCGCCGAGGCGGCGAAGGCCGCGGCGACGAAGACGGCCGCCTCGGCCGGGCCCGTCGTCGCGTGGCCGCCGAGGACGAGGGCCGTGAAGTACAGGACCGTCATCGGGTTCAGGGCCGTGATGCCGAGGAAGGTCCAGAAGGCCCGGTGCGGTGCCGTCACCGGCCGGTCCTCCGCCGGGGTCCCGGCCCGGTGGGCGCGGAGCGCGCTACGGGCCGAGGCCGCCGCGAGGGCCAGGAGGACGAGGACGGACGCCCAGCGCAGGGGCGTCGCCACCGGCGCGAGGAGCGGCACGAGCGCGGCCCCGCCGGCGACCGCGAGCAGGGCGTACGCCCCGTCCGCCGCCGCGATGCCGAGCGCCGCGCCCGCCCCCGTACGCCACGGGCTGCGGGCCGCGACCGCCACCAGGTGCGCGCCGACGGCGCCCACCGGGACCGCGATGCCGTAGCCGGCCAGCAGGCCGGCCACCGCCGCGCCGGTCACGCGACGGCGGGGGTCGCACCTCCGGTGACCGGGGACGTCTGCTGTCGGTGGTAGGCCGCGCCGTCCTTCGTCCGGGCGAGGAAGCCGCCGACGACGAGGTAGCGGCGCAGGGCCGGGTAGTCCTCGTGGACGGTCTTCAGGGCCTCGTTGACCTCGGACTCGCGGTAGACGCGGCCGGACTCGAAGAGGCTCTCGGCGAGGTGCGCGAGGAGCGCCTCGCGGCGGGCCGGACGCCGCGGGATCGCGACGAGCCGCCCGTCGGCGGCGAAGAGGTCCGCGACGGGGCGCGGGGAAGGAGGGGTCATGGGGGGTAAGGGTGTCGAGCGTCCCTCTTCCCCGCAAAGGGTTTTCGGGCGCCCGGCGGCTCCGGCCGCCTCAGCGGAGCATGACGTTCACCGCGTCCTGGAAGGTGGGCAGGATCGGCGGGAGGCCGACCTCCTGGAAGATCGGGCGGGCCTTCGCCGCGAAGGCGAGGAAGTCCTCCTCCGAGTCCCAGAAGTCCACGACCCGCCAGCCGCCGGAGCCGTCGGGGCCCGCCGCGTGGGCGAGGAAGCCCTGCGGGGGCCACCACTCGGCCTCCTTGAGGCGGCGGGTCGTGGACTCGTACTGCTCCTGGGTGCCGCCGGGGATCTCGACGGTGACGATGACGGCCATGCTGCTGCTCCCGTACGTGCGGGGGTGGGGGTCCCGACCAGCTCACCCCCGCCCCGGTGCCCCCGCACCGCGACGGGGACCGAACGGGCGAGCGCCCGCGGCGAAGGGCCGCCCGGCGTCCGCGGCGGACGTCGGGCGGCCCTTTCGGTCGGGCGCAGGTCAGGCGGCGGCCTTCTCGCCCTGCGGGGCGGGCGCCGGGGCGGCCCCGGCGGCCGCGGCCCTGTCGCCCTTCATCACCAGGAGGGTGACGACGCCGCCGACGGCGGCGATGACGGCCGCGCCGATGAAGGCGGCCGAGAAGCCCTCGGTGAGCCTGGGCAGGTCGCCGAGCCGGTCGGCGCCCTGCGACATGGCGACCGCGGTGAGGGCGGCGAGGCCGAGCGCGGAGCCGACGTTGTAGGTGGTGTTGACGATGCCGGAGGCGAGTCCGGCCTGTTCCTGCGGGGCGCCGGACATCGCGGCGATCATCGCCGGGATGTAGGCGAGGGACATGCCGAGCGCGGCGACGAGCGAGGCGGGCAGGACGTCGACGAGGAAGGTGCCGGTGGGCTCGACGGCGGCGAGCCAGACCAGGCCGGCGGCGAGGACCAGCAGACCTCCGCCGATGAGCGGCTTGGCGCCGACCTTCGCCATCAGGCGGGCGGTGACGGCCGTCATGAAGATCATGAGGAGCACGGTCATCGGGAGCAGCGCGGCGCCGGAGGCGAAGGCCCCGTAGCCGAGGACCTGCTGGAGGTACAGGTTGAGGAAGTACCACATCGGGATCCACGCGGCGCCGAGCAGCGTCATCGCCAGGTTGGCGGAGCCGAGGCGCGGGACCCGCCAGACGCCGAGCGGCATGAGGGGCTCGCGGACGGACTTCTGGATCACGAGGAACAGGGCCAGGAGGACGGCGGCGCCGATCAGCTGGAGGACGGTCGAGGTGGAGCCCCAGCCGGTCTCGGGGGCGCGGACGACGGCGAGGACGGCGAGGGCGAGGCCGGCGGTGACGGCGGCGGCGCCGAGGACGTCGACGGCGCCGCGGCGGGAGCCGACCTCCGGGAGGAGCCTGGTGGCGGCGAGGGTGGCCAGGCCGATCGGGATGTAGATGATGAAGACCCACTGCCAGGCGGCCCATTCGGTGAAGACGCCGCCGAGGAAGACGCCCGCGGTGCCGCCGGCCGGGGCGGCGGCGCCGTAGAGCGCCATCGCCTTGCCGAGCTCCTTCGGGTCGTGCATGAAGAGCATCATCAGGAGGGTCATGGCGGAGGGCGCGATGAGCGCACCGCCGACGCCCTGCACGGCGCGGCCCGCGATCTCGACCCAGGCGGTCTGCGCGGCGGCGGCGAGGACCGAGCCGGCGATCATCACGGACCAGCCGGCGACGAAGATCCTGCGGGCTCCGACGAGGTCGGAGAGGCGTCCGCCGAGGAGCAGCAGGCCGCCGAAGACGATCACGTAGGCGTTGAAGACCCACTGGAGCTCGCCCTGGGAGAAGCCCAGGTCCTTCTGCATCTCGGGGAGCGCGACCCCGATGATCGAGGTGTCCATGATGACCATGAACTGGGCGGTGGCGAGCACGAGGAGTGCCCACCAGCGCCGGGGGTTGACGTTCGACATCGCACTGCCCCTCACTCGCGACTACATACCCCTAGGGGGTACCTTCGCGGAGCACCGTAACATACCCATGGGGGGTATGTAAGGCCGAGGCGTGCACGCCTTCACGGGCCGGCGGAACGGGCACAATGCGCCCATGACCGCAACCGAGGACAGCGCGACCGCCGCCGGCGACCTCCTCCGGCGCTGGAACGCCACCCTGCTCGCCGCCCGCGCCGGCCGCGGGGGCCCCGACCCCGCCCCGTACGGCCGCGACCTGCTCGCCCGCTGGGCCGAACCGCAACGCCGCTACCACACCACCGCCCACCTGCGGGCGGTCCTCGACCGGATCGACGAGCTCACCGACATGGGCGGCGAGGGCGGGGAGCTCGAACTCGTCCGCCTGGCCGCCTGGTTCCACGACGCCGTCTACCGCCCCGACCGCTCCGAGAACGAGGAGCGCTCCGCCCACCTCGCCGAACGCGCCCTGGCCGAAGCCGGGCTGACCGCCCACGAGGTCGCGGAGGTGGCCCGCCTGGTCCGCCTCACCGTCACCCACGACCCGGCCCCCGGCGACCTCAACGGCGAGACCCTCTGCGACGCCGACCTCGCCATCCTCGCCACCGGCCCCGACACCTACGGGGGGTATGCGGCGGCCGTCCGCGAGGAGTACGCCTTCGTCCCCGACGACGCCTTCCGCGAAGGCCGCGCCGCCGTCCTCCGCCACCTCCTCGCCCTCCCCCGCCTCTTCCGCACCCCGTACGGCGCGGCGGTCTGGGAGGAGCAGGCCCGCGAGAACCTGGAGAAGGAACTCGCGGAACTGACCGGCCGGTGAGAACGGAGACGCCCGGCCGGGAGGATCCCCGGCCGGGCGTCTCGCACCCGCCGTCTCGCACCCGCGGGTCACCCCCGGCGCCGTCTCGCATCGCGAGAAGAACCGGCACCCCGGAATGACAGGAACGAACCACCGGTTGGCACATGTCATGCCGTCTCTCTCCGCCGAGCCCTCCCCCGCTCCTCCCGCACCCACCCCCACCGCCACCCGGATGCCCCTGGCCGTCTACATCCTCGGCCTCTCCGTCTTCGCACTCGGCACGAGCGAGTTCATGCTCTCCGGCCTGCTGCAGGCCATCGCGGACGACATGGACGTCTCCATCCCGCAGGCCGGACTGCTCATCTCCGCCTTCGCCATCGGCATGGTCGTCGGCGCCCCGCTGCTCGCGGTGGCGACCCTCCGCCTCCCCCGCAAGACGACCCTGATCGCCCTGATCACCGTCTTCGGCCTCTCCCAGATCGCCGGCGCGCTCGCCCCGAGTTACGGCATCCTCTTCGCGTCCCGCGTGATCAGCGCCCTCGCCTGCGCCGGCTTCTGGGCCGTGGGCGCGGCCGTCGCCATCGCGATGGTCCCGGTCGACACCCGGGCCCGCGCCCTGGCGGTCATGATCGGCGGCCTCTCCATCGCCAACGTCCTCGGCGTCCCGGCCGGCTCCTTCCTGGGCGAACACCTCGGCTGGCGCTCCGCCTTCTGGGCCGTCGGCGCCGCCTCCGCGATCGCCCTCGCCGGCGTCGTCACCCGCATCCCCCACCTCCCGCTCCCGGAGACGAAGCCCCGCCTCAGGCAGGAGCTCACGATCTACCGGGACCGCCAGGTCCTCCTCTCGATCACGGTCACCGCCCTCGCCGCGGGCGGCGTCTTCTGCGCCTTCTCCTACCTGGCCCCGCTCCTCACCGACGTCTCGGGCCTGGGCGAGGCCTGGGTCTCCGGCGTCCTGGCCCTCTTCGGCATCGGCGCGCTGGTCGGCACGGTGATCGGCGGCCGCGTGGCCGACGCCCACCTCTTCGGCGTCCTCCTCACCGGCATCACGGCCTCCACCGTCTTCCTGGTGGCCCTGGCCCTCTTCGCCGCCGTCCCCGCGGCGACCGTCACCCTCGCCTTCCTCCTCGGCGTCTCGGCCTTCTACACGGCCCCCGCCCTCAACGCCCGCATGTTCAACGTCGCGGGCGCCGCCCCCACCCTGGCCGGCGCCACCACCACCGCCGCCTTCAACCTCGGCAACACCGCCGGCCCCTGGCTCGGCGGCACCGTCATCGACGCCGACCTCGGCTACGCCTCCCCCGCCTGGGCCGGCGCCGCCATGACCCTCCTGGCCCTCGCCACCGCCGCCGTCGCCCTCCGCCTCACCCGCACGAGCAGGTCCAGGGTGGTGATGGGCGCCCAGGGCGCACCGTCGAAGCAGCAGGCTTACGACCACCAGGGCTAGGCCGACCCGCTGCTCCCGCGCGACCGGGACTACGCCTGCGCCGGCCGTCCCTTGGGCCGGCGCAGCCCCGCCTCCGTCAGGCGGCGGAGGAGTTCCTTGGAGCCGACCGGGAGCGCGCCGGCCGCGACGGTCCTGTCGTACCAGTCGGCCGGGATGTCGTAGTGGTCGCGGTCGAAGCCGCGGGCGGGGGCGCCGAGGGCGGCGGCGAAGGCGTGGAGTTCCTCGAAGGAGGCGTCGCTGACGAGGTGGGACCACATGCGGCCGTGGCCCGGCCAGATCGGGGGGTCGATGTAGAGGGTCATCGGCGGAGCCCCGTACCGCCGGCCGCGCCCGCGGGCCCCGCGGTCCCGGCCGACTCCCCGGAGGCCGCCCCGTGCCTCACGTCAGCCCGCCCACCCGGGCCACCACGACGCCCTGCTTGCCGCAGACCCAGTGGGGGTCCGGGCCCAGTTCGGGTTCGACGTCGAGGGCGTGGGGGTCGCCGGAGGAGCAGACGGGGCAGAGGGGCCAGCGGCCGTAGGCCTCCAGGAGGGCGTCCTGGACGTCCTGGGCGACGAGGCCGGCGACGTACTCGACGCCCTCGGGCCACTGCTCGACCCACCAGCGGCGGTGCGTCACCGCGTCCTCCACCATCGACACGACCTGCGCGGCGGCCACGTCACGGGCCGCGAGGTCGGCCAGCACCAGTGCGCGAGCGGCGTGCAGCGCCTGCTCCACGGGGTCGATGTCGTCCATGGGGTCATTGTCCCCCGGCCGTCCCGGAAGGACGAAGGTCCCCTCCTCATCCGGGACGTACGGGGTCTTGTCCCCACCCGGCCCTGAAAGTATCTTTCAAGCGTGACCAATGACGTGAAGGAAACTTTCAGCGGGGAGGCGCCCCCCGCCCCCGCCGCCCTCGCCGCCAAGGTGCGGACCCTCGCCCCTTCCATGACCCGTTCCATGCAGCGGGTCGCCGAGGCCGTCGCGGGGGACCCCGCCGGGTGCGCCGCCCTCACGGTCACCGGTCTCGCCGAGCTGACCGGCACCAGCGAGGCCACCGTGGTCCGCACCGCGCGGATCCTCGGCTACCCGGGCTACCGCGACCTGCGGCTCGCGCTCGCCGGGCTCGCCGCCCAGCAGCAGTCGGGGCGGGCCCCTTCCGTCACCGCCGACATCGCGGTCGACGACCCCGTGGCCGACGTCGTCGCCAAGCTCGCCCACGACGAGCGACAGACCCTCGCCGACACCGCCGCCGGGCTCGACACCGCGCAGCTCGGCGCCGTCGCCGCCGCCTGCGCCGGCGCCCGCCGCATCGACGTGTACGGCGTCGGCGCCTCCGGCCTCGTCGCCCAGGACCTCGTGCAGAAGCTGCTGCGCATCGGCCTCATCGCCCACGCCCACGGCGACCCGCACCTCGCCGTCACCAACGCCGTGCAGCTCCGCCCCGGCGACGTCGCCCTGGCCATCACCCACTCAGGCTCCACCGGCGACGTCATAGAACCGCTCCGGGTGGCCTTCGAGCACGGCGCCACCACGGTCGCGATCACCGGCCGCCCCGACGGCCCCGTCAGCCAGTACGCCGACCACGTGCTGACCACCTCCACCGCCCGAGAGAGCGAGCTCCGGCCGGCCGCCATGTCGTCCCGCACCAGTCAACTCCTGGTCGTGGACTGCCTGTTCACCGTCATCACGCAGCGTACGTACGAGACCGCGGCCCCTGCCCTCGCGGCCTCGTACGAAGCCCTGGCCCACCGGCACGCGCCCCGAACCACCCGCTGACACCACGACCATGAAAGAGCAGCCGCCCGTGTCCACCACGTACTCCGAGCTCCGCGCCCAGCTGGCCACCCTCACCACCGAGGCGTTCCGCCCCGAACTGGCCGAGATCGACCGGCTGTCCACCCTGGAGATCGCCCGCACGATGAACGGCGAGGACCAGTCCGTCCCCGCCGCCGTCGCCCGCGCGCTCCCCGCCATCGCCGCCGCCATCGACGCCACCGCCGAGCGGATGGCCCGCGGCGGCCGCCTCCTCTACCTGGGCGCCGGCACCGCCGGACGCCTCGGCGTCCTCGACGCCAGCGAGTGCCCGCCCACCTTCAACACCGACCCCTCCCAGGTCGTCGGCCTGATCGCGGGCGGCCCCTCCGCCATGGTCCAGGCCGTCGAGGGCGCCGAGGACTCCAAGGAGCTGGCCGCCGCCGACCTCGACGCGCTCGGCGTCGGCCCCGACGACACCGTCGTCGGCATCTCCGCCTCCGGCCGCACCCCGTACGCCATCGGCGCCGTCGAGCACGCCCGGAGCCTCGGCGCGCTCACCATCGGACTGTCCTGCAACACGGACAGCGCGCTCGCCGCGGCCGCCGAGCACGGCATCGAGGTCGTCCCCGGACCCGAACTCCTCACCGGCTCCACCCGCTTGAAGGCCGGCACGGCCCAGAAGCTCGTCCTCAACATGATCTCGACGATCACCATGATCCGCCTGGGCAAGACCTACGGGAACCTCATGGTCGACGTCCGCGCCTCCAACGAGAAGCTCCAGGCCCGCTCGCGCCGCATCGTCGCGCTCGCGACCGGCGCCCCCGACGAACAGATCGAGGCCGCGCTCGCCGCCGCCGACGGCGAGGTGAAGAACGCCATCCTGATCATCCTCGCCGACGTCGACGCCGCCACCGCGGCCCGCCGCCTGGAGGAGTCCCACGGCCATCTGCGTGCGGCGCTGCACGCGACCACCCCCTGAGCCGCCCCGCCCCGCCCCCTCCCCCGTACCGAAGGCACCACCGCACCATGAGCACAGACGACAAGAACCGCGCCATCGCCGCCGCGATCCTCCCCCTCGTCGGCGGCGCCGGGAACATCTCCTCCGTGGCCCACTGCATGACCCGCCTCCGGCTGGGTCTGCGCGACCGCTCGCTCGTCCAGGACGAGGCCCTCAAGGCCCTGCCGTCCGTGATGGGCGTGGTGGAGGACGACACGTACCAGATCGTCCTCGGCCCGGGCACGGTCGCCCGCGTCACCCCCGCGTTCGAGGCCCTGGTGGCCGAGGGCGCCGCGCAGGCCCCCACGCACTCCGCCGAGGAGCTGGCCGACAAGGGCGCCGCCCTCAAGGCGGCCCGGAAGGCGAAGAACGCGACCCCCTTCAAGCTCTTCCTCCGCAAGATCGCGAACATCTTCGTCCCGCTGATCCCCGCCCTCATCGGCTGCGGCATCATCGCCGGCCTCAACGGCCTGCTGATCAACCTCGGCTGGCTGCCCGGCGTCACCCCGGCGCTCGCCGCCATCGCCAGCGGCTTCATGGCCCTCATCGCGGTCTTCGTCGGCTTCAACACGGCGAAGGAGTTCGGCGGCACGCCGATCCTCGGCGGCGCGGTCGCCGCCATCATCGTCTTCGCGGGCGTCGCCAAGATCGAGGTCTTCGGCCAGACCCTCTCCCCCGGCCAGGGCGGTGTCCTGGGCGCGCTCGGCGCGGCCGTCCTCGCCGTGTACGTGGAGAAGTGGTGCCGCCGCTGGGTGCCGGAGTCCCTGGACGTCCTGGTCACCCCGACGCTCACCGTGCTCGTCTCCGGGCTCGTCACGATCTACGGCCTGATGTTCGTCGCGGGCGAGGTCTCCCAGGGCATCGGCGACTTCGCCAACTGGCTCCTGGAGAACGCGGGCGCCGGCGCCGGCTTCCTCCTCGGCGGCCTCTTCCTGCCGCTGGTGATGCTCGGCCTCCATCAGGCCCTCATCCCGATCCACACCACGCTCATCGAGCAGCAGGGCTACACCGCGCTCCTGCCCATCCTGGCGATGGCGGGCGCGGGCCAGGTCGGCGCGGCCATGGCCGCCTACCTGAGGCTGCCGCGCAACGGCTCCATCCGCCGCACCATCAAGTCCGCCCTCCCGGCCGGCTTCCTCGGCGTCGGCGAGCCCCTCATCTACGGCGTCTCCCTCCCCCTGGGCCGCCCCTTCGTCACGGCCTGCGTGGGCGGCGCGTTCGGCGGCGGCTTCGTCGGCCTCTTCTCGATGCTGGGCGACAAGGTCGGCTCCACTGCGATCGGCCCGTCCGGCTGGGCGCTCTTCCCGCTCCTCGACGGCAACAAGGGCCTCGGCACGACCATCGCGATCTACGCGGGCGGCCTGATCGTCGGCTACCTCGTCGGCTTCGTCGCCACCTACTTCTGGGGCTTCAGCCGCGAGCTGATCGAGGAGTTCGACGTGGACACGGAGGCCGCGGCCCCCGCCCCGGTCGCCGCGGGCCCGCCCGCCGCCGCCCCGGGCCACGAGCCCGAGCCCGTGAAGGTCTGACCCCCGCCCGCCCCGCACCGGGATTCCCTCCGTACGGCTCCGGAGGACGAGGCCCCGCCTCCGCGCACGTCACGCGGGCGCGGGGCCCCGGTCGACGACGACGCCGACGACGCTGGAGACCGGCAGCAGGCCCCAGAAGCGGGAGTCGGTGCTGAAGGCGGGGTTGTCGCCGAGGAGGGCGATCCGGCCGGGCGGGACGAGCGCGCCCTCGGGGACGCCGGCGGCGGCGCACACCTCGGGCGGCACGGGCTCCCCGGCCAGGGCGGCGACCCGCTTCACCACCAGCGGCGGCCCGACCGCCGGGCCGGCGCCCGGCCGGGGGCGCACGAGCCCCTCGGGCGGGGCGACGACGACGATCCGGCCGGTACGCAGCCGGGCCGCGCCGCCGCGGACCACGAGGACCCGCTGGCCGTCCCGCAGGGCCGGCATCATGCTCGGCCCGTTGATCCGGAGCCGGGAGAGGAAGCGGCGCAGCAGCACCAGGAGCAGGACCGGCCCCGCGGTCGCGCCGAGGATCACGTACGGGTACATCCGCGTCTCGCCTCTCCTCAGGGCACCGGGTCCGGGACCGGGTCCGCCGCGTCCGTACGGTAGCCGTCGGCCTGGAGCGTGAACAGCTCCGCGTACCGGCCGCCGCGCTCGACCAGCGTCCGGTGCGTCCCCTCCTCGACCACCCGGCCGTCGCCGAGGACGACGATGCGGTCGGCGTCGCGGACGGCGCCGAGCCGGTGCGAGATCACCACGCCGGTCGCGCCGCCCCGCAGGGTCCGCAGGCTGTCGTGGATCTCCTTCTCGGCCTCCGCGTCCAGGCCCGCGCTGGGCTCGTCGAGGATCAGCAGGTCGGCGTCGGCGCGCATGAACGCCCGTGCCACGGCGACCCGTTGCCATTCGCCGCCGGAGAGCGACTGGCCGGCGAAGGACGCGCCGGGGCCGCCCTGCTCCGCGTCCGGGACGAAGATCCGGCTGAGGAGGGTGTCGTATCCGGCGGGCAGGCGGGTGAGCCGGTCGTGGACGCCGGCCGCCCGCGCCGCCGCGGTGACGGCGCCGGTGTCGCCGGCCCGGTCGAGCCGGCCGAGGCCGACGTTCTCGGCGGCGGTGAGGTCGTAGCGGCCGTAGTCCTGGAAGACGACGCCGATCCGGCGGCGGTACTCGTCCGGGGTGAAGCGGCGGATGTCGGTGCCGTCCCACAGGATCCGGCCCTCGGTCGGGTCGTACAGCCGGCACAGCAGCTTCACCAGGGTGCTCTTGCCGGCGCCGTTGAGTCCGACCAGGGCGGTCGCCGCGCCCGCGGTGAGCGTCAGGTCCACCCCGCGCAGCACCCACGGCGAGGAGTCGTCGTAGCGGAACCAGACGTTCTCGAAGGTGATCGAGGACCGCAGCGGGCGCGGCTCCTCGGCCGGCCCCTCCAGCTGCCGCAGGTCGGGGGCGAGGTCCCGCAGGGCCCGGTAGGAGACGAAGGTGAGGAGGGCCTGGTAGGCGTTGCTGCCGGTGCTCGCGAGCTGGCCGACGCCGGTCTGGATGGCGGCGGTGGCGGCGAGGAAGACGGAGACGTCGCCGACCGAGAGCGCGCCGGAGCCGACGGCCCCGACCACCCAGACGAGCCCCGCGCCGTAGACGGCGACGCCGAGCACGGACGGCCCGACGCCCCTGACGAGGTTGCGGAGTTCGGTGCGCCGCTCGGCCTCGGAGGCCGCGGCCAGTTCGGCCCGCGCCCGGTCCTTGAAGTGGTCCTGGAGTCCGAAGAGCCGGATCTCCTTCACCGCGTCGGTGTCGGTCAGCAGGCTCGCGTAGAACAGCTGGCGGCGGCTGCGCGCCACGATGTCCCGGATGACGGCGGCCCGGCGGCGGCCCGCGGTGAGCTGGGTCCGGAAGGTCGGCAGCGCCATGACCACGGTCAGCGCGCCGAGCAGCGGGTTGAGGACGCAGACCGTGATCAGGAAGCCGAGGAAGGTCACCAGGGCCTGCACGCCGCCCACGACCGAGCCGATCAGCATGCCGGGCGCGGAGGAGCCGGCCTCCTGGGCGAGCCGCAGCTCGTCCTGGAAGGCCGGGTCCTCGAAGTGCCGCAGTCCGGGCAGCCGGTTGACGCCCTCGAACAGCTCGTCCTGGACGCGGAGCTGGACCCGCCGGGCGTGCTGTTCGCGGAGGAAGTCGGTGACGGCGGGGACGAGCGCGATGCCGAGGGCGACGCCGACCATGAGGACGGCGACGCGGACGAGGACGTCCGCGGGCCGGTCCTGGGTGATCGCGTCGAACAGCTCGCGGACGAGGAGCGCGGCGGCGGCGGGCAGCAGTCCCGCGACGACGCTCCCCGCCAGGTAGAGCAGGAGCGCGCCGGGCCCCGCCCGCCAGGCGAGCCTCGCGGCGGTCCGCCCGGCCCGGAGCACGTCCGCCCTCGGCTGCCGCTTCACCGGGTGGCGGAGGCCGTCGGGGCGGCGGGGGTCTTCGGGGCGGCGGGGGCGACCTGGCCGCGGTCGCTGATCCGGCCCTCGGCGTCGACGTCGAGGTAGCTGGGCCAGCGGACGATCCCGAAGGAGGCGGAGGCGCCCCCGGTGCCGGCGGCCTCGGGGACGACACGGGCGACCGGGTCGAGCAGTTCGATCATCCGCTGCCGCTCGGGGCCGCCGCCCTTGAGGAAGACGAGCACATGGTCCCGGCCACCCGGGAATTCCTTCGCCATGGCGGCGAATTCCGGCGCCTGCTCGACACAGGGCGTGCAGGTGGTGGAGAGGAATCCGATGACGGATCCACCGGCGACGGAATTCCGGTCGATCTCCTCGCCGGAATGCGCGTGGGCGTGGAATTCGGGGACGGGAGAACCGTCGGGAAGCGTGTTCTCCGGGGCGTCGGAGACGTATTCGCCGGAATTCCCGGCGGAGCCCGAGGTGCGGCGCGCGAGGGCGAGCAGCAGGAAGAGGTTGAAGACGGAGAGACAGCCGATCAGCACGACGGCGGCGACGAGCATGGGAAGGGCCTCGCTTGGGTTCGCGGCGGATGCGCAGGGGGCGGTCGGGTGGGTCAGGAGGTCCGCCGGCCGGCTCCGCCGGTTCCCGAGAAGACGTCGGCGAGCAGGTCGGTGGAGAGGACGAGCGCGCTCAGGCAGACCGCGCCGAACAGGCTGACGAAGACCCCGGCGGGGTCGAGGGAGCCGGCCACCGGGACGGACCCCGGACCGCCCGCGGCGAGCGAGGCGGCGAAGCCGGTGCCGGTCGCCGCCAGGAGGACGGCGTTGCGGACGAGGTGGGCGGGCCCGACCCGGGTCCGGGAGGCGCCGAAGCAGGAGCAGGAGGTGTCGATCCCCCGGCGGAGGACCGAGGCCAGCGCCGCGGTGAAGACCGCGATCAGGCCGAAGGAGAGGACGAACGCCCAGGTGGTGAGGGCCGGCACCCAGACGGCGACGGCGAGCACCGCCTCCAGGACGGGCACCGCGGCGGCGACCGGGCCGAGCGCCCGCAGCGGCACGATCCGCATCTCGCGGACGGTGGTGCGGAACGCGCCGGGGGCGCGCGCCTTGCCCAGCGCGGAGGCCGCGAAGACGACGGCGACGACGCAGCGGAGGGCGAGGTTCAGGGAGTCGGTCACGTCGGTCACGGTCGTTCCTCCGTCGTCCGGTCCGGCCGGGGCCCTCCCCGGGGCCGCGCGGGGCGGCACCGGGGAGGGAGGGGTTCACCGCGGAGCGCGGGAGGCGGTCAGCAGTCGCCCGGGTACGACTTGGTGACGCAGGTGGGCGCCGCCGCGCAGTTCCAGGAACAGCAGACCTTGACGTAGAGCGTGGAACCGGAGCACCAGCTGCTGCCGCCCGCGGGGCAGGCGCAGTACGCCTCGGCGCTCTCCTCGCGGAGAACGCGTCCGAGAAGGCGGTCCGCCATGCCGACAATTGCCTTGACCATAGGATCCCTCACATGGTGGAGATGGATATTCGGGTCGTGCAAACGTTCACGAGAACTCGCGTTCAGAAACCTACCCGGCCGTCGGAATAAATGTCTAGACCAGCCGCGATCTTCGATCGCGGACGTGAACCACGGACGCGAATCGCGAGGTCAGAGAGGTAAAGGAAAAGAACCAGCCATCCGGAACGGCCACCCCCACATGGAATTCAAGATTCCGAAAGCACGTGCGCATGGCCGGAACCAGATGCCCCGCCGAGCGCGGACACCGCCCTAGACTCCGCAACCATGACGACCACGCACCACGACCTCGCCGCGATCGCCGCCGACCTCGCCCCCACCGGCACCCTGCGGGCCTCCGTCAACCTCGGGAACCCGGTGCTCGCCCAGGGCACGCCGGAAGCACCCGCCGGCATCACGGTCGACCTCGCCGCGGAGATCGGCCGGCGTCTCGCGCTCCCCGTCGAGACGCTCTGCTTCGACGCGGCGCGCAAGTCGTTCGAGGCCATGGCGGACGGCCGCGCCGACCTCTGCTTCCTCGCGATCGACCCCGCACGCGAGAAGGAGGTCGCCTTCACCTCCCCGTACGTCGTCATCGAGGGCGTGTACGCGGTCCCCCGCGACTCGCCGCTCGTCACCGTCGAGGACGTGGACGCGCCCGGCGTCCGCATCGGCGTCAAGCAGGGCTCGGCCTACGACCTCCACCTCACCCGCGCCCTCGCCCACGCGACCGTCGTCCGCGGCGCGGAGGGCGTCGACGTCTTCCGCACCCTGGACCTGGAGGCCGGCGCGGGCATCCGCCAGCCGACCGCCGCGTACGTCGCCGCCCACCCCGAAGTCCGCCTGATCGACGGCCGCTTCATGGAGATCCGCCAGGCCGTCGGCACCACGACGGCCAGGGCCCCGGAGACGATCGCCTACCTCACCGCCCTCGTCGAGGAGCTGAAGAAGAACGGCTTCGTCACCGAGGCCCTGCACCGCTCCCACCAGGACCCGGCCCTGGTGGCCCCGTAGGGACCCCGCCTACTCCCCCAGCAACCGCAGCAGTTCGGCCTCGCGCTCCACGCTCAGTCCCGCGCGCCGCTCCCGGTCGAGACCCTGCTCCCGCTCCCAGGCGAGGGTGTCGGCGATCACTTCGTGACGCGGCCGCTGCCGGAGCCCGGCGGCGGCCGCCGCGGCACCCGAACGCGCCTGGAAGCCGCTCCAGTCCTCCGCCACGATCCACAGCGGCAGCGACTCGGGCCCCATGAACTCCGTCACGCCCTGCTCCAGAAGCCACGCGGACCCGGCCGGCACCACGGGCCCGCGGTGCCCGGCGGCCCGGCGCGACAGCTCGATCCACTCGCCGAGCGCCACGTTCGGCCCCACCGTGTCGTACGCGCCGGTCAGCCCCTTCTCGGCCGAGTCCAGGATCCATTCGACGAGGTCCCGCACGTCGACGACGCGGGTGGGCAGCCCGGGCTCGTCCGGCACGAGGAGCGGCGCCTCCGGGTCGCGGGCGGCCCTGGCGGCCCAGTAGCCGGTGCGGCAGCTGACGTCGCCGGGCCCGCCGATGAGCCCGGCCCGGGCGACGAGCAGCCGGTCCCCGACAGCGGCGACCGACGCCCGCTCGCAGGCGGCCTTCGCCTCCCCGTACAACTCACGGTCGACCTCGTCGAGTTCGGTCGGAGTCATGAGCGGGGCGGACTCGTCGGCCCCGACCTCGGCCTGCGAGGCGTACACGTTCCCCGACGACACGTACGTCCAGTGCCGGGACCGCTCCCCGAGCGCCGCCAGCGCCGCCTTCACGAACCCCGGCTGCCACGACACCTCGACCACGGCGTCCCAGTCCCGCCCGGCCAGCGCGTCGTACGCCCCCGGCTCCCGCCGGTCCGCGACGACCAGCTCGGCCCCCTCGGCCACCTCCCCGCTCTCCCCCCGCGCGAGACACGTCACCGCGTGCCCCCGCTCCAACGCCCGCCGCGACAGCTCGCGGCCCACCCAGGCGGTCCCGCCCAGCACCAGAATGTCCATGCGCCCAGTCGACCACCGAACACCCGCCCCGCAGAGGCCGGTTCGCCGTCGGCGCACCGAGTGCGCCGACGGCGAAACCGGGAACCCGCCACCCCGGTCCCGCGCGAAAACCCACCCGGGCCCACCGCCCCGAGCCCCCTTCCCGCCCCCCGGCGCCCCCGGGAAGCCCCCCTCGCACGTCGCACGGGGCCGGGCCCCGACCGCCCCCCACCAGCCCCGCCCACCCCCCTCACAAGCCCTTCCCCCACACCCCCGACACCCCGCCTGACCTGGGCATTCAGCCTCCCCGCCCCTACCCTGGAAGTCACGTCGAGGGGAGAGCCACATGGCAGGGACGGACCGCGGAATCCGCACGGTCGAGGACGTACTGGTGCTGCTGGACGGGCTGTTCGCGCCCGGCGCCGACCGGTGGACGGAGGGCGGGGCGGACTGGTGGGACGGCTTCTACGCGGACCGCGACCGGCCGGTGCCGTTCTTCGTCCCGAAGCCGGACGAGAACCTGGTGTCGTACGCCGGCCGAGGCCTGCTCAAGGGCGGCGGACGGGCGCTCGACCTGGGGTGCGGCCCCGGCCGGAACACCCTCCACCTGGCCTCGCTCGGCTACGAGGCGGACGGCGTCGACCTCTCCGCCACCGCCATCCGCTGGGCGAAGGAGCGCGCCCGGGAGACGGGCACGACCGGAGCCCGCTTCCACCGCGGCGACGCCTTCGCCCCCGGCACCGTCGAGGGCCCCTACGACCTCGTGTACGACTCGGGCTGCTTCCACCACCTCCCGCCGCACCGCCGCGTCAGCTACCTCGCCCTCCTGGACCGCGTCCTCGCCCCCGGCGGCCTGTTCGCGCTGACCGCCTTCGCGGCCGGCGAGGGCGGCATGGGCTCCGAGCGCCCCGACGCCGGCTTCTACGGCGCGGGCGCCCTGGAAGGCGGCCTCGCCTACACCGACACCGACCTCGGCGCCGTCTTCGCGGACCTGACCCCGCTGGAGGTCCGCCGCATGCGCGCCGAACCCGCGGACTCCCCGCACTTCGGCGAGAGCTTCCTCTGGACGGCCCTCTTCCGCCGCGAGCCGTGACGAGGGAAAAGGGGGGAGGCCCGGGGCGTGACGCCCCGGGCCTCCCCCGCTTTCCCGCCGGCTCCTAGAACAGGCTCTTGAAGGTGTTCCAGCCGCCGGTGCCGATCAGCACCCGACCGCCCCACTTGCCCCGGCCGTCGGAGGAGTACCGCCACAGCTTGCCGTCGGTGCTCCGGGCGACCAGGTCGCCCCGCCGGTCCCCGTTCACGTCGCCGATGCCCGCCATGGCGGAGTACACGCCCCAGCCGCCGCCGAGCGGGACACGGGCCGTCAGACGGCCGCTCGTCGTGCCGTCGTACCGCCACAGGGTGCCGGCGCGGTCGACCGCGACCAGGTCGGCCCGGCCGTCGTTGTTCATGTCCCCGACGCCCACGATGTTCGTGTACAGCCTCCAGTCCGTGCCGATGCCCACGCGGGGCTTCAGGTAGGCCGCGGAGGTGCCGGCGTAGAAGAACATGTTGCCGGTGGAGGCCTGACGGGCGATCACGTCGGGGTGCCCGTCGCCGTTGACGTCACCGGGCGCGGTGAGCCGGTCGAACTGCGCCCAGCCGGCGCCGATCAGGGTGTACGGCGACGAGGCCGAGACGATCTTGCCGCAGCCGGGGCGGTAGGCCCGGAGCTCGTTCCCGACGCGCGCGAGCACGTCGTTGCAGCGGTCGCCGTTCATGTCCCCGAAGGGCATGAGGATCGTCCCGGAGGGGAACTTCGCCCCCGTCCCGGCGATCCGCCCCGACAGGCCGCCGGTGCCGTTGCCCCGGTACATCGAGACGGCGCCGAGGGAGTCGACGGCCAGCAGGTCACCGGCGGCGTCGTCCCCGGCGAGGTCACGCCAGACGGCCTTGGCGCCGGTCACCCTCAGGGTGCCGGTCCGGACGAGAGCGCCGCCCTGCTCGTCCTTCGGGTTCACGGTGAGGGTCCAGGTGTACGTGCCGTTGGGCACGTAGGCGCCGGAGAAGTCCTTCCCGTCCCAGCCGAGCTGGACCGTGCCCGGCGAGCCGTAGCCGCCCAGCGTCCGCACGTGCTTCCCGGTCGGCTTGTCCCTCAGGACCAGCGTCGCACCGTCCTTCTCCTTCGACAGCCACCAGCGGACCTTCCAGACGCCCTTCCTGATGTCGACCGCGGCGGGGACGTCGGCGTCGATGGCCGTGAGGGGGCTGGCGGTACCGCCGACGCCGACGACCCGGATCGACTCCCAGGAGTCGACGTACGCGAGGGAGCTGCCGTAACGGTCGACCGTCCAGCCCTGGCCCTCGTACCGGTCGCGGTCGGCCGCGAGGTCGCCGAGGTGACGCTCCACGGCCGTACCGGACCGGACGTCCTCCACGTACAGGCCCGTGGTGGCGCCGGTGGCGGTGTAGGCGATGAAGCCGTCGCCGAGCTGCGGCTTGGCGCCGGCCGGGATGCGGGTCCACACCGACTTCCTCGTCTCACGGTCGTGGACGACGACGGAGCCCGGCGCGGAGGCGCACCTCCGCATGATCCACTTGCCGACGACCTCAAGGCCGGTGAAGGCACAGCTCGTGCCGAGGTCGGCGGTGGCGACGGTCGCCCCGGTCACCACGTCGACCGCCGAGACCGTGCCGTTCGTGGCGGAGCCGGTCCACAGCTGACGGCCCCAGAGCGACTGGTTCAGGTTGGTGGAGTCCCGCAGGACGGCGCCGGTCTCACTGTCCACGACGATGGAGCGCAGGGTGGTGCCGGAGGTGGCGTGGAAGTGCACGAACCGGCCCTCGGCCCGGACGAGCGTCTTGGCCTTGAGCGCGGTGGCGTACGGGAGCACGACGGTGCGGGGCTCGCGGAACTCGTTCCGCACCGGGTACGGCCAGACCTTCACCGCGACGGCGCAGGCGACACAGCCCGGCTTGTCGGCCTGCTGCAGGGTGACCAGGTTCCTGTCGCCGTTGTCCGCCCACCAGCGCGGGGAGGTCGCGCTCGACCGGACCTGCGGGCAGTGGGTGCTCACGGCCAGGGCGTCGCAGGCCCACTCGGCGCCCCCGCCGTAGTTGGCCAGGTAGTCGACGTCGTGTGCCCGCAGGGTGCGGTCCGAGCCGGTCCGGCTGACCGTCGACACGAGCTCCCCGTACGACAGGGCCAGGTTCTCCACCGGAAGGGACTCGCCGAGTGCGAGCTTCGCGTTCACCCACGGGGGTCCCGTGGTGAACGCGCCGATCTCCAGAAGGTTCCACCCGCCGGAGTCCGCCTCCCTGCCGATGGCGTACACCCTGCCCCACCAGGGGAAGAGGGGGTCGGCCTGACGCACGGTCACCCCGAGCCTGCGGGCCTCCCCGCCGGAGATCGGCACGATCCACAGCTCGGCGGCGGAGGGCAGGGCCTCCGTGTCGGCCAGGAGGCTCCTGCCGACGATCCAGTCGCCGAGGAGGGCGGGCGCCGTGGTGCCGTCGGCGATCTGCTGCGGCAGCGTGACCTCGCGCCCCGGGGCCGTCGGTGCGGTGCGCGAAAGGACGAGGACCTTCGCGGTTCCCGCGCCGCCGCCGAGGGCGATCCGGTCCTTGTCGAGCGAGGCGGAGGCGACCGCGAAGGGCGCCTGGGTCAGCGGGGTGACGGCGCCGGAGGCGAAGTCGAGCAGGACGACGGTGCGGGTGTCCCCGGTGGCGTAGCCGAGGACCGCGCCCGTGTCGTCCTGGGTGAGGACGGACGGCTCCTCGGTGGCGCCCGGCAGGCGCACCTGCCGGTCGGCGGGCGCCCCCGTCCCGAACCCGTGGAAGGAGAGGGTGACTCCGTCGCTGTCGGGCTGGACGCGGACCAGCTGCTTGCCGGCGACGAGCGGCAGCCACGTCCGTCCGGCGGCCGCGTTCACCACGTCGACCCGTTTCGCGGCCAAGAAGTCGTGGACGGTGGCACGGCCGCTCTCCGGGTCGGGGCAGACGTACCGGTTGCCGTACGCGTAGGACTCGTCCGCGGACGAGCACTCCGGCACCAACCTCACGGGCCCGGCTTCCATGCTCATCCAGCGCTTCTCCGAACCCCTGGCCACGAGTGCGCCGTCGCCGACGGCCTCGACCGTGTAGGGCGGCAGGCTGTCCGGCTTGGTCGACGGGGGGAGGATCACCTCGTACGGCGCGGTGTCGGCCGCCACCGCGGCCGGGGCCGCGACGCTGAGGCCGGTGACGGCCAGGGCCGCGCTCAGCGCGAGCGCGACCGTTCTTCGAACGGACAAAAGGGGTCCCCCTCGTACGAAAGCGTCGATGACGACAGGTCGCTGAGGGGCGCGCGGGAACGGCGGCATGGCAGACGGACGGACGGCCACGGCGGTACGCGCGGGCGCCGGCCCGATGCCCCCCACCTGCCGGCTGAGGTGATCGTACAACCGGTCGAAACCGACATGCCAGGGACTTCCCCCCACCCCTACCCTGCCTCCATGGGGATCCGGAGGAGTTCGTACGTCTGCCTGCCGTGCCGCGCCTCGTACAAGCAGGGGCACGAGCACGGGCCCGCGCACCGCTGTCCGCGGTGCGGGGAGCCGATGACCGGGGTCGGGACCGCGTTCCGGCCGCCGCGGCGGCGGGACGCCGAGGGGTGGCGGGTGCTGTCCGTGCTGCTGCACGCGGGCGTGCGGTTCCGGACCAGCTGCTGTCAGGGGTGCGGGCCCGGCTACCGGCCCCGGACGCTCTCCGAGGTGAAGGCGCGGGTGGCGTACGCGCGCCGGACCGGGGAGCCGCTCGCCGAGGCGCTCGTCCGGCCGGTGGTCTGAGACGCGCGCGGAACGCGCCGAGGGCGGCACCCCCCTCTCGGGGAGTGCCGCCCTCGGTTCGCGTTCAGCGATGAACTGCCGATCCGTCAGGATCAGAAGTCCATGTCACCGCCCGGCATGCCGCCGCCGGCCGGGGCCGCGGCCTTCTCCGGCTTGTCGGCGATGACGGCCTCGGTGGTGAGGAAGAGCGCGGCGATCGACGCGGCGTTCTGCAGCGCGGAGCGCGTCACCTTCGCCGGGTCGATGATGCCCTCGGCGACCAGGTCGACGTACTCGCCGGTCGCGGCGTTGAGGCCGTGGCCCGGGGTCAGGTTGCGCACCTTCTCGACCACGACGCCGCCCTCAAGACCCGCGTTGACCGCGATCTGCTTGATCGGGGCCTCCAGGGCGAGCTTGACGATCGCGGCACCGGTGGCCTCGTCGCCGTCCAGCTCCAGCTTCTCGAAGACGCTGGAGGCCTGGAGCAGGGCCACGCCGCCGCCGGCGACGATGCCCTCCTCGACGGCCGCCTTGGCGTTGCGCACGGCGTCCTCGATGCGGTGCTTGCGCTCCTTGAGCTCGACCTCGGTCGCGGCACCGGCCTTGATGACCGCCACGCCGCCGGCGAGCTTCGCGAGGCGCTCCTGGAGCTTCTCGCGGTCGTAGTCGGAGTCGCTGTTCTCGATCTCGGCGCGGATCTGGTTCACGCGGCCCGCGACCTGCTCGCTGTCACCGGCACCGTCGACGATGGTGGTCTCGTCCTTGGTGATGACGACCTTGCGGGCGCGGCCCAGGAGGTCGAGACCGGCCGACTCCAGCTTGAGGCCGACCTCCTCGGAGATGACCGTGCCGCCGGTGAGGATGGCGATGTCCTGGAGCATGGCCTTGCGGCGGTCGCCGAAGCCCGGGGCCTTGACCGCGACGGAGCGGAAGGTGCCGCGGATCTTGTTGACGACCAGGGTCGACAGGGCCTCGCCCTCGACGTCCTCGGCGATGATCAGCAGCGGCTTGCCCGACTGCATGACCTTCTCCAGGAGCGGGAGGAGGTCCTTCACCGAGGAGATCTTGGAGTTGACGATGAGGAGGTAGGGGTCCTCCAGGGAAGCCTCCATGCGCTCCATGTCGGTCGCGAAGTACGCCGAGATGTAGCCCTTGTCGAAGCGCATGCCCTCGGTGAGCTCCAGCTCCAGACCGAAGGTCTGGGACTCCTCGACCGTGATGACGCCTTCCTTGCCGACCTTGTCCATCGCCTCGGCGATGAGCTCGCCGATCTGGGTGTCGGCGGCGGAGATGGAGGCGGTGGAGGCGATCTGCTCCTTCGTCTCGACCTCCTTCGCCTGGTCGAGCAGGGCGCCGGAGACGGCCTCGACGGCCTTCTCGATGCCGCGCTTGAGGGCCATCGGGTTGGCACCGGCGGCGACGTTGCGGAGGCCCTCGCGGACGAGCGCCTGGGCGAGGACGGTGGCGGTGGTCGTACCGTCGCCGGCGACGTCGTCCGTCTTCTTGGCGACTTCCTTGACCAGCTCGGCGCCGATCTTCTCGTACGGGTCCTCGAGCTCGATCTCCTTGGCGATGGAGACACCATCGTTGGTGATCGTGGGGGCGCCCCACTTCTTCTCGAGGACGACGTTGCGGCCCTTGGGGCCGAGGGTGACCTTGACGGCGTCAGCGAGCTGGTTCATGCCGCGCTCGAGACCGCGCCGGGCCTCCTCGTCGAACGCGATGATCTTGGCCATGTGAAGTGGTCCTCCCGGACATGGGGTGGATAACGCTCCAGGACCGCGCCGACGCCCGCGACGGACGGCCTCCGCGCACCGTGTGGTTCCTTGCCCCACCCGGGTCGGCGGCCTCGTCGTGCCCAGTCCTCGTAGCACTCTCACCTTCCGAGTGCTAACGCCAATGATTAGCACTCGACCCATGCGAGTGCAAGCGACTCTCGTGGATCGGGCACCTCCACGCCATCCGCGCGCGCGAGGCGTCCGGGAACGCGCGAGGGGCCCACAGCCCTCAGGCTGTGGGCCCCTCGACGACGAGACGTCGGTGGCCGATCGCTCCGTGCCTCAGGCGGTCACCTTGACCATGTCCGCCTGCGGACCCTTCTGACCCTGCGAGATCTCGAACTCGACTCGCTGACCCTCTTCGAGGGCGCGGTACCCATCCATCTGGATGGCGCTGTAGTGGACGAAAACATCCGCACCACCGTCGACCGCGATGAAGCCGTAGCCCTTCTCCGCGTTGAACCACTTGACGGTGCCCTGAGCCATGCCTAACTCCCCTATTACTTACTGGCCCTTGCGCGGATCCGCACTTCACGGACCCGGGTCAGAACCTGCGCCGGAACGCGTCGACCGCGGCTGAATGTATCTGTCCAACTGCCCTCTGCAACAGGGCAATCCACTGGGAATTCTGGAAGGCGCGGAAAGGGGAATCGGGGAGAAATCCATGAATTGCCGGGCAACTCGGGCCGGGCGAAAGCGGCATAAGGGGCAGAGTGCCTATGCTTTTCGGCCGCTTCTTGGCCCGTTCTCGTCAGGTCCGCGGCCGCTCTCATATGCGCCTGGCATGAGCGGCGGAGGGGGCTTCCCCAACTCTATCGCGCTCAACCATGCAGAATTGCCCCCTCCGCTTTCTCGCGCGGAAGGGGCAATTCTGTAGCGAAAGCTACCAACAGGTAAGGATCAGCAGCCGCCGGCGACGGCCGGGATGATCGAGACGCCCGCGCCGTCCGGCGTGGCGGTCTCCAGGCCCTGCTCGAAGCGGACGTCGTCGTCGTTCACGTAGACGTTCACGAAGCGGCGCAGCTTGCCCTGGTCGTCCAGGACGCGGGCGGCGATGCCCGTGTGGTTCTTCTCCAGGTCGGCGATGACCTCGGCGAGGGTGCCCCCCTCGGCGGGGACCTCGGCCTGGCCGCCGGTGTAGGTGCGGAGGATGGTGGGGATGCGGACGTTCACGGCCATGTCGATGCTCTCCGTACGGGTGTCGGCGGGTGTCAGTGGGCCAGGCCCGCGTCGCGGAACGCGTCCAGGCTCGGGCGGATGGTGGCGGTCGCCTGAGAACTGTCGGCAACGGCGTCCAGGGTCTTGAGCCCGTCACCGGTGTTGAGGACGACGGTGGTGAGGTTCGGGTCGATGACGCCGGCCCCGACGAGCTTGCGCGCCACGCCGACGGTCACGCCGCCGGCCGTCTCGGCGAAGATGCCCTCGGTCCGGGCGAGCAGCTTGATCGCGTCCACGACCTGCTCGTCGTTCACGTCCTCCACCGCGCCGCCGGTGCGGCGGGCGATGTCGAGGACGTACGGGCCGTCGGCCGGGTTGCCGATCGCCAGGGACTTGGCGATGGTGTTGGGCTTCTGGGGCCGCACGACGTCGTGGCCGGCCTTGAAGGCCGCCGACACCGGGGAGCAGCCCTCGGCCTGGGCGCCGAAGATCTTGTACGGCTTGTCCTCGACGAGGCCCAGCTTGATGAGCTCCTGGAGCCCCTTGTCGATCTTGGTGAGCTGGG
The DNA here is from genome assembly GCF_040653375.1 of Streptomyces sp. NPDC047974. Classification (NCBI taxonomy): domain Bacteria; kingdom Bacillati; phylum Actinomycetota; class Actinomycetes; order Kitasatosporales; family Streptomycetaceae; genus Streptomyces; species Streptomyces sp. NPDC047974. The sequence goes on from NZ_JBEZNU010000014.1 coordinate 88,680, forward strand.
AGCCGGAGGCGATCGGGATGACCAGCTGGTCGGGGATGACCCAGCCGAGCTGCTCGCAGATCTCGTACGCCAGCGTCTTCGAGCCCTCGCCGTAGTACGGGCGGAGGTTGACGTTCACGAAGCCCCAGCCCTCGCCGAGCGGGTCGCCGATGAGTTCCGAGCAGAAGCGGTTGACGTCGTCGTAGTTGCCCTCGATGGCGACGAGGTCACCGCCGTACACGCCGGCCATGACGACCTTGCCCTGCTCCAGGTCGTGCGGGATGAAGACGCAGGAGCGGAAGCCGGCGCGGGCGGCGGCGGCACCGACGGCGCCGGCGAGGTTGCCGGTGGAGGAGCAGGAGAGGGTGGTGAAGCCGAAGGCGCGGGCGGCCTCGATGGCTTGGGCGACGACCCGGTCCTTGAAGGAGTGGGTCGGGTTGCCGGAGTCGTCCTTGACGAAGAGCTTGCCGGGGGCGACGCCGAGCTCGCGGGCGAGGTTGTCGGCCTTGACGAGCGGGGTCCAGCCGGGGTTCAGGTTCGGCTTCTCGGCGACGTCGGCCGGGACGGGCAGCAGGGGCGCGTACCGCCAGATGTTCGCGGGGCCGGCCTCGATCCGCTTCCGCAGCTCCTCCGGGTCGCCGAGGGGCAGTTCGTAGGCGACTTCGAGGGGGCCGAAGCAGAGCTCGCAGGCGAAGATCGGGCCGAGGGCGAAGATCTCGCCGCATTCGCGACAGGAAAGCCCGGACGCGGGACCGAGATCGACGGTGGTGCCGGTGGTGTCAGCGGCGGCGGCAGCGGGTGCGGAGGTCTGTACAGCCATGGAGGGGAGGCCCTTTCTCCTCATCTTCCTCATGACGCATTTCGCCATGAGACGGATTTGGCACCTTCCCTAGCCGGGGGCCTCGCTGGTGCAAGACAAACCGACTGGAGGGTTGCCGGGGCTTCAACGGGCCGTATCCCTCTGCCCCTCTGGATGAGCGGTATTCGATTGTGAGACGCGGGCGGGACCCCGACATGCATCGGGCCTCCGCGTTGTTCAAGACTGTAACCGAAGGCTTCGAAGGTGGAGACGGTCGTCCGATCCGCGAGATGGAGATCACGTTGCTGGAAGAAGTGGAGCGCTGGCTGACCCGGCGGTCCTGGTCCGTGTCCGACCGCCCCCTGGAGCGGGTGCTCGCCGCCAAGCGGGGGACGACGGTCAGCGTGGTGCTGCCCGCGCTGAACGAGGAGGCGACGGTCGGGGACATCGTCAGCGTGATCCGGCGCGAGCTGATGACCGAGGCGGTGCCGCTCGTCGACGAGCTGGTGGTGATCGACTCGGGCTCCACCGACCGCACCGCCGAGGTCGCGGCGGCGGCCGGCGCGCGGGTCGTCGCCCGCGACGACATCCTGCCCCGCATACCGGCGGTCCCGGGCAAGGGCGAGGTCCTGTGGCGCTCACTCATGGTGACCGGCGGGGACGTCGTGTGCTTCGTCGACGCGGACCTGCGGGACTTCTCGGCGGACTTCGTCACGGGGATCGTGGGCCCGCTCCTCACCGACCAGGACGTCGATCTCGTCAAGGCCATGTACGACCGCCCGTTCGGTGACACCCCTGGTCAGGGCGGCCGCGTGACGGAACTGGTGGCGCGCCCGCTGCTCAACCTGCACTGGCCGCGCCTCGCCGGCTTCGTGCAGCCGCTGGGCGGCGAGTACGCGGCCCGGCGCTCGCTGCTCGAACGGCTCCCCTTCCCCGTCGGTTACGGAGTGGAGCTGGGCCTCCTCGTCGACGCGCTGCACACGGTGGGCCTGGACGCCCTCGCGCAGGTGGACGTCGGGGTCCGCAAGCACCGGCACCAGGACGGGCAGGCGCTGGGCCGGATGGCGGCGGCGATCTACCGCACGGCGCAGCTGCGGCTCTCCCGGGGCCATCTCGTACGCCCCGTGCTCACCCAGTTCGAGCGGGGCGAGCACGGCTTCGAGCCGCGCACGTACGCGGTGGACACGGAGGAGCGCCCGCCGATGGTCGAGATCGCGGAGTACGCGCAGCGCCGCGTGGCGTAACATCCGCAGATGATGTGTTTTGCCTACATTGCCCTTTTATGTACTTCAGATCATCGCGCCCGCTCCTCCGCGTGCTCGCGGCGGGCTCCCTCGCCGCGGGCGCGCTCTCGCTGACGACGGCCGGGCCCGCCGCCGCCGACGTCGTCGAGCCCTTCGGCGAGCGGTACCAGGAGTCCCTGTACGGGGACTTCACCACCATCGGCAACACCGTCATGGGCTGTCCGCAGACCCCCGCCGACCTGGCGGCCCGCTGCGCGACCGCCACGAGGGGCGAGGGCGCGGACGACGACGACGCCTTCGTGATGCGGCGCCTCGACACCGCCGGCACCGGTGACGCGTACGGCTCCAGCACCGGCCGGGTCCGGCTCCCCGAGGGCGCCGAGGTGGCGTACGCCCGCCTCTTCTGGGGCGGCAACGACGGCACGCACCGGGGCCCGAGCGGGGCGCGGCTGAAGCGCTGCGACCTCTCCGGCGCCGATGTGGCGCCCTCCCCCGGGGACCCGGCGACCACGGCCCCGCTGCTCTCGGTCGGGGCGAAGGCGGCGGCGCCCGTCTCGATCGACAGCATGGTCGTCGACCCGGCCGGCACCGGCGGTCCGCACTACTACACGGGCGAGTCCGACGTGACCGCCGCCTTCGCGGGCGTCTCGGGGACGGACGCGCCGGTGGCGGTCGGCGTGAGCGGCGTCTGGGCGCCGGACGGCAAGGGCTGCGTCGCCGGCTGGTCCCTCACCGTCGTGTACCGCTTCCCCGGCCCCGACCCGGCGAAGGCGCCGGAGCGGCGCTCCGTCCACGTCTACGGCGGGCACGTCCTCCAGCGCTCGACCTCCCCGGCGACGACGATCACGGTGGACGGCTTCCACCGCTCCCCGGGGAGGGCGCGGGCGAGCGTGACGGCGTACGAGGGCGACGGGAACACCCCCGGCGACAGGTTCCTCGTCGACGGGAAGAACGTCACCGAGGCGCACACCGGCGACACCGGCGACACCGGCGACTTCTTCGTCGGAGACGGCGACGGCGCGGTCTCCCCGGACCTCGTCGACAACCTGTCCGTCGACGCGAAGGAGTTCGACGTCCCCGACGGCGCGGTCCCGGTCGGCGCGACCTCCGCCGAGCTGGCCTTCTCCACCGACGGCGACACCTACGTGCCCTCCGGCCTCGCCTTCTCCGTGCCCGTGCCGGACCTGGAGGTCACCAGGACCGCGCACCCGCGCACGGTGAAGCCCGGGGACACCCTCACGTACACGATCACCGCGAAGAACGTCAGCGGGCTCGACCACCCGGACGCCTCCTTCGCCGACGACCTCACCGGGACCCTCGACGACGCCGACTACGCGGGCGACGCGAGGGCGGACCTGGGCGAGGTCGCGTACGGGAAGCCGAGGATCGGCTGGACCGGCGACCTCCCGGCCGGGAAGACGGCCACCGTCACGTACTCGGTGAAGGTGAAGGACCCGGCGACGGGCGACGGAAAGCTCCGCAACGCGGTCGTGGTGAGCTCCCCGCGCTCCCACTGCGGCGAGGGCGGCGAGGGCGGCGAGGACCCGGCGTGCGCGGTGACCGCGGAGCTGGAGAAGCCGGACCCGAGCCCGTCCCCGTCGACACCGGAACCGTCGGCGTCCGGGCCCACCGGCCCGACGGACGGGCCGACGGAGCCCACCACCGGCCCGACCGCCCCGTCCCCCTCGCCCTCCGTGACCACCCCCACCGCGCTCGCCCCGCCCCCGGCTCCCGGCCCCCCGCACGGCGGCGGCTCCATGGCCGAGACCGGTGCCCACGGCGAGCGGCTGTGGCTGCTCGGCGCACTGGCCGTGGTGCTCGCCGGCACGGGCCTGGTGGCGAAGGCGGCCTTGCGAGGCCGGCGCGGCTGACGCGGCCGACGCGGCTGACCTGCGGCGACGCAGCGTGGCCGGATCAGCCCGTCTTGTATACGTACGTTTGAGCGTTTACGGGACGGGCTAGGTTCGCCACATGGCTTCCGTACTCGTGGCATCCAACCGAGGCCCCGTCTCGTACACGCTCGGTGACGACGGCACGCTCTCCTCCCGCAGGGGCGGCGGCGGCCTCGTCTCCGGCCTGAGCGCCGTGGACTCCCAGGACGGCCTGTGGGTGTGCGCGGCGCTCGGCGACGGCGACCGCGAGGCCGTCCGGCGCGGCGTCGCCGAGCCCGGGGTGCGGATGCTGGACATCGACCCGGAGGTGTACGCCGACGCCTACAACGGCATCGCGAACTCGGTGCTGTGGTTCCTCCACCACCACCTGTACGACATCCCCCGCGAGCCCGTCTTCGACGCCGCCTTCCGCCGCCGCTGGGACTCCTACCGCGCCTACAACCGCGCCTTCGCCGAGGCGCTGGCCGCCGAGGCGGCCGAGGGCGCGGCGGTCCTGGTGCAGGACTACCACCTGGCGCTCGTCCCCGGGATGCTGCGCGAGCTCCGCCCCGACCTCAGGATCGGTCACTTCACGCACACGCCGTGGGTGTCGCCGGAGTACCTGCGGATGGTGCCGGACGACATCGTCGAGGAGCTGCTGTGGGGCATGCTCGGCGCGGACGAGCTCGGTTTCCACACCTGGGGATGGGCGTCCTCCTTCATCGGCTGCTTCCAGCAGCGCGAGGACGGGACCGGCTACGCCCAGGGCGTGTGGCCGAGCGGCGACCCCTGGTACGGCGTGGAGTGGCGCCGGTACGGCACCGGGAAGGGCCGGACCCGCGTCCGGGTGTACGCGCTCGGCGTCGACGGCGACGAGCTGCGGGCCCTCGCCCACCGCCCCCAGGTCGACGAACGCCTGGCCAGGCTCCGCGAGGAGATCGGGGACCGGAAGACCATCGTCCGCGTCGACCGCACCGAACTGTCGAAGAACATCCTGCGCGGCCTGATGGCCTACCGGGAGCTGCTGACCGAGCACCCCGAGTGGCACGACAGGGTCGTCCACCTGGCCTCCGCCTACCCCTCCCGGCAGGACCTGGAGTCGTACCGCGCCTACACGGCGTCCGTCGTCGCCCTCGCCGAGGAGATCAACGCCGAGTTCGGCACGGACGGCTGGCAGCCGGTCCTGGTCTCCGTCGAGGACGACTTCACCCGCTCCCTCGCCGCGTACCGGCTCGCCGACGTGGCCCTGGTCAACCCGGTCCGGGACGGCATGAACCTGGTGGCGAAGGAGATACCCGTGGTCTCGGACGCGGGCTGCGCCCTGGTCCTGTCGACCGGCGCCGGCGCCCACCGCGAGCTGGGGAACGACGCCCTCACCGTCGACCCCTTCGACGTCTCCGCCACCGCCGACGCGCTCCACGCGGCCCTCACCATGCCGGCCGAGGAGCGCGCCGCGCGCACCGGGCGCCTCGCCGAGGCCGCCACCGCCCTCCCCCCGCAGCGCTGGTTCCTCGACCAGCTGGAGGCCCTGCGGACCACCTCGGACTGAATCCGACCCCCTTCCCGCTCCCTCCCAACCCCCTTCCCTCTCCCTTCCAACTCCCTTCCAACTCCCTTCCGCCTCCCGGCCGTTGTGGACCCGGCGCACCCCCTCCCCCTAGCCTGCTCCCGGGGCGAGGCGGGATCACCACGAGGCGGATCCGCACGAAGGGGGAGGCGCGGTGGCGGAGCAGCGAGCGGGCGGGGTGCGGCCGGGCGACCGGATCGGCCCGTACACCGTCCTCACCGAACTGGCCGGCGGCGGGATGGGCCGGGTGTACGTGGCCCGGTCGCCCGGCGGGCGGACGGTGGCCGTGAAGACCCTGCTCGGCGCCGCCGACGGCGGGACCATCGCCCCCGAGGACCGGCGCCGCTTCGCCCGCGAGGCGGCGCTCGCCCAGCGGGTGCACGGCCCCTTCACCGCCGGGATCGTCGGCGCGGACGCCGACGCCGAGGTCCCCTGGATGGCCACCGAGTACATCCCGGCCCCGTCGCTGCACGAACTCGTCGCGGGCCAGGGCCCGTTGCCGCCGGAGTCACTGGCGTGGATCGCCGCCGGCACGGCCGAGGCGCTCACCGACATCCACGCCGCCGGGCTCGTCCACCGGGACGTGAAGCCGTCGAACATCCTGCTGCCCGAGGAGGGCCCCCGGGTGATCGACTTCGGCATCTCGCAGGCCGCCGACCTCACCCGTACCGGCAACGCCCTGGGCACCATCCCCTTCGCCGCCCCCGAGCAGGCGCGCGGCGAGCCGACCACCCCCGCGTCCGACGTCTTCTCGCTCGGCGCCACCTTCTTCTTCCTGCTCACCGGGCGCAGCCCCTACCGGGGCATGGGCCACGGCACGGCGATGGAACAGCTGGTCCGGGCCGCCGAGGCCGACCTCGACCTGCGCGGACTGCCGGCCGACGCGGCCGGGCTCGTCCTCCCCTGCCTCGCCGTCGCCCCCGCCGACCGTCCGGCCCCCGGCGCCCTGCTCGACCTCGTCGAACCGGTCCTCGCCGCCCGGCCGCAGGCGCACGGCGCCGCCGACTGGCTGCCCGACGACTGGTCCCGCGCCATCGAACGCCACCGGGTCCGCCGCACCCAGGAGGCCGGCGCGGCGGGCCGCCGGTACGCCACCGACGCCGGCACCGCGCGGGCCCCCCGGCCCGCCCCGAACCGCACCCGCCGCCTCCCCCGCCCCGCGCCCGCCCGCGCCCGCCGCCTCACCCCGGTCACGACCACGCTCGCCGTCGCGCTGGCCGCCGGCGCCGCCGCCACCGTCTACGCCCTGCTTCCCGACGACCCCGGACTCTCCCCCGTACGCCAGGACCTGCGGCTGGCCCTGGTGGAGGAGACGGCGGCCGGGGAGTGCACGGACGCGATGGCGCCGCCGACGTTCTACGACGAGAAGACGAAGACGTGCTTCCGCGTCTCGACCCGGGACGCGGAACGCATGAGCGTGAAACAACTCCGCAAGGCGGAGTCCGTCCTGGACCCGTCGACGGGCAGCCCCATGGTCGACGTGACCTTCCAGGACGCCGACGGCACACGCTTCACGGCCCTCACCGAACTGGCCTCGAAGCGCGAGGCCCCGAGGAACCAGATCGCGATCCTCCTGGGCGACCGCCTGATCAGCGCCCCCTCGGTCTCCGCGCCCATCCCCGGCAACGAGATCCAGATCTCCGGCGGCTTCACCAGGAGCGAGGCGGACGCCCTGGCCGTGGAACTGGGCGGCTGACGCTCAGCGTGCGGAGGTGCCCTCCCGCCGCTCCCGCCCCCACGCGGCGAGCGGCTCCAGCGCGTCGTTCAGCCGGAGACCGTCCTTGGTGAGCCCGTACTCGACCCGCGGCGGCACCTCGTCGTACGAGACGCGGCGCACGATCCCGTCCGCCTCCATCTCCCGCAGGTGGGAGGAGAGCACCTTCTCGGTGATCCCCGGCACCATCCGCCGCAGCTCCCCGAACCGCCGCTCGGGCCCCTCGCGGAGCGCCCAGAGGATCAGCACCTTCCACTTCCCGCCGATCACCTCCATGGTGGTGTCGATCCCGCACACATGCCCGTCGTCGTCCACAGGCCGATTCACCGTCGTCATGCCGCATCCTCCTGACCTGCTCGCTCACCTCAGGGTAACCACCCACTCCGAAGTGGGTACTTGAGCAGGTCAGAGCCCTGCCGCAGCCTTGAGGGCATGACAGCGAACGCATCCGCCGAAACCCCCGTCACCCTCCTCGGCCTCGGCGCCATGGGCACCGCCCTCGCCCGCACCTGGCTCGCCGCCGGCCACCCGCTCACCGTCTGGAACCGCACCGCCGCCCGGGCCGAACCCCTGGTGGCCGAGGGCGCGAAGGTCGCGGACGGCGCGGCCGAGGCGGTGGCGGCGAGCACCCTCGTCATCGTCTGCCTCCTCGACGACGCCTCGGTGGCGGCCGCCCTCGACGGCATCGACCTGACCGGCAAGGACCTGGTCAACCTCACCACCACGACTCCCGCCGAGGCCCGGGCCCGCGCCGCGTGGGCCGAGGAGCGCGGCGCGCGCTACCTGGACGGCGGCATCATGGCCGTCCCGCCGATGATCGGGATCCCGGAGGCCGGCGGCTACGTCTTCTACAGCGGCTCGCGGGAGCTGTTCGAGCTCCACCGCGAGTCCCTGGCCGTGCCGGTCGGCACCACCTACGTCGGCGAGGACGCGGGCTTCGCGGCCCTGCACGACGTGGCCCTGCTCAGCGCCATGTACGGGATGTTCGCCGGGGTCACGCACGCCTTCGCCCTGATCCGGCGGGAGAACATCGACCCGGTCGCGTTCGCCCCGCTGCTCGTGAACTGGATCCAGGCGATGGTCGACCCGTCGGTCGAGCAGACCGCCCGCCAGCTGGTGAGCGGCGACCTCACCACGGACGTGGTCTCCAACCTGGCGATGCAGGTGGCCGGCACGAAGACCCTGCTCGCCACCGCCGAGGAGCAGGGCGTCAGCGCGGAACTGATCCAGCCGCAGTTCGCCCTGATGCGCCGCCTCCTCGCCACCAGCACCGGCGAGGAGGACCTGACGGGCACGGTGGACCTGCTCCTGCGGTGACCCGGATCCCCGGGGTCGGACGAGCGACGGCAGCACGCTGCGTTCCCAGTCCCCGAGCCGGAAGGCCATGGCGGACGGCCCACGCCGCCCCTCGGTCGAGCCGCCGTGGGGGAGGTACTCGGTGGGAGCGATGCAGCCCTCACCGGGCGCCAGTCGGATCCCGACACATCGCACGCGACGGCCGGAGGCCACGTACGCGCGGCAGTCGTCCGTGTGCGGATACCGCCGTCGGCAGGAGTCCGGGGGGTTGCCGGGGGCCACGTGTCGGACGACCGGTCGGCTCTCCCGCCTCCGTGGTCGCTTGTCTTGGGCTGAGGTCGAAGCGGCCCGGGGCGACGGCGGCAAGAGGCCGTGACGCGACGTCCCTCCGGTATTTCGGTTCCGTTAATCGGTGACGACCCCTCCTCGGGGAGGGGTGTCCCGTGGCACACTCGCGGCGATCGTTCCCCCAGGCGATCCGTTTTCCCCCAGAGGCAAGCGGAAGGATCGCAAGAAACGTGAAGAAGATTGTCGTGGGCATGACCCTCGGGTCGGCGCTCACCGCACTCCTCGCCGCGGGGCTCACCCCCGCCGCCGCGCAGGAGGCCCGGGACACGGTGCAGGCCGGCGCGAAGGCCCAGCGGGCCGACAACCGGCCCGGACCGCTCACCAAGCAGCGCACCGAGCTGCGCGAGAAGGCGATCGACCTGGTCGCCAAGGGCAAGGCCAAGGCGAACGCCCGGGGCGTCGTCGAGGTCGCGCCGGGGAAGTTCGCCGAGACCGAGACCACCACCGCCGTACGGCAGGAGAAGATCCTCACGATCCTCTCCGAGTTCGGCGACCAGGGGTCCGGGAAGCTCGGCACCACCCCCGGGCCGCTGCACAACCAGATAGCCCGGCCGGACCGGGCGACGGACAACTCCAACGCCTGGACGGCCGACTTCGACAAGGCCTACTACGAGAACCTCTTCAACGGCCCGGGCGAGTCGATGAAGACGTACTACGAGAAGCTGTCGAACGGCGCTTACTCCGTCTCCAACGTCGTCGAGGACTGGGTCAGGGTCCCCGGCAACGCCTCCACCTACGGAGACAACTCCGTGGAGGACAAAGGCGGTTCGTGGGCGTTCATCCAGGACACCGGCAACGCCTGGTGGGACGCGCAGCTCGCGGCCGGCAAGACGCCCGCCGAGATCGACGCGTACCTCGCCCAGTTCGACGTCTGGGACCGCAACGACTGGGACCACGACGGGAACTTCGACGAGGCCGACGGCTACATCGACCACTTCCAGGCCGTCCACGCCGGCATGGGCGAGGACGCCGGCGGCGGCGCCCAGGGCGAGGACGCCATCTGGTCCCACCGGTGGTACGTCAACGGCGACGACTACGGGCTCACCGGGCCCGACGTCGCCGGTACGCAGAACAAGGCCGGCGGCGCCCGCATCGGGCAGTCCAAGTACTGGCTCGGCGACTACACCACCGAGGGCGAGAACGGCGGACTCGGCGTCTTCTGCCACGAGTTCGGCCACGACCTCGGACTGCCGGACTACTACGACACCGACGGCGGCGAGAACTCCACCGCCTTCTGGACCCTGATGAGCTCCGGCTCCTGGCTCGGCCACGGCGACGCCGCGAACGCCGGCATCGGCACCCACCCGGGTCTGATGGGCGCCGAGGAGAAGCTCTTCCTCGGCTGGCTCGACCACGTCGACGCGCCGCTCGGCTCCGACGGCGCCTACACGCTGAGCCCGGCCGCCCTCCAGGAGGCGGGCAAGGCGCAGGCCGTCCGCGTCGCGCTTCCCGACAAGGCCGCCTCCACCACCTACGCCACCCCGTCCTCCGGCGCGCACGCCTGGTGGACCGGCTCGGCGGACGGCCTCAACCAGGCCCTCACCCGCTCCGTCCCGGCCGCCCCGCGCGTCACCGTGAAGGCGAGCGCCTGGTACGAGATCGAGGCGGACTTCGACTACCTCTTCGCCGAGTACTCCCTCGACGGCGGCGCCACCTGGGCCCGCGCCGGCGAGGCCGTCGACGGCTCCTCGGCCGGCAAGTGGACGACCCTGCGGTTCTCCTACGACGCCGCCGGGCAGCCCTCGCTCTTCCGCTTCCGCTACCAGACCGACGGCGGCGTGCACCTCGCCGGCGCCTTCCTGGACGACATCAGCCTGTCCAGCGGCGGTACGGCCCTGGTGACGGACGACGTCGAGCAGGGCGCGAACGGCTGGACCGCACAGGGCCGCTGGAAGGTCTCCACCGGCACCGAGTCCGCCACCTACGCGCAGTACTACCTGGTGGAGAACCGCGAGTACGTCGGCGCCGACGCGCTCCTCGCCGAGGGCCCGTACCAGTTCAGCAAGCCGCTGACCGCCCCCGACTGGGTCGAGTACTTCCGCTACCAGAACGGCATGCTCGTCTGGTACGTCGACCGGTCCTTCGACGACAACAACGTCAGCAACCACCCCGGCGGCGGCTCCGCCATGGCCGTCGACGCCCGCCCGACGCCGTTCAGGTACGCCAACGGCGCCGCGCCCAGCAACCGCCGCCAGCCCTTCGACGCCACCTTCGGCCTGGAGGCCACCGACGCCACCTGCCTCCACACCGAGGTCCTGGCCGGCAAGGGCAAGCAGCAGACCGTCGAGACCCTCGCCGCCTGCGCGCCGTCGGTCCCGGGCATCCCGGTCTTCGACGACACCGACCCGAACGCCTACTACGACACCTCGGCGCCGCAGGCCAGCGTCAAGGTCGCCGGACACGGTGTGAAGGTCACCGTCACCGGCGACGCCGGCGACGACCTGACGATCACCGTGGCCAACCCGGCCGCGCACTGACCGACCCGCACGTCCCCCGGGGGCGGTGCGGCGGGACGCTCAGTCCCGCCGCACCGCCCTCGCCAGTTCCCCGAGGAACGCGACGACGCCCGACGGGCCGTCGACGGACAGGTCCGCGCGGTCGGCGAGCTCCGGGACCTCGGTGGAACCGGAGCAGACGAGAAGGCCCGGCAGGCCGTCGCCGCGGAGCTTCTCCACGGCGGCGAAGGCCGGCAGGTCGCCCAGGTCGTCGCCCGCGTACAGGACGGAACCCGCGCCCTTCTCGCGTACGAACTCCGCGAGCGCCACGCCCTTGTCCATGCCGGGGGGCCGCAGCTCCAGGACGAGCCGGCCCGGCTCCAGGACCAGGCCGTGCGCGGCGGCCAGCCCGCCGAGCGGGCCCTTCAGCGCCGCGAAGGCGCCTTCGGGGTCCCGGGCGCGGCGGGTGTGGACGGCGACCGCGCGGCCCTTCTCCTCGATCCAGACGCCCAGCCAGGCGCCGTGCCGGTCGAGGAAGCCGGGGAGCTCGGCGCGGACGGTGGCGACGCCGGGGTGCGGGGCGGCGGCCGTGACGGTGCCGGTGGCGGCGTCCCAGCGTTCGGCGCCGTAGTGGCCGAGGACGGTGAGGTGCTCCAGGCCCGGCACTCCGGCGAGGCCGCCGTGGCGGACGGCGACGCCCGCCGGGCGGCCGGTGACGATGACGACGGCGGCCAGGTGCGGGGCGAGGGCGGCGAGGGCGGGGACGGTGCCGGGGTGGGCGCGGGCCCGCTCGGGGTCGGGGACGATCTCGGCGAGCGTCCCGTCGAAGTCGAGGGCGACGACGGCCTCGGAGGGACGCGCGAGGAGCGCGTCCAGGCCGTCGCGGCCGGAGGGTGTGGCCGGGTGCGGAAGGCTGCTGACCATACGGCCGACCCTACCGACGCCTCCGCCCGGCGTCAGCGTGGCCGGACTCACCTCCCCGGACGGGTTTACCCCCGCCGCCCCACCGCCGGAGGTTCACCCCCGCCGCCTCGGCGCCGACGCCCCACCGCCGACGCCTCAGCGCCGCCGCTGCTTCTCCTCCCGGACCCGGCGCAGCCGGTTGACCGTGACCGGGTCGTGGGCGAGGGCGCGCGGGTCGTCGAGGAGGGCGTTGAGGAGCTGGTAGTAGCGGGTCGGCGAGAGGCCGAGCCCCTCACGCACCGCCCGCTCCTTGGCGCCGGGCCCGGGCCAGGACCGCCGCTCGACGGCGAGCACGGCCCGCTCCCGCTCCCCCAGCTCGGCGGGATCGGTGTCGGGCACGTGCTCTTCGGTCATAGGACCAACCTATATACGGCGGACGACCGACGACGGGCCGGTCACTCCGCCGCCTCCGCGGTCGTCGCCGTGCGGGCGATGGCGCCGAGGACGTCGGCGGGGCGGCCGGCGGGGGTGACGGCCCGGCCGATGTCCTGCTTGATGGTCTCGCTGACCTTGGCCCAGGAGGTCTTGCCGACGGGCGGCAGCTGGGCGGTGGGCAGGGCCTTCAGGAACTCGCGGAGGCCCGCGTGCTCGGTCCCGGACTCCATGCGGGTGGAGGCGCTGACGGTGACGGGCAGCAGGTCGTTGTCGCCGGCGAACTTCAGGACGTTCTCGTCGCTGAAGACGAAGTCGAGGAAGGCGCCGATCTCCTTGCGGTGACCGTTCTGCTTGAAGCCCATGATCCAGTCGGCGACGCCCATGGAGACCTTGGCGGGGCCGTCGACGCCAGGCAGCGGGATCTGGCCGACCTTGACGCCCTGTTTGGCGGCCTCCTGGAGGAGGGAGGGGTGGCCGTTGAGCATGCCGACCTCGCCCTGCGCGAAGGCGGCGAAGGCGGCCTTGCGGTTGAGCTTGCCGGGGGCGACGGGGCCGGTGAGGCCCTGGCCGACCAGCTCGTCCTTGAGCCAGGTGAAGGTGGCGATGTTCGCCTCGGAGGCGATGGCGTACCGGTCGGAGTCGTCGGTCCAGCCGCCCCCGCCGGCGAACAGCCACATCAGGGACTCGGCCTGCGCCTCCTCCGGGCCGAGGGGGAGGGCGAAGGGGGTGCGGACGCCCTCCTTCTTGAGCTTCTTCGCGGCGGCGGCGAGCTCGGCCCAGGTGGTGGGGGGCTCGACGCCGGCCTTCTCGAAGAGGTCGGCGTTGTAGAAGAGCGGGCGGGTGGAGGCGACGAACGGCAGGCCGTACTGGGTGCGGTCGTTCTCGCCGGCCTCGGCGAGCGCCGGGACGAAGTTGGCCTGCACGGGGATGGTGAGGAGGTCGTCGGCCGAGTAGAGCTGCCCGGCGGCCGCGTAGTCGGCGTAGGCGCCGATCTGGGCGACGTCGGGGGCCTGCCCGGCCTTCACCATCTCGGCGACCTTGCGGTCGACGTCGTCCCAGGACTCGACCTGCACCTGGACCTTGATCCCGGGGTGGCTCGCCTGGAAGGCGGCGACGAGGTCGTCCCAGTACTTCCGGGTGGTGTTGCCGCCGGTGAGGTCGTAGTCGGCGGCGACCAGGCGCAGGGTCACATCGCCGCCGTCCCCGCCGAGGGTGCCGCAGCCGGCGACCGTGGCGGTCAGGCCCAGGGCGGCGGCGGCCGCGGTCAGTCCAAGGAATCGTCGCCGCTCCACGGCTTCATCCACCTTTTGCTCGTCATTGAGCAGCAGTGAGCTGCACATTCACAGGGTTGGGGGGCGAAAGTCTCCCCCAGTCTCGAACTAGAGGTCTACACCAGTCGGGTATCACTTCCGCAACTCCGGAGGGACCTTCGCCACAAACCCCCCACACCACCGGCCCGAATTTGTATCCGAGCGCAACAATCCTCGGCAGTGGACTAGACCTTTAGGGCGGTCTCGCGCGAGACTGTCCCCGTGAGACACGTCATCGCCCTCGATGTGGGCGGCACCGGCATGAAGGCCGCCCTCGTCGGGGCGGACGGCACCCTGCTCCACGAGGCCCGCCGCGCCACCGGGCGCGACCGCGGCGCGGAAGCCGTCGTCGAGACGATCCTCGCCTTCGCCGAGGACCTCCGCGCCCTCGGCGAGGAGCGGTACGGGGAGCCCGCCGCGGCCGCCGGAGTCGCCGTCCCCGGCATCGTCGACGCCGACCGCGGCATCGCCGTCTACGCCGCCAACCTCGGCTGGCGCGACGTGCCCCTGCGCGCCCTCCTCAGCGAACGCCTCGGCGGCCTCCCCGTCGCCCTCGGCCACGACGTGCGCACCGGCGGCCTCGCCGAGGGCCGCATCGGCGCCGGCCACGGCGCCGACCGCTTCCTCTTCGTGCCCCTCGGCACCGGCATCGCCGGCGCCATCGGCATCGGCGACCGCATCGAGGCCGGCGCCCACGGCTACGCCGGCGAGATCGGCCACATCGTCGTCCGCCCCGGCGGCACCGACTGCGGCTGCGGCCAGCGCGGCTGCCTGGAGCGGTACGCCTCCGCCTCCGCCGTCTCCCTCGCCTGGGCCGCGGCCTCCGGCGACCCCCGGGCGGACGCCGCCGACTGCGCCAAGGCGGTCGAGTCCGGCGACCCCGTCGCCGTACGCGTCTGGCAGGAGGCCGTCGACGCCCTCGCCGACGGGCTGGTGACCGCCCTCACCCTGCTGGACCCCCGCACGCTCATCATCGGTGGCGGTCTCGCCGAGGCCGGGGAAACCTTGTTCACACCCCTTCGGGCCGCCGTGGAGGAGCGCGTGACCTTCCAGAAGCTGCCCGTCATCGTCCCGGCGGCCCTCGGGGACACCGCCGGATGCCTGGGCGCGGGGCTCCTCGCCTGGGACCTGCTCGCCGACCAGCGCACCACCGACCCGGAGGTTTCCGCCTGATGTCCGATCAGTCCGATCACAAGGTTCTCGCCGGCGCACGCGTCGTGCTGCCCACCGGGATCGTCGAGAACGGGCGCGTGATCGTCGACGGCGGCCGCATCGCGGGCGCGGCACCCGAGGACGCCGAGGTCCTCGACCTCGGCGGCCACTGGCTGGTGCCCGGCTTCGTCGACATGCACAACCACGGCGGCGGCGGCGCCTCCTTCACCTCCGGCACCGTCGACGAGGTCCTCAAGGGCGTCCACACCCACCGGCTGCACGGCACCACCACCGTCGTCGCCTCCTTCGTCACCGGCGACATGGACTTCCTCACCGCCCGGGCCGGACTGCTCTCCGAGCTCGCCGAGCAGGGCGAGATCGCCGGCCTCCACTTCGAGGGCCCGTTCATCTCCCCCTGCCGCAAGGGCGCCCACGACGAGACCCTGCTGCGCGACCCGCACCCGGCCGAGGTCCTCAAGCTGATCGACGCCGCCCGCGGCCAGGCCAAGATGGTCACCCTCGCCACCGAGCTGCCCGGCGGCCTCGACTCCGTACGCCTCCTCGCCGAGCACGGCGTCATCGCGGCCATCGGCCACACCGACGCCAGCTACGAGCAGACCGTCCAGGCCATCGACGCCGGCGCCACCGTCGCCACCCACCTGTACAACGCGATGCCCGGCCTCGGTCACCGCGCGCCCGGCCCGATCGCCGCGCTCCTGGAGGACGAGCGGATCACCGTCGAGCTCATCAACGACGGCACCCACCTCCACCCGGCCGCCCTGGAGCTCGCCTTCCACCACGCGGGCCCCGAGCGCGTCGCCTTCATCACCGACGCCATGGACGCGGCGGGCTTCGGCGACGGCCGCTACATGCTCGGCCCGCTGGAGGTCGAGGTGAAGGACAGCGTGGCCCGCCTCGTCGAGGGCGGCTCCATCGCCGGCTCCACCCTCACCCTGGACCGCGCCTTCAAGCGCGCCGCCACCGTCGACCGGCTCCCCGTCGAGTCCGTCGTCCAGGCCATCTCCGCCAACCCGGCCCGCCTCCTCGGCGTCTACGACCGGGTCGGTTCCCTGGAGCCGGGCAAGGACGCCGACATGGTCGTCCTCGACGCCGCGTTCGACGTGAAGGGCGTCATGCGCAAGGGCGAGTGGATCGTCGCGCCGCAGGGCATCCCCACCCGCGTGCCGCAGCGGGCCTGACGGACACCTGACAGACCACCCGGCAAGCCCCCCGACAGACCACCTGATCAGGCCGAAAGGGGACGGTAACCGGCCCAGGGGCTGGGCCGATCGCCGTCCCTTTGGCATGATCGCGGCTGTCTCCGCAGGTCTTACCGGAAGTACGGGGGGTGGACAGGTGATCCTCACGGTCACCCTCAACACGGCGCTGGACGTCACCTACCGCGTCCCGGCCCTCGTCCCGCACACCAGCCACCGGGTCACGGACCACGCCGAACGGCCCGGCGGCAAGGGCGTCAACGTGGCCCGGGTGCTGGCCGCGCTCGGCCACGAGACGGTCGTCACCGGCTTCGCCGGCGGCCCCACCGGGGACCGGCTGCGCGCACTGCTCGCGCCCGTCCCCCGCCTCACCGACGCCCTGGTGACCGTCGCGGCGACGACCCGCCGCACCCTCGCCGTCGTCGACGCCGCCGCCGGGGACACCACCCAGTTCAACGAGGCCGGCGCCGCCGTCACCGCCGAGGAGTGGACCGCCTTCCGCGCCCGGTACGCGGAGCTGCTGCCCGGCGCCGCGGCCGTCGCCCTCTGCGGCAGCCTCCCGCCCGGCGTCCACGTCGGCGCCTACGCCGAACTGATCCGCACGGCCCGCGCGGCCGGCGTCCCGGTCCTCCTGGACACCTCGGGGGAACCGCTGCGCCGCGGCATCGCCGCCCGCCCCGACCTGGTGAAGCCCAACGCCGACGAGCTCGCCGGCCTCACCGGCTCCCGCGACCCGCGCCGCGCCACCCAGGACGCCCGCCGCAGGGGCGCCCACGCCGTCGTCACCTCGCTCGGCCCCGACGGCCTCCTCGCCGCCACCCCGGACGGCCTCTGGCAGGCGACGCCCCCGGCCCCGGTCCACGGCAACCCGACGGGAGCCGGCGACTCGGTGGTCGCCGCCCTCCTGGCCGGCCTGGTCACCGACGCCCCCTGGCCCGACCGCCTGGCCCACGCGACCGCCCTCGCGGCGGCCACGGTCGCCGCCCCGGTGGCCGGCGAGTACGACCCGGAGGTCTACACCGACCTGCTGCCGAAGATCGGCGTCACGACGGCTTCGGCGGGGTGACCTCCAGCCAGTCGAGCAGCACGTCGCACTGGTTGCCGGCCTCGCACGAGATCTTGATCTCGTTGTCGCCCTTCTGGAGCTCGACCGGCGCCCAGGTGGTCTGCCAGTTCTTCTCCAGGTTCGGGTCCGTGGAGTGGATGAAGTTCTTCAGGCCGATGGGCTGCGTGTTCGGCTTGCCGTTGATCGTCAGCGTGGCGTTGGCGTCGACCGCGGGGATCGCGTACCGGACCGTGAGCGAGTAGTTGCCGCCCTCGGGCATGTTCGCCTTCCAGGTGACCGAGGACCCCGGGGCGTTGAAGCCGGCCACGTAGGCGCCGTCGGCGCCCTCGGCGCCCTTGACGTCCTTCGCGAGGATGGCGCTGCCGCCGAGCGTGAGCGTCGCCGCGTCCTGCTTGGGCAGGGCGGCCTTCGTCGGCTCGGTGGTCGGCTCGGTGGAGGAGCTGGGCTCCTCGCTGGGCGTGACCGGGGCCGAGGCCGTCGGGGTGCCGCCGGCCGTCGGGTCCGTCTCGTCGCCCAGGTTGCCGATGATCGCCGCGCTGATGCCGGCGATCACGACCGCGACGACCGCGACCGCGCCGATCAGCAGGCCCTTGGTGTTGGGGCCGCGGCCCCGCTGGGGCGGCATCGGGGCCTGGCGGGTCCGCTCGTTGCCGGGATACGTCTCCGGCGCCGCGTACTGCGGATGCGGCTGGCCGTACGGCGCCTGCTGCTGCGGCGGCACGTAGGGCTGGGCCGGCGGCTGGCCGTACTGGCGCTCGCCGACCGTCCTGACCTGGTTGTACGAGGTGCGCGGCACACCGGGCTGCGCGGGTGCGGGACCCGGGTAGCCGTAACCGCCGCCCTGCGGGGCGCGTCCCGCCGCCTGCCCGTCGGCGTACAGATAGCCGAACGGATCGTCGTCCTCGGGCTTGTTCGCGCCGTCGTTACCGGCAGCCATCCGGGTCATCCTCTCCATGCTCGCCAGCCGTCGCCGACCCGGCGAGCCTACCCCGAACGAATGAAGTCCCCGTGCCGGGAACGATCATCCGGCCCGGCGGTGCACCTTGGCACGGGACCGTTTCTCCACGTACATCCGCTGGTCGGCGGAGTTCAGGACCTCTTCGACGGTCATCCCGCATTCGGCCCAGCCGATGCCGAAACTGGCCCCGACCCGCACCGCCCGGCCGTCCACCCGGATGGGCGGGATGATCGCGTTCCGCAGCCGGACGGCGAGGTCGGCGGCGTCGACCGAGCCGAGTCCGTCGGCGAGGACGACGAACTCGTCACCGCCCAGACGGGCGACCGTGTCACCGTCCCTGACGCCGGTGGTGAGCCGGCGCGCCACCTCGATGAGGACGGCGTCGCCGGTGTGGTGCCCGAAGCGGTCGTTGATCGACTTGAAGCCGTCGAGGTCGCAGAAGAGGACGGCGAGCCCCTTGGTGCCGTCGTCGACGTCGCCGCCGGTCGGCGCGACCATGTGCACGTGGTGGTCGTACGCCCCGCCGCCGGCCGGTTCGAAGCCGAAGCCGTGCTCGTGCTCGTGGCCGTACTCGTACCCGCCGTCGTAGCCCCCTTCGTACCCGCCCTCGTACGCCTCGTGGCCGCCGCCCTCGTAGGCGACGGGCAGCGGGTCGGGGCCGGGGCCCTGGTAGGCGTCGGCGTGCGCGGGGCGCTCGCAGAGCCGGGCGGAGAGCCGGGAGCGCAGCTCGGCGCTGTTGGGCAGGCCGGTGAGGGCGTCGTGGGAGGCCCGGTGGGCGAGCTGGAGCTCGTGCCGCTTGCGCTCCTCGATGTCCTCGACGTGGGTGAGGAGGAAGCGGGGCCCGTCGGCGGTGTCGGCGACCACCGAGTTCCGCAGCGAGACCCAGACGTAGGTGCCGTCGCGCCGGCCGAGCCGCAGTTCGGCGCGGCCGCCCTCGGCGGAGGTGCGGAGCAGGGTGCCGATGTCCTCGGGGTGGACGAGGTCGGCGAAGGAGTAGCGGCGCATCACGGAGGCGGGGCGGCCGAGGAGCCGGCAGAGCGCGTCGTTGGTGCGCAGCAGCCGGCCGTGCTGGTCGCCGCCGAGCTCGGCGATGGCCATGCCGGAGGGGGCGTACTCGAAGGCCTGCCGGAAGGACTCCTCGCTGGCGCGCAGGGCCTGCTGCTCGCGCTCCAGCCGGATGAGGGCGCGCTGCATGTTGGAGCGGAGCCGGGCGTTGCTGATCGCGATGGCGGACTGGGAGGCGTACATCTGGAGGGCTTCCTGCCCCCAGGGTCCGGGGTGCCGGCCGTTGCGCGGGCGGTCGACGGATATGACGCCGAGCAGTTCCCGGCCGGCGCCCGCGGGTCCCCCCGGCTGGGCGGAGCGGGCTCCGGGCGCGTACATGGGGGCGTACAGCCGGTCGTGGGGGTGCCACTCGTCCTCGAAGCGGGGCGCGGGGCCGTCGGTGTGCCACTGCGGCACGTCGTCGTCCATCAGGACCCAGCCCTCGGTGTGCGGGATGAACCGCAGGTCGCCCCAGGGGACGGACATGGCGAGCCGGCGCTCCCAGGCTTCGCGGGAGCCGACGCGGCCGGTGATGAGGGCCTCGGCGGCGGGGTCTCCGGCGAAGGCGGCGACGACCAGGTCACCGTCGGGCCGGACCAGGTTCACGCAGGCCAGCTGGTAGTTGAGGCCGGCGACGACGCCGTCGGCGACGGTCTGCAGGGTGTCCGCGAGGCTGCGGGCGGTGTTCAGGTCCGCCACGACCTGATGCAGCTGCCGCAGGGTCGAGAGACGGACGTAAGGCTCCGACTCGGTCTCCATCGCTCGCTCTCCCCGAGACCTCGACAGCAACTCCAGGGTTCTCATCGGCTTCGTGCTGTACTGTCCCCGCCACTGAATCACAGCGAGCTGCGCACCCGGTACACAGGGTCAGCAAATACTGCCCTCTGTGACTCAAGTCACAGATGCCTCCGGGGTCTGGCACCTGCCGGGGTCCTAGGACCCTTGCCGGGCGCCGCTCTGGTCCCCCGGCCCGATGCGGTCGGCGCACGCCCCGCCATAGCGTGCCGGTGTGCTGCAGAAGACCCCGCCCTCGCCGCCCGTCACCGACCTCGCCATCCCTCATGCTGAGGGGGTGAGCGACGACGAGTTCCGGGCGGCCATGTCCCGCCTCGCGGCCGGAGTGGTCCTGGTGACCGCGCACGACCCCGACGACGGCCCGCGCGGCGAGGACGTCGGCATGACCGCCACCGCCTTCCTCTCCGTCTCGCTGGACCCGCCGCTCGTCCTGGTGAGCCTGCGCAACGGCTCCCGGATGGACGACCTCCTGGAGGAGGTCCCGGTCTGGGCGGTGTCGGTCCTCGCCGAGGACCAGCGGCAGGTCGCCGGCCGCTTCTCGATGAAGGGCCGCGTCTCGGACCGGCTGCTCTTCGCCGACCTGCCGTCCACACGCGGCGCGGAGAGCGGGGCGCCGCTGCTCGACGGGGCGCTCGCCACCCTGGAGTGCCGCACGGAGAGCCGGGTGGTCGCGGGCGACCACACCCTCGTCGTCGGCCGCGTCCTCTCGGTCGGCCTGCCCGCGCCGGACGGCGAGCCCCTCACCTACTTCCGGGGCCGCTACCGCCACCTGGGCTGAGCGCCCGGGCGGACGGCCGGGCCATCGGCGCCCGGCCGGGCCCGTCAGCCCCAGCCGCGGCCCTGCCGGCCGCGCTTCGTCTCGGCGCGCTGCTTCTTCTCCCGCAGCCGGCGCTCGTTGATGCCCCGGGGGATCTTCGTCGCGCGGCGCGGCTTCGGCGGCGGGGCGGTCGCCTCGGCGAGGAGCGCGGCGAGCCGGACGGCCGCCGTCTCGCGGTTGCGCCACTGGGAGCGGTGCTCCGAGGCCCGTACGGTCAGCACGCCGTCCACGAGCCGGGTGGCGAGCCGTTCCAGGGCGCGGGCCTTCCACACCTCGGGCAGAGCCTGCGTCGCGGCGAGGTCGAAGAGCAGCTCGACGCGCGAGTCGGACGTGTTGACGTGCTGGCCGCCGGGACCCGAGGAGCGCGAGAAACGCCACTGGAGCTCGGCCTCGGGCAGCGAGACGGAGCCGCGGATCTGATACGGACCTGACATGCCTCCCATGTTCCCCGGGACGGGCACGGACCGTCATCCTGTTTTCGCCGGCGGGAACCGTGGAAGGCCTCACAGCGTTTCTCCGGACGAAGACAGCGTGTGAACCACGATGAAAGGGACTTCCATGGCAGTCAGCCTCACCAAGGGCGGCAACGTCTCCCTCACCAAGGAGGCGCCGGGTCTGACCGCCGTCACCGTGGGCCTCGGCTGGGACGTCCGCACGACGACCGGCACCGACTTCGACCTCGACGCCTCCGCCATCGGCGTCGACCCCGCCGGCAAGGTGGCCTCGGACGCCCACTTCGTCTTCTTCAACAACAAGTCCACCCCGGACCAGACCATCGTCCACACGGGTGACAACCGCACGGGTGAGGGCGGTGGCGACGACGAGCAGATCAACGTCAACCTCGCGGGCCTCCCGGCGACCGTCGACAAGATCGTCTTCCCGGTCTCCATCTACGACGCGGTCTCCCGCTCGCAGAACTTCGGCCAGGTGCGCAACGCGTACATCCGCATCGTGAACCAGGCCGGCGGCGCCGAGATCGCCCGCTACGACCTCTCCGAGGACGCCGCCACCGAGACCGCCATGGTCTTCGGCGAGCTGTACCGCAACGGCGCCGAGTGGAAGTTCCGCGCCGTCGGCCAGGGCTACGCCTCCGGCCTGGAGGGCATCGCCCGCGACTTCGGCGTGAACCTCTGACACACGGCTCCCCGAGCCACCGGGCCCCGGCCGGGTTTCGACCCGCCGGGGCCCTACCCTTGCCCCGTGATCGTCGAGACCCTCGCGCCCAAGGCCCTGGAGGACGGCGTCGCGCTGCCCGGGCCGCTGCTCACCGAACTCACCGCGCTGTACGCCTCGGACCGCGCGTTCCAGCAGCTCAGCGGTGACTTCCCGGACCCGGACGCGATCCGCCCCGAGCAGGTCGCGGCCGCCCTCGCCGACGAACTCGCCGAGCCCTCCGCCGAGGTCCTCCTGGCCCGCTCCGAGGGCCGCCTCGTCGCCGTCGCCGTGACGCTCGGCCACCACCCCGACCCGGCCGACCCCGACCCCTGGCTGGGCCTCCTCATGGTCCACGCGGACGAGCGGCGCGCCGGCTTCGGCCGCCGCCTCGCCCGGCACGTCGAGGACGCCTTCCGCGCCGGGGGCCGCACGGGCCTCAAGCTCGCCGTCCTGGAGAACAACCCGGAGGCCCTCGCCTTCTGGACCGCCCTGGGGTACGAGGAGACCGCCCGCCGCCCGGACCTGGCGCACGGCCGCCCGTGCGTGGTCCTGCGGAAGTCCCTGGGCTAGGGCTTCTCCGGCCGTCCGTCGCCGAACAGCCAGACGTCCCACACCCCGTCCAGGTCCCGGCCGGCGACCGACTCCGCGTAGGCCGTGAAGTCCGCCGTGGACGCGTTGGCGTGCCGGTACTTCGCGGCCCAGCCGCGCAGCAGCTCGTCGAAGACGCGGTCGCCGGCGGTCTCGCGGAGCTTGTGGAGGACCATCGCGCCGCGCTGGTAGACGGGCGGGTCGAAGAGGTTCTCGGCGGTGGGGGGATCGGCGGGCGGGAAGGCCCAGTTGGCGTCCTCGGCGAAGGCCGCCGCGAAGCTGTCGGCGGCGGGCACGGAGCCGTACTCCTCCGCGTACAGCCACTCGGCGTACGTGGCGAAGCCCTCGTTGAGCCAGATGTCCTGCCAGGACGCGGGGGTGACGGAGTTCCCGAACCACTGGTGGGCCAGTTCGTGCACGAGCGTCGTGCGGTCGAAGGAGCCGGCGGGGAAGACGGGCCGGGTCTGCGTCTCCAGGGCGTAGCCGAGGGACCCGTCGGCGGTGACGACGGCGCCGGCGGCGGAGAAGGGGTAGGGGCCGAAGCGGTCCCGCTGGCGGGCGAGGATCGTGGGGAGTTCGGCGCGGAGTCCGGCCGTCGCGGAGACGAGCGCGGGCTCGACGGCGGTGACCACCGGGACCTCGCCGAGCGCCGTGCCGGTGGTGGTCTCGTACCGGCCGATCATCACCGTCGCGAGGTAGCTCGCCATCGGCTCCGACTGGCGCCAGACCGTGCGGGTGCGGCCGCCGGAGACGGGCTCGGCGGAGACGCGGACGCCGTTGGAGAGCGCCGCGAGCCGGCTCGGGGCGGTCAGCGCGATCTCGTACGCCGCCTTGTCGGAGGGGTGGTGGTTGCCGGGGAACCAGGTCATGGAGCCGGCCGGTTCGCCGACCGCGACGGCCCCGCCGGCGCTCCTCAGCCAGCCCTCCGTCGACCCGTCGGGGTCGGTGAGCGCCTCGGGCACCCCCGCGTACTCGACCGTGACGGTGAACTCCCGTCCGCTCGGCAGCTCGTCGCGCGGACGGAGCGTCAGCTCGGTCCCGGCGCGGTTGACGGCGGCGGGCTCGCCGTCGACGGTCGCGCCCGCCACGGTCAGCCCGGACAGGTCGAGGTTGAACGCGGAGAGGTCCTGGGTGGCGCGGGCGGTGATCCGCGCGGTGCCGTCGAGCCGGCCGGTGTCCGGGTCGTAGGCGAGGTCGAGGGCGTAGTGGCCGACGTCGTAGCCGCCGTTGCCGAGCTTGGCGAAGTACGGGTCGCGCAGCCCGGACGTGCCGGGCGTGCCCCGCACCCCGCCGGTCTCCGGCGAGCAGCCGGCGAGGAGGCCGCCGAGCACGGCGAGGGCCGCCGCCAGGGAGGCGGCGGCCCGGGGGGACCGTCCGGCCCGACGGGTCTGGATCACGGTACGGATCGCGGCACGGATCACGGTACGAATCCTAGACAAGCCGGGCAGAGGGTGAGGGCGTCCGTCGGGGGGAATCGGACGCCCTCACCGGTACGGGGGGGGCTCCGCCTACTTCGCGAGCTCGGCGACACCGGCGCGGGCGAACTTCTCGTCCAGGTCGCCGGAGGGGGCGCCGGCGACGCCGATGCCGGCGATCGGGCCGCCGTTGGCGGTGACCGGGGCGCCGCCGCCGAGGAAGAGGGTGCCCGGGATGTCCTTCAGGTTCGGGGCCTGCTCCAGGCGCTTGACCAGCTCGGAGGTGGGGGCGTTCCAGGAGACGGCGGTGAACGCCTTCTTCACGGCCGACTCGTAGGACTGCGGGCCGGCGCCGTCGCCGCGCAGGGTGACGATGGTGTTGCCGTTGCGGTCGACGACGGCCACGGAGACGCGCTGGTTCTCCTTCTCGGCGGCGTCGAGGACGGCCTCGGCGGCGTCGGTGGCGGCCTCGATGGTGAGGTGGTCGGTCTGGAACAGGTTGTCGCTGCCCGCGTCGGCCTTGACGACGGCGGCGGGGGCGGCGGCCGGGGCGGAGGCGTTGGCGGCGACGGCGCCGAAGGTGCCGGCGGCCAGGACGGCGGCGACGGTGGTGCCGAGGACGAGCTTCTTCTTCATGGTGGGCTCCCGGGGAGGTCGTGTGGAGGAGGGCGGCGCTTCGTTCGCTCTGCCTCCATCCTGGGTCCGGCACCGGCCCCGTACGGTCGACGGTCCGGCTGCCCTCGCGGCGCGCACCGGACGATGCCGGGGTCAGCCGATCGGCTGATGCCCGTGTGGTCCTCGCGGGTCAGCATGGATACGTACACCCAGGTCAGCGCGGCCCCGCGAGGCGCGCCACCGAGGACAGCCCGCGAAGGAGGCGAGACGGTGGACCGGACCGGCCGACACGCACGGCACACCCAGGACCCGGCACCCGCCCCGCACGGGCAGGCCCCGCACGGGCGAGCACCGTACGGCCGGGCACCCCACGGCCAGGCCCCGCGCGGTCAGGCCCCGCGTGGTCAGGCCCCGCGTGGTCAGGCCCCGCGCGGCGGGCAGCCGCACGACCCGGACGCCGGGTGGCTGGCGCGCGTCATGCACGTCGCGTTCTTCCTGCTGCTCGGCGCCTCCCTGGTCCGCTTCCTCATCCGCCACGAGTGGGAGGACCGCGGCCTCTGGATCGTCGCGCTCTCCGTCGCGCTCGCCGCGCTCTACCTCCTCGGCCCGGTCCTCGGCAGCCGCGCCACCCCCGGCCGGATCGCCTGGCTGTGCACGGTCGTCGCCGTCTGGGTGGTCCTCGTCGTCCTCGCGCCCAGCTTCGCCTGGTGCGCGGTCCCGCTCTTCTACACCGGCCTGCGGACCCTCCCGGCGCGGGCCGCCCTCGTCCTCGTCACCCTCCTCACCGCCTTCGTCGTCTTCGCGCAGGTGCAGCTCTCGCACGGCGGCTGGGACCCGAACCTGATCGTGGCCCCGCCGGCCGTCGCCGCCATCGCCACCGGCGTCTTCGTCCACGCCGACCGGCAGGCGGCCCGGCAGCGCGCCCTCATCGACGACCTGATCCGCACCCGCCGCGAACTCGCCGCGATCGAGCGGCGCGAGGGCACCCTCGCCGAGCGGCAGCGGCTCTCCATGGAGATCCACGACACCCTCGCCCAGGGCCTGTCCAGCCAGCAGATGCTGCTCCAGGCCGCCGACCGCACCTGGGACAGCGACCCGTCGACCGCCCGCCGGCACGTCCGCACCGCCGAGTCGATCGCCGAGCGGAACCTCGCCGAGGCCCGCCGCTTCGTCCACGACCTGGCCCCCGCCGACCTCGCCGAGGGCGGCGGCCTGGAGCAGGCGCTGCGCGGGCTCGCGGAGCGCGAGTCGGCCGCCTTCCGGGTCGACGGCACGCCGGTGCCGCTGCCGGACCGGGCCCAGTCGGCGCTCCTGCGGATCGCGCAGGGCGCGCTCGCCAACATCCGGGAGCACGCCGGCGCGACCTCCGCCGCCCTCACCCTCACCTACCTCGACGACCAGGTCGTCCTGGACGTCGCCGACGACGGCAGCGGCTTCGACCCGTCGGCCGCCCGCGACGGCGGCGGCGTCCGCGGCCACGGCCTGCCCGCGATGCGGGTCAGGGCCCAGCAGCTGGGCGGCACGCTTACGGTGGAGTCGGCCCCCGGCGAGGGCACGGTGCTCTCCGCCGCGATCCCCCTCACCCTCTGACGGAAGGCAGGCCCGTGACCGTACGCATCCTCCTCTGCGACGACCACGTCGTCGTCCGCGCCGGACTGCTCGCCCTCCTCGGCTCCACCCCCGACATCGAGGTCGTCGGGGAGGCCGGCAGCGGCGAGGAGGCCGTCGCGATGGCCGCGAAGCTGAAGCCGGACGTGGTCCTGATGGACCTCCAGCTCGGCGCCGGCATCGACGGCGTGGAGGCGACCCGGCGGATCGCGCCCACCGGCGTCCACGTCCTCGTCCTCACCACGTACGACACCGACGCCGACATCACCCGGGCCATCGAGGCGGGCGCCACCGGCTACCTCCTGAAGGCCGAGCGGCCCGAGGAGCTGTTCGCCGCGATCCACTCCGCCGCCCAGGGGCGCACGGCGCTCTCCCCGCCGGTCGCGAGCCGGGTCATGGACCGGATGCGCGGCGCCGCGGGCCCCTCGCTCACCGACCGGGAGCGCGACATCCTCGGCCAGCTGGCGCACGGCCTCGGCAACAAGGAGATCGCCCGCGCGCTCTTCATCAGCGAGGCCACCGTCAAGACCCACCTGGGCCGGATCTACGCGAAGCTCGGCGTCGACACGCGGGCCGGCGCCGTGGCGGTCGCGAAGGAGCAGCGCCTGCTCCCCTGAGCCCCCCGGGGCTGCTACCGTGCGCTGTCGTTCCACTGCACAGTGTCATGTTCTCCTCGGGAGCGCACGTGAAGATCGCCGTCGTCGGTGGCGGGCCCGCCGGCCTGTACCTCTCGATCCTGCTCAAGCGCCAGGACCCGTCGCACGAGATCGCCGTGTACGAGCGGAACGCGGCCGGCTCCACCTACGGCTGGGGCGTCACCTACTGGGCCGGGCTCCTCGACAAGCTGCGGGCGGGCGACCCCGAGTCCGCCGCGGCCGTCGCCGAGGCCTCGGTGACGTGGACCGACGGCCTCGCGATCGTCCGCGACGAGCGGACCGTGCACCGCGGCGACGCCGGCTTCGGCATCGGCCGCCGCCGGATGCTCGGGCTCCTCGCGGACCGGGCCGCCGAGCTCGGCGTGGAGGTCGCGTACGAGCACCCGATCGCCGGCCCGGACGCGCCGGAGCTGGCCGACGCGGACCTGGTCGTCGCGGCCGACGGCGTGCACAGCGTCCTGCGCGAGGCCCACGCCGACCACTACGGCACCGCCTTCGCCACCGGCCGCAACCCGTACATCTGGCTGGGCACCAGCAAGGTGTTCGACTCCTTCAGCTTCGCCTTCAAGGAGACCGGACACGGCTGGATCTGGTGCTACGCCTACGGATTCAGCGGCGAGCGCTCCACCTGCGTCGTCGAGTGCGCCCCCGGCACCTGGACCGGCCTCGGCCTGGACACCATGCCCGAGGGCGACTGCCTGGCGCTCCTGGAGAAGCTCTTCCACGACCTCCTCGACGGGCACGAGCTGATCGGCCGCGACCGGGGCGCCGACCCCGCGCAGTGGCTCCGCTTCCGCACCCTGACCACCCGCGCCTGGCACCACGGCCGGACCGTCCTCCTCGGCGACGCCGCCCACACCACCCACTACTCGATCGGCGCCGGCACCACCCTCGCCCTGGAGGACGCCCTCGCCCTCGCGACCGCCCTCCGCACCCACCCGGACGACCTCGACACCGCCCTCGCCGCCTACGGGAAGCGGCGCCGCGCCGAACTCGTCTCCGCCCAGAGCGCGGCCCGCCTGAGCGCCCAGTGGTACGAGAACCTGCCCCGCTACATGGGCCTGGAGCCGGACCGGATGTTCGCCCTCCTCGGCCAGCGCCACTCCCCCCTCCTTCCGTACGTCCCCCCGCAGCTCTACTACCGCCTCGACCGCGCCGCCGGCAGCCTGGAGCCCCTGCGCCGCCTCAAGCGCTGGCTCGGCCCGCGGCTGGCCCGGGCGACCCACCGCGTCTGACCCCGGGCCCGGGGACATCGGGCCCCGGGACATCGGGCCCGGGGACATCGGGCCCGGGGACGCCGGGCCCGGGGACGTGACACCATCAGGGCGTGCTCGACATCGGCTACTCCCTCTCCCGGCGCTTCCCCGATCCCCCGCAGACCGACTACCGGCGGGCGGACGTGCACGCGCTGCGGCACGACCTCTTCTGCGGGGACGTCTACCTCGCGGACACCAAGGAGGACCGGGAGGTGTCCACGGCCTGGGGATGGGTGCCGGTCCTCGACTTCGCGTGGGCGCTCTGCGACATCGTCGAACAGCTCGACCGCGACCCGCAGGGCAGCCGCGCCTCCCGCCCCCAGTACGCCGAACTGGACTTCACCGAGTCCTCGGACCGGATGCTCTTCGAGCGCCGCTTCGGCTGGGTCGACGTCGAGGCCGACTGGATGCCCGGCGACGAACGCCCGCTCACCTTCTCCCACACCGAACTCCGCCGCGAGGCCCGCGACTTCCTCCACGACCTGATCGCCGACCTCACCGACATGCACGAGGGCCTCGCCGACAACCCGGCCGTCTGGGACCTCCAGGCCCGCTTCCCCCGCCTGAAGTAGCCCCCGCGTCCTCAGTCCTCCACCCGCACCCCCAGCCGCGCCGCGAACACCGGCGCCAGGTCCAGGAGCTGCGTCGAGGAGACGACCGCGCCCGCCAGCGACTCCACCCCGCGCGCGATCTCCAGCCTGCGCACCCCGCGCAGGTCCACGTCGGCCAGCTTCGCCCCGGAGACGTCCACCCCGACCAGCTCGCAGTCCACGAACGCGACGCGCTCCAGGGTCGCCCCGCCGAAGTCCGGCTCCACCAGGACGCACCCCTCGAAGACCACGTCGCGCAGGGTCGCCGCCCGCAGGTTCGGATAGTCCCACTTGCCGCCCCGGACCAGCACCCGCTCCCACGCCGAGCCGTGCAGCTGCGTCCCCCCGAACCGCGCGTCCACCACCTCCGCGTCCCGCAACCGCGCCCGCGACAGGTCGGTCCCCACGCCCCGCACCGCCTCCAGGCGCGAGTCCAGGAACCCGGCGCCCGTCAGCCGCGCCTCGTCCAGCACGCACTCCCGCACCGCGCAGTCCAGGAACCGCGCGCCCTCCCCCGAGGCACCCGTCAGATCGAGCCCGGCCAGCTCCAGGCCGTCGTAGTCCCCGTCGGGGGCGAGTCCGCCCTCGTACGGCTCCAGAGGCGGCAGCCTCAGCTCCACTCGGCGGGGCGGCCTGGTCTTTCGCGTCATGCCCCCATGGTGGCGCACGCCACCGACAACCCGCCGACGACCCGCCCTTGACCTCAAGCAAGGTCGAGGTACGAGTGTGGGGGCACAGCCACCGACGAAGGGGAACCGTCATGCACGCCATCCGCCTCCACGCCTTCGGCCCCGCCGAGAACCTCACCCACGAGGAGGTTCCCGACCCCGTCCCCGCCGCCGGCCAGGTCCGCATCGCCGTCGCCGCCGCCGGCGTCCACCTCCTCGACACCGCCCTCCGCGAGGGCGCCCCCGGCCCCTTCCCGGCCCCCGCCGAACTCCCCACCGTCCCCGGCCGCGAGGTCGCCGGCACCGTCGACGCCGTCGGCGAGGGCACCGACCCGTCCTGGCTCGGCAAGCGCGTCGTCGCCCACCTCGGCATGAACCCCGGAGGCTACGCCGAGCTCGCCGTCACCGACGCCGCCCGCCTCCACGAACTCCCCGACCACCTCGGCGAGGCCGAGGCCGTCGCCATGATCGGCACCGGCCGCACCACCCTCGGCATCCTCCAGTTCACCGCACTCGGCCCGGACTCGGTCGCGATCGTGCCCGCCGCCGCCGGCGGCATCGGCACCCTCCTCGTCCAGTACGCCAAGAACGCCGGCGCCACCGTCGTCGGCCTCGCCGGCGGCCCCGCCAAGGTCGCCCGCGTCCGCGAGAACGGCGCCGACCTCGCCGTCGACTACACCCGCCCCGACTGGCCCGCCGAGGTCCGCGCCTTCCTCGGCGACCGCACCGCCACCGTCGTCTTCGACTCCGTCGGCGGCGACACCGGCCGCGCCGCCGTCGACCTCCTCGGCAAGGGCGGACAGCACCTCGTCTTCGGCTGGTCCGGCGCGGGCCTCCACGACGGCGAACCCCTCTCCTTCACCGAGGAGGAACTCACCGCGCGCGGCATCACGTCCGGCTCCGTCCTCGGCCCCGTCATGATCCGGAAGGCCGGAGGGGACGTCCGCGCCCTCGAACTCGCCGCGCTCGCCGCCGCCTCCGACGGCACCCTCCGCCCCGCCGTCCACCGCTTCCCCCTCGCCGAAGCGGCGGAAGCCCACCGCGCCCTGGAGACCCGGGGCACGATGGGCAAGGTGGTACTCGTCCCGTAGACGGGACTCAGACGCCGAGGACGTCCCAGGAGTGCGCCTTGAACTCCTTCCGGAAGTCCTCGTGGTCCTCCCACATCCGGGCGATGGAGCGCAGCGCGTCCCAGTTGTGCTCCAGCGCCTGGTCCACCACCTGGCGCAGCTCCGGCGCCGTCTCGCGCTTCTCCACCAGCCCGGTGACCTGCGAGGCCGCCTGCACGGTGTAGCGCAGCGCCCGCAGGGCGCGGGAGGTGTCGTCCATCCCGAAGCCGTGGTCGCTGCCGTTCTCGGGGTCGAAGAGCGGGGTCAGGCGCGCCTCGATGAAGTCGGTGATCCGCTGGAAACGGGCCTCGACACCCAGGTCGTGACCGTGGTCCTTGTCGTCATTGCACATAGGGCATTCCTACACCCGGCCCCGCGCACCGAGCGCCGCCAGGGCCCCGTCCGTCAGCCGGTACACCGACCACTCGTCCTGCGGGCGGGCGCCCAGCGACTCGTAGAAGTCGATCGACGGCTTGTTCCAGTTCAGCACCGACCACTCCAGGCGCTCGTAGCCGCGCTCCACGCAGATCCGCGCCAGCTCGGTCAGCAGCGCCTTGCCGTGGCCGCCGCCGCGCGCCTCCGGACGGACGTACAGGTCCTCCAGGTAGATGCCGTGGACCCCGCGCCAGGTCGAGAAGTTGAGGAACCACAGCGCGAAGCCGACCGGCTCGCCGTCCTCGGTCTCGGCGATGTGCGCGAAGGCGGCCGGCCGCTCGCCGAAGAGCGCCTCGTGGAGCTGCGAGGGCGTGGCACGGACCTCGTCGAGCGCCTTCTCGTACTCGGCGAGGTCACGGATCAGGGCGTGGATGACGGGCACGTCGGCGGGTGTGGCGGTACGGATCATGCCCTCAGCGTGCCAGCAGCGCCCGCGCGATGCCCACCTGGTCGGCGTCGAGCGCGGGTTCGCCGTCCTCGACGTCCCACAGACCGTTCTGCAGCACCCGCCCCAGCGTCCACGCCAGAGCCCGCCCCCGGTCCAGCCCCAGCCGCTCCGTGAGCAGGTCGAAGCGCCAGCGGATCTCGGCCGGGTCCGGGTTCCACAGGTCCGTCAGGGCCGGCAGCAGCTCGAAGCCGGGGTCGCCCGAAAGCGGCTTCGGGTCGATCGCCAGCCACGGCTCGCGCTCCGCGCCCAGCACGTTGTCGTAGTGCAGGTCCCAGTGCAGCAGCCGGTCGCCGGGCTCGTCCACGACCTCGCGGACGGCGGCGGCGCAGTCCGCGAGCAGCGCCGCGTCCCCGGCGCCCAGCCGGGCCCTCGCATCCGGGACCTGTTCGAGCATCCGCCCGGCGATCGCGTCGAGCCGCCGCAGCCCCGGCGGCGCCGGGAGCGCGGACAGCCGGGCGAGCAGCCCGGCCAGGATGCGTACGGCCTCCCGTTCGTCGCCGTGGCGCGACAAGTGCCGCCGCTCGTCGGCCCGTTCGAGGAGCATCGTGCCGGTCTCCGGGTCATGCTCCAGGAGCCGCACCGCACCGTCCCCGCCCCACGCGCGGAGCGCGACGGGCTCGCCCTCGCTCTCCTCGTCGAGGAGTTGGAGCTTGAGCGCGGCGGGCGTGCCGTCGGCCCGCCGCACCGGCAGCACCAGCGAGGCGACGCCGTGCATCGAGCGGCCTGCGAGCCGCAGCCCCCACCGGGCGAGGAAGTCCTCCGCCCGCCCCGGCAGCGCGGCGACGAAAGCCCGCCCCGCCTCGCCGTTGTACCGCCCCTGGGACTCCGCGAGTTCATCCGGTACGTGGATCACCCACCGACCCTACGACCCGAGCGCCCCGTCCGACAGCTCCCCGAACTCCGCCGCGTCGTCCAGCCCGGCCCCGCGTCCGCCGTCACCGTGTGCGGCGCGTCCGCGTCCGCGTCACCGACGACGGTCTTCGTGCCGTCCACGGCCGACGGCCGCGCGCCCCGCGTCGCCGCGCGCCCCGTGGCGGCCGGCTCGCCCGGGCCCGCCGGCGCACGCCCCGACGCCGAACACCCCACCCCCGCAAGGCCGATGAGCCCCGCCGGGACCCCGCCCGCGACGGCACGCCGAGTCCTGCGTACAGCCATGGGGGGGATCCTTCCGCAGCGACGAAATCCGCACGCCCGCACCCAGGCGCGCCGCCGGCCGCCACCGGCCGCCGAAAGACCCGTTTCCAGAGGACCGGCGCCCCCGGTACCCTCCCGCCACGCACCGGGAAGAGGGACGACATGAACACCAGCACGGTCAACGGCGGCATCTCATTCTGGTTCGCCCAGGAGGGCCTGCCGGAGCCGCAGGAGCCGCTCCCCGGCGACCGGACCGCCGACGTCTGCATCGTCGGCGGCGGCTACACCGGCCTGTGGACCGCCTACTACCTGAAGAAGGCGGTGCCCTTCCTCGACATCGTGGTCCTGGAGGCCCGCTTCTGCGGCTACGGCGCCTCCGGCCGCAACGGCGGCTGGCTCTACAACGGCATCGCCGGCCGCGACCGCTACGCCGAGCTGCACGGCCACGACGCCGCCGTCCGCCTCCAGCAGGCGATGAACGCCACCGTGACCGAGGTCCTCGACGTCCTCGACGCCGAGAAGATCGAGGCCGACCAGCACCGCGGCGGCGTCCTGGAGGTCGCCCTCACCCCCGCCCAGCTGACCCGCCTCAAGGAGTTCCACGCGATCGAGCACGCCTTCGGCGAGACGGACCGGGAGATCCACGGCGCCCGCGAGACCGCCGAACGCATCCGCGTCGCCGGCGCCGTCGGCTCCTCCTGGACCCCGCACGGCGCCCGCGTCCACCCGGTGAAGCTCGTCAACGGCCTGCGCGCCGCCGTCGAGGCCCTCGGCGTCACGATCCACGAGTCGACCCCGGTCACGGAGATCAGGCCCAAGCACGCCGTCACGCCGTACGGCACGGTCCGGGCCCCCTACGTGCTCCGCTGCACGGAGGGCTTCACCGCCTCCCTCTCGGGACAGCGCCGCACCTGGCTCCCCATGAACTCCTCCATGATCGCCACCGAACCGCTCACCGACGCCCAGTGGGAGTCCATCGGCTGGAACGGCCTGGAGACCCTCGGCGACATGGCCCACGCCTACATGTACGCCCAGCGCACCGCCGACGGCCGCATCGCGCTCGGCGGCCGGGGCGTCCCCTACCGGTACGGCTCGAAGACCGACAACGACGGCCGCACCCAGCCCCGGACCGTCCGGGACCTCCACGACCTCCTGATCCGCTTCTTCCCGCAGCTCGCGGGCGTCCGCGTCGACCACGCCTGGTCCGGCGTCCTCGGCGTCCCCCGCGACTGGTGCGCCACGGTCGCCCTCGACCGCTCCACCGGCCTCGGCTGGGCCGGCGGCTACGTCGGCTCCGGCGTCGCCACCACCAACCTCGCCGCCCGCACCCTCCGCGACCTCATCCGCCAGGACTCCGGCCAGTCCGGCCCCACCGAGCTCACCACCCTCCCCTGGGTGAACCACAAGGTCCGCACCTGGGAGCCGGAACCCCTCCGCTGGCTCGGCGTCCACACCCTCTACACCGCCTACCGCGCCGCCGACCACCACGAGGCCACCACCCACACCCCCACCACCGCCCGCACAGCCCACTGGGCCAACCGCATCGCGGGCCGCTGACCCCCGGACGCGCCGCGCGCACCGAACACGACGAAGGCCCCGAACCCCTCACGGGGGCCGGGGCCTTCGTCGTACGAGCCGCCTGTCGGAATCGAACCGACGACCTCAAGATTACAAGTCAAGCGCTCTAGCCAACTGAGCTAAGGCGGCGGGCGCGCACGTCGGGCACGCGCGCGTGGCCCACTCTACACAGGGTCCCGAAATCGCTCGGGGGGAAAGCCAGGGGGGAAGCCGGGGACGGCGGCGCGGGCGCGGTAGAGGGGGCCGGCCACCGGGTCGGCGAGGACGTCCCGTTCCAGACGGGCCGGCGCCGCTCCGGGGGCGGGACTCCACCGTCTGCCGCAGGTGGGGCATGACCGCCGGTGCCCAGAGCTCCGCCCAGTCCACCAGGACCTCGGTGCGGGCTCCGGGTCGAGGAGCAGCCGGCGCATGACGTTGGCGGGGGGCCGGCGGCGGGGGAAGAAGGCGCGGAAGTCCCCGTTGTGGGCGACGACGCCGGACTCGACGTCGCCGAGGTACACGAGCGTGCCGGTGATCCCCTCGACGATCCGCCGCCACGCCCCGGCGACGTCGGTGCCCGCGCTGCCGTGCAGGGCGCCCGGCGGGTTCTCCTTGCGCGTCACCCGCCGGAGGAAGGTCCACACTCGTGCTCGTCGAGCCCGAGGACCTGGGCGACGGCCGTGAGGAGGTCGGCGCCGGGGTGGGCGAGCCGGCCGTTCTCCAGGCGGTTGTACGTGCCCCGGGCGCGCGCGAGGAGCTCGTCGGTCTGCTCCTGGCCCAGCCCCTCGCCCCGTCTCCCCGGACCCGGGAGCCATGGGGGAAATCCCCTGGTCACCGGGGATATGGCGGCCCGGCGGCGCTGGAGGACCCGCTTCAGGGAGCGCCGGTCGTCGGCGGAGAGCCGCAGGGAACGCCTCCATCGGTGGGGGGAGCGGCAGGGGCGGTGCCGGACGATCATCCGGAAAAGTCACCGGCTGCGACTACTGACAGACCCGACACCGCCGGGGTAGCGTCAAGCGGAGTTCACCCTGGTGGACTAGACCTCAATCCTTCCTTTACTCGGATCGTCCGGCACGTTCCTGCCGGTGAAGGGACACATCACCATGGCTTCCGTCACTTTCGACAAGGCGACCCGCATCTACCCGGGTGCCACCAAGCCCTCCGTCAACCAGCTCGACATCGAGATCGCGGACGGCGAGTTCCTCGTCCTCGTCGGTCCCTCGGGCTGCGGCAAGTCCACCTCGCTGCGCATGCTCGCCGGCCTGGAGGACGTGAACGCGGGCGCCATCCGCATCGGTGACCGCGACGTCACCCACCTGCCGCCGAAGGACCGGGACATCGCCATGGTGTTCCAGAACTACGCGCTGTACCCGCACATGACCGTCGCCGACAACATGGGCTTCGCGCTCAAGATCGCCGGCGTCAACAAGGCCGAGATCCGCGCCAAGGTCGAGGAGGCGGCGAAGATCCTCGACCTCACCGAGTACCTCGACCGCAAGCCGAAGGCGCTCTCCGGCGGTCAGCGCCAGCGCGTCGCCATGGGCCGCGCGATCGTCCGCGAGCCGCAGGTCTTCCTCATGGACGAGCCGCTGTCGAACCTCGACGCCAAGCTCCGCGTCTCGACCCGTACGCAGATCGCCGGCCTGCAGCGCCGCCTCGGCATCACCACCGTGTACGTGACGCACGACCAGACCGAGGCCCTCACCATGGGCGACCGCGTCGCCGTGCTGAAGGACGGTCTGCTCCAGCAGGTCGACACCCCGCGCAACATGTACGACAGGCCCGCGAACCTCTTCGTCGCCGGCTTCATCGGCTCCCCCGCCATGAACCTGATCGAGGTCCCGATCACCGAGGGCGGCGTGAAGTTCGGCAACAGCGTCGTCCCGGTCTCCCGTGACGCGCTCGCCACCGCCGCCGCCAACGGCGACACCACCGTCGTCGTCGGCGTCCGCCCGGAGCACTTCGACGTCTCCGGCGCCACCAGCAAGGACGGCGTGGCCGTGACCGTCAACGTCGTCGAGGAGCTCGGCTCCGACGGCTTCGTCTACGGCTCCACCCGCGTCGGCGGCGAGGACAAGGACATCGTCATCCGCGTCGGCGGCCGCGAGATCCCCGCCAAGGGCTCCACGCTGCACGTCGTCCCGCGCGCCGGCGAGCTGCACGTCTTCTCCAAGTCCACGGAGCAGCGCATCAGCGAGTGACCCGCCGGGCCGGAAACGGCCCGTGGCGAACGGCCCCGTGTCCCTGGCGGATGCGGGGTCGTTCGTTTAAACGGGATCGCCCCGCAGATAAGCGGGCTTACCCCGGAAAACCCCGGCATTCAGGGCCCGCCCCACCACCTCGCGTCAACACAGAATTCGAAAAGCCGCGTCGAACCATCCCTCGCGAGAGTGACTAAATGTCGCCATATCACTACCGGCCGCTACGCTCGCCTGCGTGACGCACACTGCCCGCCGAATCGGCCGCTCCCTCGCCCTCGTCCTGCCCGTCGTCCTGGTCCTGTCGGGAACGCTCGCGGTGTCCGCCGTGCCGTGGGCCGGCCAGGACGCCGAAGGCCGGATGCTGACCGCCTCGTCGGCGGACGTCTCCACCCGCGCCAAGTCCCGCGCCCCGCAGGACGTCCTGCGGGACCGGCTCCTCGCCGAGCTCCAGGAGAAGGACCCCGGCGTCGCCCTCACCCACCTCCAGCGCGAGGTGGAGAACCGCCCCTCGCTCGCCGAGCACTGCGTGTCGATCGCCCGCGCCCTCGGCCGCGCCGCCGTCGAGCACTACGGCCCGGCCCGCGC
This sequence comes from Streptomyces sp. NPDC047974, assembly GCF_040653375.1. Lineage (NCBI taxonomy): Bacteria > Bacillati > Actinomycetota > Actinomycetes > Kitasatosporales > Streptomycetaceae > Streptomyces > Streptomyces sp. NPDC047974. The sequence continues at coordinate 125,650 of NZ_JBEZNU010000014.1, forward strand.
CCAGGCCTTCTCCCGCCCGGTCTGCGACACCGCGTACGCGACCGGCGTGATGCGCGCGACGGCCTGAGCGCGCTCCCCGCGCCCGCGCCCGCGGGGCACCTATCGTTCCCCGTATGCACACCACTCCGACGCAGGCCGTGGTCCTGGCGGGCGGCCAGGGCTCGCGGCTGCGCCCCTACACCGACGACCGCCCCAAGCCGATGGTCGAGATCCCGGGCACCGGGACCCCGATCATCGGCCATCAGCTGTCCTGGCTGGCCGCCGAGGGCGTCACCGACGCCGTCGTCTCCTGCGGGCATCTCGCCGAGGTCCTCCAGGAGTGGCTGGACTCGGCCGACCTCCCGCTCAAGGTGACCACGGTCGTCGAGACCGAACCGCTGGGCCGCGGCGGCGGCCTCAAGTACGCCGCCGCGCACCTGCCCGATCCGGACCGGCCGTGGTACGCCACCAACGGCGACATCTGGACCCGCTTCTCGCTGCGCGAGATGGCCGCCTTCCACGACGAGCGCGACGCCACCGCCACCCTCGCCCTGGCCCGCCCCCGCATCCCGTGGGGCGCCGTCGAGACCGACACCTTCGGGCACATCACCGACTTCGTCGAGGCCCCGCCGTCGCCGTTCCTCATCAACGCCGGCGTGTACGTCTTCTCCCCCGCCTTCACCGAGCTCCTCCCCGACCTCGGCGACCACGAGCGGACCACCTTCCCCCGCCTCGCCCGCGAGCGGCGCCTGGCCGGCTTCCCGCTGCCCCAGGGGGCGTACTGGAGGGCCATCGACACCGCCAAGGACCTCACGGAGGCCGCGAAGGAGCTCGCCGCCCAGAGCCACTGACGGGCCACCGGCGCCGGGCCCCGCCACGCGAAGAGGCGGCACCGTCCCTCCGGACGGTGCCGCCTCTCCCGTACGCGTACGGCCCCGGGCTCAGCCCAGCAGGCCGCCGATCGGGTTCCGCGGCGCGTCGCCGCCGGTCGTGGCCTCCTCGGTCGGCGGCTGCTCGCTCGTCGAACCGGTGGAGCCGGAGCCGGAAGTCCCGCCCGTGGTGCTCGGGGTGTCGCTGGTGGACGGCGGCGGCGCGGGCTTGGACTGGGTCGGCGAGGAGCTGCCGCTGGTGGTGCCGCCGGTGGTGCGCGGGGCCGTCGGCAGGGTCTCCTGCGTCGGCGCGGAGCTTCCGCTGCCGGTCTCGGCCGGCCGGGTCGCCTCCTGGGTCTCCTCCGCCTCCTCGCGGGCCTCGGTGCTCGTCGACGCCGAGGGCTCCGGGCGCTCGCCGCGCGGCGACTCCGACGGGGTGCGACGCCGCTCCGGCTCGGTGGGGAGCGGCTGGCCCGGCAGGTGGTTGATCGGGTCGTCGTTCGGGCCCGGCACGGTCACCATCTCCGTGGAGCGGACGGCGCCGCCGAGGACCGAGCCGATCAGCAGCGTGAGGCCGACGACGATGGAGGCGAAGAGGGTCGAGCGGCGCACCACGCGGCGGCGCAGCTGCCACAGTTCGGCGCGCGGGCCGAGGGTCCGCCAGGCCTCGCCGGCCAGACGGGAGTCGACGGAGTAGACGGGGGCGCCGGCGATGATCAGCGGCGACCAGGCGGCCAGGTAGATGATGTCGGGCGCGTCGTAGACGGGCACGGTCCGCCAGCTGACGGTGAGGATGAGCGCGGCCGACAGCAGCGCGCCGACGACGGCGGCGGCCCGCTGCCAGAGGCCGAGGACGGTGAGGACGCCGACGACGACCTGGAGGAAGGCGACGGTGAGTCCGGCGCCGACCGGGTGCTGGAGCGCGAAGTCCCGCAGCGGCTCGGCGAGCGGCCACGGGTGCAGCTGGGTCAGCCACTTGACCATGGAGCCGCGCTCGCCGCCGTCGAAGTAGACGGGGTCGCAGAGCTTGCCCATGCCGGCGTAGATGGAGATGAAGCCGAGGAAGACGCGGAGCGGGAGGAGCACCACGCCGAGGTTCATCCGGCGCCCCGGGTAGTAGGCGTGCCGGACCCCCGCCGCGGCGGTGCCCGCCCGGCCCTCCTCGTACGGCTCCGGCTCGGGCCGCAGGTCGTACACCTCGTCGTAGGCGCCCTCGGCGCGCCGCATCGGCGGCAGCAGGGGGGCGGCGGCCTCGGCGGGCACGACGGGGGTCGGCATCGTGTCGTCGATGCGCGGGATGGTCTGGGTGGTCGGCTCCAGCGTGGAGACCGCGGCACCGGGGGCGGCCTCGGCCTCGCGCACGGCCTGGAGGAGCCCGGTGGCGCCCGGCGTCGCCTTCCCGGTCCACACGACGGGGCGGCGCCGCGGCGCGCCCGCGCCGCCGACGCCGGAGAGGCCGGCCAGGCGCGCGTTCGCGGCGGACCTCGGCGGCTGGGCAGGCGCGAGCCGCACCCGGAAGCTGGCGTGGTTCACGATCACCTGGGCGGGATCGGAATCCACCTTGACCATGCTCAACGCCGGCTGATCGTCGAACCCCGGCCGGGGCGTTCTGGTGTCCACACTCATCTAACCGAGTGACGCGGGGTTAGGACACTGCCTTGACAGTCGGGAAATGTCCGAGACCCGTCAAGATCATCGCCGTTGTCAACGCCCCTGCCGTGAACCACTGTTCGTTGTCGGTGCCGCCGTTTAGGTTGGGAGGCGAGTGATGCCGGTCGAGGGGAGCGACAGCATGACCAGTCCCGTTGCGCGCGAGCCGGACGAGGGAGCGGAGGCCCGGGAGCCGTCGCGGGTGCCACGGCAGCGGGCCCCGCAGGAGCCGGCCGCCGCGGCGAACCAGCTCGTGTTCTCGGACCTCGACCACTACCCCGTCGTCGCCCAGGCGCTCGACAACCAGTGGCTGCCGACCGAACTGGCGGTGGAGCGACAGGAGTCGGACGCCCCGGCGAAGGACGCCCGGTCCACCGCCGCCGCCGCGGCCGAGCTGCGCCGCGCACTGGTCAACAGCGGGACCCTCGTGGTCAACCGCGCCTTCTTCGTCAACAACGAGGCGCTGTACGAGAACTACGTCCCGCACGCCGAGCCGGCGGACCGCCGGGCCTTCGGCGAGCTCCTCGGCGACCGCGCGATCGTCCCGTACCTGTACCTGGAGCGGGACGGCACCGAGGACTTCGCCTTCGGCCACGACAGGGTCGCGGGCACGGCCTGGCGCCGGCTCGTCAGCGAGGAGACCGAACCCGCCTTCGTCCGCCTGGACTGGGACGAGGACGCCAACCGGGACGGCGCCGACCGCATCGCCCAGCGCTTCAGCCGGCAGCTGGCCGGCCTCCAGTGGCTGCGCGACCAGCAGCTCGCCCGGGACCTGGGGATCCCCAGGGAGCTGGCCGCGTCCATGCGCTCCGGCATCCTGAAGGAGATCTCCCGCTGGGCCGCCGACCAGGACGGCTCCGGCAGCATCACCAGGAACACGGTCTACCAGCGGTTCCTGACCCGGCCCGGCTCGGATCCGTACCGGAACCTGCTGCGGGACGGCGACGAGATCGTGCCGACCAAGCAGCTGATCGACCTCATGTACAACCTGGGGGTGCCGGACGCGAGCGGACTGATCGCGCTGACCCCGCCCGGTTCCCCGCCGCGCCGCGCGCTCCAGGAGGAGGTGTCGCCACGGGCGCTCGCGCAGGACCCGGAGGCGGTCGGCCTGCTGGTCCGGAATCTGCTGGCGGACTCGCTGCACCGGTCGGTCGACGGGCCCAACTCGTACGCGGGCCTGTCGCTCGCCGACATCGTCGCCCTGCGCGGGACCCCGGAGTGGGGGACGTACCTCGGGTCGCTCGAAGCGTTCCTGCACGGCAGCTTCCAGGGCGGGCGGCTCCCGGACCGGGCCGAGTTCATGGAGCGGACGGCGGCGATCGCCCGGGACCACGCGCGGATGCTGCGGACGGCGCGCCGGCTCACCCGGTCGTCCGAGGGCTTCGCCCGGGAGATCACCACGGCGCTGGTCCTGGAGTCGGCCGGCATCGCGGTGCAGATCGTGAGCGGTGAGCCGCCGACCGTGCTGTCGGGCGCGCTGCAGGCGCTGACGGCGGTGGGCGGGGCGCTCACCGTCCGCCTCGAGTTCTGGGACGAGGCGGCGCGCGGCCGCCGCGCGGGCCTGGGGCACTCGCTGACATTGCCGACGCTGCGGCTGGGCAATCTGAAGAAGGACTGGGCGGTCATCGAGGCCGCGTGCGGCGCGGAGTTCGTCGGGGCGGGACGGGCCGACGGCCCGCGCGGCACCCAGGCCGACCAGCAGGGACGGAACGAGTAGCGGAGAGCGTGCGATGAGCGGCGAGCAGGTACGGCGGTACGAGCGGCTGCGCGCGGAGCGGCCGGAACTGTTCCGCAACGAGCCGGGCGGGATCGAGATCCTGACGGACCCGCCCGCAGTGGAGGCCGCCGGCGGGGTGGTCTACCAGGACCCGTACCTGCTGCTCGTCCGGGATCCGGTGCGCTTCCCGGACGGCCGGCCCGGCACCTACATCCGGGCGCTGGCGCCGGTCGCCGAGCCGGGGTGCGTGGTGCTGCCGCTGCTCGACGGCGGGATGGTGCTGATCGAGCACTACCGGCACGCGACCCGGTCCTGGCACTGGGAGGTGCCGCGCGGCTTCGGCACGGCAGGGCTCAGCGCCGCGGAGAACGCGGCGAAGGAGCTCGGCGAGGAGATCGGCGCGCGGGTGCGGAAGCTGGTGCCGCTCGGCGAGATGCATCCGGACACGGGGCTGCTCGGCGACCGGGTGCTGCTGTTCGCCGCCTACGTCGACGGGGTCGGGCGGCTCGCGGGCGGCGAGGGCATCCGGGCGGCGCGGACGGTGCCGTTCGCGGAGGCGGAGGCGATGATCGCCGACGGGCGGATCACCGACGGCTTCACGCTGGCCGTCCTGACCCGGGCCCGGCTGGCCGGCCTGGCGGGCTGAACCGCCCGTCAGGCCGTACCGGCTTCGTTCAGGCCATGCGGCGGCGGGCCGCCTCGTACAGCACGACACCGGCGGCGACACCGGCGTTGAGGGACTCGGCGCCGCCGGGCATCGGGATGCGGACGAGGATGTCGCAGGTCTCGCCGACGAGGCGGGAGAGGCCCTTGCCCTCGGAGCCGACCACGATGACGACGGGGCCTTCGAGGGCCTCCAGCTCGTGGACCTCGGCCTCGCCGTCGGCGGCGAGGCCGACGACCGTGAGCCCGGCCTTCTGGTACTCCTGCAGGCAGCGGGTGAGGTTGGTGGCGCGGGCGACCGGGGTGCGGGCGGCGGTGCCGGCCGAGGTCTTCCAGGCGCCGGCGGTCATGCCGGCGGCACGCCGCTCGGGGACGACGACGCCGTGGCCGCCGAAGGCGGAGACGGAACGGACGATCGCGCCGAGGTTGCGCGGGTCGGTGACGCCGTCGAGGGCGACGATCAGCGGGTCCTCGTGCTCGTCGTAGGCGGCCGCGGCGAGGTCCTCGGGGTGCGCGTACTCGTACGGCGGGACCTGGAGGACGAGGCCCTGGTGGTTCAGGCCGTTGGTCATCCGGTCCAGCTCGGGGCGCGGCGCCTCCATGATGTTGATGTTGCCGCGGCCGGTGGCGAGGTTGAGGGCCTCGCGCACGCGCTCGTCGTTGTCGATGAACTGCTGGACGTAGAGGGTGGTGGCGGGCACGCCGTCGCGCAGCGCCTCGAAGACCGGGTTGCGGCCGACGACCATCTCGGACTGGCCCTTGCCGCCGCGGCGGGCCACGGGCTTGCGCTTGGCCGCGTTCCTGGCCATCGCGTTGGAGACGCGGAAGGCCTTGTGGCCCTTGCGGTCCTCGGCCTTGGGCGTCGGGCCCTTGCCCTCCAGGGCGCGGCGTCGCTTGCCACCGCTGCCGATCGTCGCGCCCTTCTTGTTGGACGTGCGACGTCCCCTGCGCTGGCTGTTCCCGGCCATGACTGCTACCTGTTCCTCTGGCGTACGTGCGGAAGTCTTTTAAGTGAAGTGTGCCGCCCGGGGCTCCGGGCGGCACGTCTTCGGGGTGTTCTATCGGTTGGCGATGGTCCAGCGGGGGCCGTCGGGGCTGTCCTCGATCGCCAGGCCGGACTGGGTGAGCTGGTCGCGGATCGCGTCCGCCGTACCCCAGTCCTTGCGCTCGCGGGCGGCCTCGCGCTGCTGGAGCACGAGCCGGACGAGGGTGTCGACGACGCCGTGGAGCTCCTCGCCGCCGCCGGACTCGTCGGCCCACTGGGGGTCGAGCGGGTCCAGGCCGAGGACGCCGAGCATGGCGCGGACCTCGGCGAGGCGGGCGATGGCCTCGTCCTTGTCGTCGGCGCCGAGCGCGCTGTTGCCCTGGCGGACGGTGGTGTGGATGATCGCCAGCGCGTGCGGGACGCCCAGGTCGTCGTCCATGGCCTCGGCGAAGGCCGGCGGCACCTCGGCGGCGGGCGGGACGGTCCGGCCGGCCTTCTCGGTGGCGCGCTGGACGAAGCCCTCGATGCGGCCGAAGGCGGCCTCGGCCTCGCGCAGGGACTCCTCGCTGTACTCGATCATCGAGCGGTAGTGCGGGGTGCCGAGGTAGTAGCGCAGGACGATGGGGCGCCAGTTCTTCACCATCTCGCTCACGAGGACCGAGTTGCCGAGCGACTTCGACATCTTCTCGCCGCTCATGGTGACCCAGGCGTTGTGCACCCAGTAGCGGGCGAACTCGTCGCCGAAGGCCTTGGCCTGGGCGATCTCGTTCTCGTGGTGCGGGAAGATCAGGTCGAGGCCGCCGCCGTGGATGTCGAAGGCGGAGCCCAGGTACTTGTGGGCCATGGCCGAGCACTCCAGGTGCCAGCCGGGCCGGCCGCGGCCCCACGGGGTCTCCCAGTCGGGCTCGCCGGGCTTGGTCGCCTTCCACATGGCGAAGTCGCGGGGGTCGCGCTTGCCGGAGACGCCCTCGTCGGGCTGGCGGAGGTCGTCCAGGTCCTGGTTGGAGAGCTCCAGGTAGCCCGGGAAGGAGCGCACGTCGAAGTAGACGCTGCCGTCGGCCTCGTAGGCGTGGCCGCGCTCGATGAGGCCGCGCATCATCTCGATCATCTCGGGCACGTGGCCGGTGGCGCGGGGCTCGTAGGTGGGCGGCAGGCAGCCGAGGGCCTCGTAGCCGGCGTTGAACGCGCGCTCGTTGTCGTACCCGATCGACCACCAGGGGCGGTTCTGGTCCCTGCCCTTGGCGATGATCTTGTCGTCGATGTCGGTGACGTTGCGGATGAACGTGACGTCGTAGCCGCGGTAGGCGAACCAGCGGCGCATGATGTCGAAGTTCAGCCCCGACCGGATGTGGCCGATGTGCGGGGCCGCCTGGACGGTGGCGCCACAGAGGTAGATCGAGACGCGGCCCGGCGTGAGCGGGGTGAAGTCACGGATCTGCCGCGCGCTGGTGTCGTACAGGCGAATAGTCACGGGTCCAGGGTAGTGGGCGTGTGGTGGTGCCCCGCGACCGATTCCCGGTCCCGGGGCACGTTTTTCCCCCGGGCTAGCGCGATACGGGGTACACCAGGGCGGTCGCGAGGGCGGCGAGGCCCTCGGCGCGGCCGGTGAGCCCGAGGCCGTCGGTCGTGGTGCCGGAGACGGAGACGGGAGCGCCGGCGGCCTCGCTCAGCGCCTTCTGGGCCTCGTCGCGGCGCTTGCCGACCTTGGGGCGGACGCCGACGACCTGGACGGCGATGTTGCCGATCTCGTACCCCTCGGCGCGGACGATCCGGGCGGCCTCGGCGAGCAGGGTGGTGCCGGAGGCGCCGGCCCACTCGGGGCGCGAGGTGCCGAAGTGGGCGCCGAGGTCGCCGATGCCGGCGGCGGAGAAGAGGGCGTCGCAGGCGGCGTGGGCGGCGACGTCGCCGTCGGAGTGGCCGGCGAGGCCGTACTGCTCGTCCTCCCAGAGGAGGCCGGCGCACCAGAGCTCGCGGCCCTCCTCGAAGGCGTGCACGTCGGTGCCGATGCCGGTGCGGGGGATCACGGGTCGGCCGGTGGGGTCAGAAGCCATCGTTGGCCCTCCTGCGGGCGAGTACGGCCTCGGCGAGGACGAGGTCGAGGGGGCGGGTCACCTTGAAGGCCTCTTCGTGGCCGGGGACGACGACGACGGGGGCGCCGAGCTTCTCGACCATGCCGGCGTCGTCGGTGGCGCCCTCGCCGGCGAGGGCGACGGTGGCGTGGGCGTCGACGAGGGTGGCGCGGTCGAAGCCCTGGGGGGTCTGGACGGCGCGGAGGCGGGCGCGGACCGGGGTGGCGACGACCTGCTCGGGGCCGCCGGGCTCGGTGGCCGGCTCGACCTCCTTGACGGTGTCGGCGACGGGCAGCGCGGGGACGACGGCGACGGCCCCGTCGCGGACGGCCTCGATGACGGCGTCGACGGTGTCGACGGGGACGAGCGGGCGGGCCGCGTCGTGCACCAGGACGATGTCGAGGTCGTCGGGGACCGCCTTGAGGCCGAGGCGGACGGACTCCTGGCGGGTGTCGCCGCCGGCGACGACGAGGTAGTCGGTCCTCTCGGGCAGGGCGTGGTCGTCGAGGAGGTGCTTGACCTCGGCGACGCCGTCGGCGGGGGCGACCACGACGACGAGCCGGACCGCGCGGGAGGCGGCCATCGCGCGGACGGCGTGGACGAGCATGGGGGTGCCGTTCAGCGCGCGCAGCGCTTTGGGGGCGCCCGGGCCGAGGCGTACGCCCCGTCCTGCGGCCGGGATCACCACGGCGGTACGAGGAGGACGCGCTTCGTCTGACATCGGTTGCACTCCGGCAGGTTTGTTTCCGCGGGCGACGTGGGTATGGCGTCAGCAGGCTGAGATGCGACGCCTCGACCGGGCCCTTTCCGTGACGACGGTCGAGGCGTCGCCATGCTGCAGGCGGTGAGCTCGCGCGGAGCTCAGGGGAGGGAAGGACAGAGACGAACATGCCGCAGTGCCCGGCGACGGCACTGTGGAATCGTGGGATTCACAGCGCGTCAGCGGGCACCGCGGCATTGCTGCTGGGATCGCTTCCCGGCATGGCGTGAGCCATGGGTCAGGACGCGAGCACCTCGTCGAGGAGGGCCTCGGCCTTGTCCTCGTTGGTGTTCTCGGCGAGCGCCAGCTCGCTCACCAGGATCTGGCGAGCCTTGGCGAGCATGCGCTTCTCACCTGCGGAGAGACCGCGCTCGCGCTCGCGGCGCCAGAGGTCGCGGACCACTTCGGCGACCTTGATGACATCGCCGGAGGCGAGCTTCTCGAGGTTCGCCTTGTAGCGGCGGGACCAGTTCGTCGGCTCCTCGGCGTACGGCGCGCGCAGCACCTCGAAGACCCGGTCCAGCCCGTCCTGCCCGACAACGTCGCGCACGCCTACGAACTCCGCGTTGTCCGCCGGCACGCGAACCGTCAGGTCGCCCTGCGCGACCTTCAGCACCAAGTAGGTCTTGTCCACGCCTTTGATCTGGCGAGTTTCGATGGCCTCGATCAGCGCGGCCCCGTGATGGGGATAGACCACGGTGTCGCCAACCTTGAACGTCATGTGACAGGTACCCCTTCCGTGGCTATCCAGGGTAACACGGAAACGGCTTCTTCTGAATGGCGTTTCCGCAGGTCAGGGCATATCTCGGGGCTTGACAAGTGCCTCGCCCGCATGCTGTGGAAGGCTTCCGGAAGGCGGTATTCGCAGGTCGGAGCGGCTGCGTCGACGGAGAGAAACGCGCACGTCACACACATCCGGGACCTACCCGAGAGGGCGTTATGTCCCGTTTTGTCCGGTCAGGAGTGGGCCTCTTCACGTGCTCCGTTCGAGGATCGACCACCCGTACGGAGGGATCATGCCGGGATTCCCGAATTGATCAGCGGGCGAACCGGTCGTGCTTTTCCGTAAGGGAAGGCATGCGGAATGCGACGCCGCCCCCGAATTGATCACGTCGGTTATGTGAACGCCGGGCCAATGCGATGTGTTCCGGCCACGCGCGAACCGCGCGCGGGCGTCTCCCACACCGCCGCCGACGGGGCGGCGGACGCTAAGGGGCGGGTCGGGTGCGGGACGGAGAGTCAGGGTCGGTAACCTAAGCGCGCTGACGCGCCTTTAGCTGGGCCTTAGCCGCTTCCGTCCGTAGTCCGTACGTCCTAGGAGTTGCCGCCGCCGTGAGCCGCAGCCTTCGACGCGGCGCTCTCGCCGCCACCGCCATCGTGTTCTCGATCGCCGCGCTGTCCGCCTGCGGTGCCGGCAACGACGCCCAGACGCTCGGCGTCCGGCCGGACAACGCCGCCGTCACGGTGGACGACGTCAAGATCCAGAACGCGATCGTCATCACCCAGCCGACGCCCGGCGTCAAGGGCCCGGCCGTCGTCTCGGCCACCGTCTTCAACAACGGCCGCGCCCCGCAGACGCTGCAGTCCATCAGCCTGCCCGGCAGCAACGCCGCGGTCGTCCTGAAGTCCGCGAAGGGCTCCGGCCCGGTCGTGGTCCCCGCCGGCGGCTCGGTCGTCATCGGCGGCGAGGGCAACGCCACCGCGACCATCGCCGACGGCAGCGAGGCCGCGAGGAACGGCGACGCGCAGAAGGTCGTCTTCACGCTCAGCGAGACCGGCGACGTCTCCCTGGAGGCCTTCGTCGTCCCGTCGACGAGCTACTTCAAGGACTTCGGCCCGTCCGAGGTCCCCCTCCCGCCCGGCACCAAGCCCACCGCGAGCGCCTCGGCCGAGGCCGGCGAGCACGCGGAGTCCGGCGAGCACGGCGCCGAGGGCGGCGACGCCCCCGCGGCCGGCCACTGAGACTCCGGCAGCCAGACGCCAGGAAGGGGCGCCCCCGGTGGGGGCGCCCCTTCCTGCGTACCGCCTCGTGCTCCGTACTGATCGAACCCCGCCCGGCCTCGTGGGCGGGCGCGGATCCTACGGCTCGAACTTGTAGCCCAGGCCCCGGACCGTGACCAGGTAGCGGGGAGCGCCCGGGTCCGGTTCGATCTTGGCGCGGAGGCGCTTGACGTGGACGTCGAGGGTCTTGGTGTCGCCCACGTAGTCGGCGCCCCAGACGCGGTCGATGAGCTGCATGCGGGTGAGGACGCGGCCCGCGTTGCGGAGCAGCATCTCCAGGAGGTCGAACTCCTTCAGGGGGAGGTCGATCTTGCCGCCGCCGACCGTCACCACGTGGCGGTCGACGTCCATGCGGACCGGGCCGGCCTCCAGGGCCGCCGGGGTGACCTCCTCCGGCTCGCCGCGACGGCGCAGCACCGCGCGGATGCGGGCGACCAGCTCGCGCGAGGAGAAGGGCTTGGTCACGTAGTCGTCGGCTCCTATCTCCAGGCCGACGACCTTGTCGATCTCGCTGTCCTTCGCGGTCACCATGATGACCGGGACGTTGGAGCGCCCCCGCAGCTGCCGGCAGACCTCCGTGCCGGGCAGGCCCGGCAGCATCAGGTCGAGGAGGACGAGGTCCGCTCCGTTGCGCTCGAACTCGTCGAGGCCGTCGGGCCCGGTCGCCGCCACGGCGACCTCGAAACCCTCCTTGCGGAGCATGTACGACAGGGCGTCGCTGAAGGATTCCTCATCCTCGACGACAAGGACTCGGGTCACGGAAGGACCTCCGGTGCGGGAAGCGGTTCGGTCATGAGATCGGGGGTGAGGGAGGCGGCGGTCCGGCGGTCCCGTGCGGAGCCCGCCTCGGGCAGCCGCAGGGTGAAGGTGGAGCCCTGACCCTCGGTGCTCCACACGGTGACCTCTCCGCCGTGCGAGGCGGCCACGTGCTTGACGATCGCGAGCCCGAGCCCCGTACCGCCGGTGGCACGCGAGCGTGCCGGGTCGACGCGGTAGAAGCGCTCGAAGATCCGCTCGCGGTCCTTCTCCGGGATGCCGATGCCCTGGTCGGTCACGGCTATCTCGATGAGGTCCCCGCCGGGTGCCGCGACGCGGCGGGCGGCGATGCCCACGCGGGTCCGGGCCGGCGAGTAGTTGACGGCGTTCTCGACGAGGTTGCCGAGGGCGGCGGCGAGCTGGCCGCGGCTGCCCCAGACGAACAGGTCGGCGGAGCCTCCGGAGGCCATGGTGATCTGCTTGGTGGAGGCCGGGTGCCGCGAGCGGTCGATCGCCTCGGCGACCAGCTCGTCCACGGACACCGGCTCGGAGTCCTCCAGCGGGTCGTCGTTCTGCACCCGCGAGAGGTCGATGAGCTCCTGGACCAGGTTGGTCAGCCGGGTCGCCTCGATCTGCATCCGGCCCGCGAAGCGCATGACGGCCTCGGGGTCGTCCGAGGCGTCCATGACGGCCTCGGAGAGCAGGGAGAGCGCCCCGACCGGGGTCTTCAGCTCGTGGCTCACGTTCGCGACGAAGTCGCGCCGTACCGCTTCGATACGACGGGCCTCCGTCAGGTCCTCGACCAGGAGCAGCACGAGCCGCGAGCCCAGCGGGGCCACCCGCGCCGAGACCGCGAGGGCCTCGCCGCGTCCGCCGCCGCGCCGGGGCAGGTCCAGCTCGACCTGGCGTATCTCCCCGTCCCTGCGGGTGTCGCGGGCCATGTTGAGCATCGGCTCCACGGCCAGCTTCCCGCCGCGGACGAGCCCGAGGGCGTACGCCGCCGAGCTGGCCTTCACCACGGAGTCGCTCTCGTCGAGCACGACCGCGGAGGAGCGCAGCACGGAGAGCACGGTGTCGACGCCGGGCGGCAGCACGGCGTCGGTGTGCAGGGAGGTACGGGTGGGTCGCGCCTGGTCGCGTTCGCTCCAGCGGAACGCCAGCATGGCGATCACGCCGGTGCACACGCCGGCGATCGCTGCCAATGCGGCGACCGCCGCGTTCACGTCCATGCCATCCAGGTTATGCGTGGTCACGGACTCCCTCCCAGCCGTCCGAGTGCCTGCTCGAACACTCGTCGCTCAGAGTTCACCCTGGAGACCGGGGCGGTTCACTTGCCCTGGAAGGGAAGGGCGCCCGCGTCGCCCAGAGTTCACCTTCAGGCCAGAACCGGTTCATACGAGGGGTTGGAGCCGGACGCACAGGGGGTCGAACGTGGCAGCGTGGGGGTCCTGAGCGACACCCCGAAGACAAGGCACCCCCGGAGAGAGGGACATCCATGCGGGACGCGTACCACGAGGAACTTGATTCGATCGGCGAGGGCCTGGTCGAGATGGCCCGCCTGGTCGGATCGGCGATCGGGCGCGCCACCACGGCGATGCTCGACGCGGACCTGAAGCTCGCGGAGAGCGTCATCGCCGCGGACCAGAAGGTCGACGACCTCCAGCACGACCTGGAGGCGCGGGCGATCGCGCTGCTCGCGCGCCAGCAGCCGGTGGCGACGGACCTGCGGATCGTGGTCACCTCGCTGCGGATGAGCGCCGACCTGGAGCGCTCCGGCGACCTGGCCCAGCACGTGGCCAAGCTGACCCGGCTGCGCTTCCCGGACCGCGCGGTCCCCAACGACCTGCACGCGACCATCCTCCAGATGGGCCAGCTGGCGCAGCGCCTGATGGCGAAGGCCGCCGAGGTCATCATCACCAAGGACGTCGACCTGGCGATGCAGCTGGAGCAGGACGACGACGAGATGGACCTGCTGCACCGGGCGCTCTTCCAGCACCTGATGGACGACCGGTGGAAGCACGGCATCGAGACGGCCGTGGACGTGACGCTGCTGGGCCGCTACTACGAGCGGTTCGCCGACCACGCGGTGTCGGTGGCGAAGCGCGTCGTCTATCTGGTGACGGGTGAGCACGCGGACGAGCTGCAGCCGCAGGACACCCCGGTCGAGGGCGCGTAAGGCGTACGGCGAGGGCGTACGGGCGCACGGGGCTTCCGTGCGCCGTTGATGCGCCGGTCGGGGCGGGCATGGAATGGGGGACGAGGGACGATCCGCGTCCCGTCAGGGAGGGACCCCATGGCCGATTCCCCCATCACGACCGAGACGGCGGCGCAGGCCGCGCACGAGCGGACGCACCTGCCGGTCCTGGGCGCCTGCGGCTGCGGCTCCGGCTGCGGCTGCGGCTGCCAGTCGGGCGCGCCGTGCCAGTGCGGCGGCTGCTCGGGCTGAGGTACGGGGGGAGGGGTCTCGCAGGAGCCCCCTCCCCCTTTCTCTTACGTCTCAGCCCCACGACCCACAGCTCACGACCCACAGCTCACAGCTCACAGCTCACAGCTCACAGCTCACAGCTCACAGCTCCAGAACGCCGACGACCTGCCCGCCGCTCTCCTCCCCCGTGGTGCGGAACCCGAGCCGGCGGTAGAACGCGCCGGGCCCGTCCTCGCCGGGCTCCCAGGTCACGTACATCCGCCGGGTCCCCCTGCGGCGCAGCTCCTCGGCGACGGCGTCGACGGCGAAGCGTCCGTACCCCTCGCCCTGCGCGTCGGCGGAGACGTTCAGTCGCCACAGTCCGCTGCGCCGGTCCTCGGGGTCCTTCTCCTCGTTCCAGACGATGTCGAGGAAGGCCATGAGGAAGCCGACGAGCCGGTCGCCGTCGAAGACCAGGCGGGGCCAGGCGGTGTCGCCATGGGCGTAGGCCTCGGCGAGCGACGTCGCGACGGGCGCGACGTTCTTCTCCTGATGGGGGTGGACCCGCAGGGCGAGGGCGGCGTCGACGGTGGCGGGGGTGACCGGCTCCAGGCGCGGCGATCGTGTCATGGACAGGACGCTATCGCCGTTCCGCCCCGGCCCACCTCGAATTACCGCCGGTCACCCCCTGGGCAGGCCGCCCCTCGGCCCGACAGAATTGCGGCCATGCCCTCCGCGCGAGCGACCCTCCTGACGGCGGCAGCGGCCGGTGCCGCCGCCCTGCTGCTCACGGGCTGCGCGACGACCCCGGCCGGCCTCGCGGGCGTGTCGGTGACGGAGGACGGCACCCCGCTCGGCGTCCTCCTGATGTGCCACGACCATGTGGACGGGGCGATGCTCTACCCCGACGACGTGCCGAAGGAGTCCCGGGAGATCACCGGCGACTGGCGCCACGACGGCCCGGTCACCGGCTTCACCTCCTGGCCCCTGATGCAGACCGCGGGCGCCCCGGAGGCGGAGCGCTGGACCCCGGAGACCCGGACCGCCCGCCTGGAGAAGGGCCGCAGCTACCGCCTCGCCGGCTGGACCGAGGACGGCTCCTGGTCGGCCACCCCCGTCAGCTTCACCCCGGAGGACCTGGCCCGCCTGAAGCCCGGCCAGGTCCGCTACACCCTCGACGACGAGATCCGCGTCTCCTCCCTCGACGAGTTCCGCGACCGCGCCTGCGACGAGGCGGCGGGCGGGGCCCAGGAGCACTGACCCCTCGTACAACCCCGCGGTACGGCCCGCGCGCCGGATCACGTTTCGGCAGTACGGGCCCTGGCCCCAGGACGAGGCCGACGATGCCGTCACCGTGCTGCGAAGCGCCGGCGCCCTGGCCGAAGTCCGAGAGGAACCGGAGTCCGACGCGAGCACGGCCCCGTCCCCCTGACGGCCCGCAGAGGGCCCCAGGACACGAAGAAGCCCCCTCCCGGCGGAGAATCCGCAGGTCGGGGGCTCTTTCGCACGTAAGGACTACTTCTTGCCCTGGTTCTTGACGGCCTCGATGGCGGCTGCGGCGGCCTCCGGGTCGAGGTAGGTGCCGCCGGGGTTGAGGGGCTTGAAGTTCTCGTCGAGCTCGTACGAGAGGGGGATGCCCGTGGGGATGTTGAGGCCCGCGATGTCGGCGTCGGAGATGCCGTCGAGGTGCTTCACCAGGGCGCGGAGGCTGTTGCCGTGGGCGGCGACCAGGACGGTGCGGCCGGCGAGGAGGTCCGGGACGATGCCGTCGTACCAGTACGGGAGCATGCGCTCCACGACGTCCTTGAGGCACTCGGTCTGCGGGCGCAGCTCCGGCGGGATGGTCGCGTAGCGGGCGTCGCCGGCCTGGGAGTACTCGGCGTCGTCGGCGAGCGGCGGCGGCGGGGTGTCGTACGAGCGGCGCCAGAGCATGAACTGCTCCTCGCCGAACTCGGCGAGGGTCTGGGCCTTGTCCTTGCCCTGGAGGGCGCCGTAGTGACGCTCGTTCAGGCGCCAGGAGCGGTGGACCGGGATCCAGTGGCGGTCCGCGGACTCCAGCGCGAGCTGGGCGGTGCGGATGGCGCGCTTCTGGAGGGAGGTGTGCAGCACGTCGGGGAGCAGGCCGGCGTCCTTGAGCAGCTCGCCGCCGCGCGTCGCCTCCTTCTCACCCTTCGCGGTGAGGTTCACGTCCACCCATCCGGTGAACAGATTCTTCTCGTTCCACTCGCTCTCGCCGTGGCGGAGGAGGATCAGCTTGTACGGTGCGTCGGCCATGCGTACGAGCCTAATGGACCGCTGACGATTGACGCGCGTCGTCAATTCGCTGGCGTCCGCCTGCCGAGATGCGTAAGTTTCGAGAGCTGTTGGAGGGTCTTACAGCACGCGGGGGGAGCACCTCATATGTCCATCGAATCGCTCAGACGGTCGGCACACGCCACCGTCTCCGGTCTCCCGCAGGGCTTCTGGTGGCTCTGGCTGTCGACCTTGGTCAACAGGACCGGCGCCTTCGTCCTGACCTTCCTCTCGTACTACCTGACCGTCGAGCTCGGGTACTCCGCCTGGTTCGCCGGTCTCGTCGTCGCCCTCCACGGCCTCGGCGGCGTCGCCGGCTCCCCGCTCGGCGGCGTGCTGACCGACCGCTGGGGCCGCCGGCCCACCATGATCACCATGCACCTCGCGGGCGCCGCCTGCGCCGCCGCGCTCGCCTTCGTCACCAGCGCCTGGGGCGTGGCCGCCGTCGTGCTGCTCATGGGCGTCGCCATGCAGGCCGTCCGCCCCTCCATCAACGCGACGATCGCCGACATGGTCCCCGCCGACGACGTGCGCCGCGCCTACGCCCTCAACTACTGGGCCCTCAACCTCGGCTTCGCCGTCGCCTCGATCGCGGGCGGCGCCGCCGCCTTCCTCGGCTACCGCACCCTCTTCCTCGTCGACGCCGTCGCCACCACCCTCTGCGCCGTGATCGTCTTCCTGCGACTGCCGGAGACCCGGCCGGAGCGGCCCGCGGAGAAGGCGGCCGGGGAGAGCGGGCCGGCGGAGAAGGTGTCGATGCTCGACGTGCTGCGCGACGCTCCCTTCCGGACGCTCGTGCTGCTCAACCTGCTGGTCTGCCTGGTCTTCACCGCGCCCTGGATCGGCCTGCCGCTGACCATGGCCGAGCAGGGCCTGCCGCCGTCCTCGTACGGCATGGTCATCGCCGTCAACGGCGTCGTGATCGTCGGCTTCCAGCTGCTGGTCAACAAGGTGACCGAGCGGCGCTCGCCGGTCGCCCTGCTCACCGTCTCCGCGCTGCTCTTCGCCGTCGGCACCGGCGCCACCGCGCTGGCCGGCTCGTCCGTCGCCTTCGCCGCCACCGTCATCGTGTGGACGATCGGCGAGATGGTGCACGTGCCGACGAACGCCGCCGCCACCGCCCGGCTCGCCCCCGAGCACGCCCGCGGCCGCTACCAGGGCGTCATGGGCATGTCGTGGGCCGTCGCCGGTTTCGTCGCGCCCGTCCTCGCCGGCGCGATCGTCGACGGGCCCGGCTCGGACGTCCTGTGGGCCGGCACCTTCGGCGTCGGCGTCCTCGCCGCCGTCGGCTACACGCTGCGGCTGCGGAAGGCGCTGGCCGAGGACGAGTCCGTCGAGTCCGCCGGGGCCGTCGAATCCGCCGGGGCCGTCAGTCCCGTTCCGGCGCGGCCGGAACAGAAGGAGGAGCCGAAGCAGCCTGCTCCCGCGTCAGGTTCCTGAACGCGTCGAGGTTCCGCGTCGACTCTCCCCGGGAGACCCGCCAGGCGTACTCCCGGCGGATGGCCGACGCGAAGCCGAGTTCGAGCAGCGTGTTGAAGTCGCCGTCCGCCGTCTCCAGGACCGAGCCGAGCAGCCGGTCCAGCTCCTCCGGCGTGACGGCGGCCAGCGGCAGCTTGCCGGCGAGGTAGATGTCGCCGAGCGGGTCGATCGCGTACCCCACCCCGTACAGCCTGAGGTTCCGTTCGAGGAGCCAGCGGTGGACGCCGGCCTCGTTCTCGTCCGGGTGACGGACGACGAAGGCGTTGAGGGAGAGGGAGTGACGGCCCAGGCGCAGCGACAGCGTGGTGAACAGCTTGCGGGTGCCGGGAAGCTTGACCACGTACGAGCCGGGCGCGGGGCTCTCCCACTCCAGCTCCGCCTCGGTGAGGGTGTCCTCGACGATCCGCCGTACGTCCTGCGCGTCCTGAGCGTCAGCCATGGTGGGAGCGTACGCGACGGTGGTGCGTGCGCTGGCGGTGGTCGTGCATGGCGGCCGTGTACACGTCGGCGGTGCCCGACGCGGCCGTGTCCCAGCCGAAGGACTCGGCGTGCCGCGCCGCCGCCTCGCCCATCCGGAGCGTGAGACCCGGGTCGGCGGCGAAACGGTCCAGCACCCGTGCGTACTCCGCCGGGTCGTGGCCCCGCACCAGGAAGCCGGTCCGCTCGTCCCGCACGGCGACGGGCAGGCCGCCCACCGCGGCCGCGACGACCGGGGTGCCGGCCGCCTGCGCCTCGATCGCGACCAGCCCGAAGGACTCGCTGTACGAGGGCATGACGAGGACCGACGCGGCCCGGAACCAGTCGGCGAGCCGCTCCTGGCCCACCGGCGGGTGGAAGCGGACGAGGTCGGCGATGCCGAGCCGGGCGGCGAGCTTCTGGAGCTGCTCCGGCTTGGCGAGGCCGCTGCCGCTGGGGCCGCCGACCACCGGCACCACCATGCGGGAGCGCAGCGAGGGGTCCCGGTCCACCATCACAGCGGCGGCGCGCAGCAGGATGTCCGGGGCCTTGAGGGGCTGGATCCGGCCGGCGAAGACCGGCACGAAGGCGTCCGCCGGCAGGCCGAGGCGGGCGCGGGCGGCGGTGCGGCCGTCGGCGGGCCGGAAGCGGTCGAGGTTGACCCCGGGGTGGACGACCGCGATCTTGCCGGGGTCCGCGTCGTAGAAGCGGGCCAGCTCGTCGGCCTCCTCGGTGGTGTTGGCGATCAGCCGGTCGGCGGCGGCGACGATCTGGGTCTCGCCGATGACCCGCGCGGCCGGCTCGGGGGTGTCGCCCTCGGCGAGCGCCGCGTTCTTGACCTTGGCCATGGTGTGCATGGCGTGGACGAGCGGGACGCCCCACCGCTCGGCGGCGAGCCAGCCGACGTGACCGGAGAGCCAGTAGTGCGAGTGGACCAGGTCGTAGTGGCCGGGACGGTGGCCCGCCCACGCCTGCATCACGCCGTGCGTGAAGGCGCAGAGCTGGGCCGGCAGCTCCTCCTTGGCGAGGCCCTCGTACGGACCCGCGTCGACGTGCCGCACCAGGACCCCGGGCGCCAGCTCGACCACCGGCGGGAGGCCGCCGGTGGTGGCCCGGGTGAAGATCTCGACCTCGATGTCGATGGCGGCGAGCCGCTTGGCGAGCTCGACGATGTAGACGTTCATGCCGCCCGCGTCGCCGGTGCCCGGCTGGTGGAGCGGGGAGGTGTGCACGGAGAGCATGGCCACCCGGCGGGGGGTCCGGGGGCGGCCCGGCAGCCGGAGCCGGGAGGCCGCTGCCGGGTGCCGGTGCCGGGTGCCGGCGAACCGGGACACGTACTGGCTCACGTCGGCGGTCCTTCCGCGAGAGGGGCCTGGCGTGCGGACATGACAGGCGGAGGGCGCGGTCCACGTCCTCCGCCCCGCACAACACCGGAACGACCTCCTTCATTTCCACCCTTTCCACCGCGTCCGGCGTTTTGCCAATTCATTACTCGAAGGAAGGTCGAGGTTGGGGGGTGGATGCGGGCGGTTGGGCGGGGAGTGGTGGGGGGGACGGGAAGTGGTGGGGGGACGGAAAGTGGTGGGGGGGGGAGTGGCGGGGGGGGGACGGGGAGTGGGTGGGGGGCGGGGCTGAGGTCGCCGGGCAGCGACCGAGCGGCCGGGCGGGCCGGCGGGGACGGCAGGGACGGCAGGGACGGCAGGGACGGCGGGGACGGCGGGGACGGCGGGGACGGCAGGGACGGCGGGGACAGGGTCGGGGCACAGGGAGCGCCGTGGCCCCGGGGCCGCTCCCCCGCGCGGCTCCGTATCCTCGTCCCATGGCCCCGCGCACCACCCGCCCCGTCGGCACCCCGACCCGCGGGACCACCAACCCCAACCGGCTGCGCCGCATGGACCGCTGGATCGCCGCCGTCCACGGGCCCGCCCTGCGCCGCTCCCCCGAGCCGCCCGTCGCCGTCGACCTCGGGTACGGCGCCGCCCCCTGGACCGCCGTGGAGCTGCTCGCGCGGCTGCGCACCGCCGAGCCCCGCACCCTGCTGTACGGGATCGAGATCGAACCGGCCAGGGTGGAGGCCGCGAGGCCGTACGAGGAGCGGCACGAGGGCCTGCGCTTCGTGCACGGCGGCTTCGAGGTGCCGGTGCCGGGCGCGCCCGCGCTGATCCGGGCCGCGAACGTGCTGCGCCAGTACGACGAGGAGCAGGTCGCGGCGGTGTGGGAGCGCCTGTGCGGGCGGCTCGCGCCGGACGGCCTCCTCGTCGAGGGGACCTGCGACGAGATCGGGCGCCGGCACGTGTGGGTGGCGCTCGACCGGGGCGGGCCGCGCACGGTCACCCTCGCGACCCGGCTCGGCTCGCTCGACCGCCCCTCGGACCTCGCCGAACGCCTCCCGAAGGCACTGATCCACCGCAACGTGCCGGGCGAGCCGGTCCACGCCTTCCTGCGGGACTTCGACCGGGCCTGGGCGGCGGCGGCCCCGTACGCCTCCCTGGGCGCCCGGCAGCGCTGGATCCGCGCCGTCCGGGACCTCGCGGCGGACTGGCCGGTCACGGACGGCCCGAAACGGTGGCGCCAGGGCGAGGTCACGGTGCGCTGGGACGCCCTGGCACCCCGCGCCGGCTAGGCCGTTCCCCTCGGATCAGGCCGCACCGGACGCCGCGAGCCCGGCATGGTCCGGAAGGGACGGCCCAGGGGCGCCTGATCATGGCACCCCGCCGGGGGAACGTCCGTCGGTTCCCGGGCGTCACTCTGGTGGGGTACCTGTCGTTTTCCGGAATCACGTGGCACTATCGCCAGGACCACACAAGTTACTGACGGTAAATCAGAAAGCGGCCCAGGGGGGACACCCGGGCCGTGAGGGGGAGCCAGTGAACCGACGACGCCGACGTCCGTACGCCGCCGCCGCGGTCACCGTGGCCTGCGCCCTGGCCGTCCTGGCCACACCGGTGTTCACCCTCCAGGCCGCCGCCGCCCCGCTGCCCCCGCCGCCGCCCGCGCCGAAGAAGACCCTCGAAGAGGTCCGTACGGAGATCGAGGCGCTCTACCACCAGGCGGCCGCCGCCACCGACGCGTACAACCTCGCCGAGGAGCGCACCGAGACCCAGTCCGCCGAGATCGTCCGGCTCGCCCGCATGATCGAGGGCGGCCGCAAGCGGATCGACGCGCTCAAGGCCCAGGCCGGCGCCACCGCCCGCGCCCAGTACCGCAGCGGCGGCATCCCCCGGAGCGCCCAGCTCGCCCTCTCCGGCGACCCGCAGCTCTACCTCGACACGGCCGGCCGGCTCCGCGAGGGCGCCAAGGCCACCAGCGACCTCCTCGGCGAACTCACCCGCGCCCAGGCCGAGCTGGACACCTACGCCTCGGAGGCCGGCGACAACTGGACCAAGCTGGAGGCCGACCGGGTCCGGCAGGCCGCCGCGAAGAAGGAGATCAACGAGAAGATCGCCGCCGCGAGGAAGCTGGAGAGCGAGCTCGCCGCCGAGGAGCGCGAGCGGCTGCGCCGCCTGGAGGAGCAGGCCCGGCAGCGGGCCCAGACCAAGTGGCTGGACACCGGCATCCTCGACGAGCTCGGCGCCGAGTCCACCGCGGAGGGCCGCAGGGCGGTCGAAGCGGCCCTCGCACAGGTCGGCAAGCCGTACGTGTGGGGCGCCGAGGGCCCCGACTCCTTCGACTGCTCCGGTCTCACCCAGTCCGCCTGGGCGGCCGCCGGCGAGCGCATCCCGCGCACCTCGCAGGAGCAGTGGCGGCTGCTCCCCCGCGTGCAGCCGCAGGACATGCGCCCCGGCGATCTGATCGTCTACTACAAGGACGCCAGCCACATCGGCATGTACATCGGCGACGGGAAGATGGTCCACGCGCCCCGGCCCGGCCGGGACGTGACCGTGGCCGGCGCCGGCTCGATGGAGATCCTCGGCATCGTCCGCCCCTCCTGACGCCCGGCCCGACGCCCCTCCTGCCGCCCGGCCCGACGCACGGCCCGACGCGCGGGCCTGACACGCGGGCCCGACGCCCCTCCTGACGCGCGGGGCCTGACACGCGGGCCCGACGCACACCCGACGCCCGGCCCTGACACGTGGGCCCGACGCGCGACCCGACGCGCGGGCCCGACACCCGGCTCGCCCCCCGGGCCGACGCCCGACCTGACACACGGGCGGCCCCGAGTGACCTTTCTCATGGGTCCGGGGCCCGCCCGTGCCCGATCGGTGCGCAACTACCTCCCCTTCCGCGGCATATGCCAAGGAAGACCCCGGCGCCCGCGGAGTGATCGCCATTCCGCCGGGCGCCGCACGGGCGCTATGGTCCCGGACGGGCGGGCCGCCACCCGGCGCCCGGCGCACCCTCGGGGGAGGGAAGGAAACCCGGACCGATGCCCGTATCCGTACCGCGCCAGAGAATCGTCTCTGCTGCGGGGCCATGCGACACCGCCGCCATGGACGCCACCGCCGCGAGCGACGCGGCGACCGGCACCGACGCAGCAGCCGGCACAGACACAGCACCCGGCACAGGCGCAGGAACCAGCACAGCCACAGGCACAGGAACCGACCGCGACCGCACCGACCTCACCCTCCTGGTCGTCGAGGACGACCCGGCGGGCGCCCTCGCCGTACCCGAGCTGCTCGACGCCGCCGGCGCCGCGGGCACCCGGATCCGCATCCGCACCGCCCGCAACCTCACCGAGGCCGAGCGGCTCCTCACCGACGACGTGCACTGCGTGCTCGTCGACCTCTCGCTGCCCGTGCCCCGGGGCGCGGCCGACGAGGACCCGCTCGCCCCGCTGCGGCACATCCTGCGCCTCGCGCCCCGCCACGCCGTGCTGGCCCTCGCCCCCTCCGCCGACGCGGGGCTCGCCGCCGAGGCGGTACGCGTCGGGGCCCAGGACCACCTCTTCCGCGAGGAGCTCGACGGCCGGCTGCTGAGCCGCGCCATCCGCTACGCGGTCGAGCGCAAGCGCAACGACGCCACCAAGGTGAAGCTCGCCGAGTCCCGGCTGCGCGCCCAGGAGAACGCCCGCCTGGAGCGCGGCCTGCTGCCCACCCCGCTCCTGGAGGGCTCCGACCTCCGCTTCGCCGCCAGCTACCGGCCGGGCCGCTCCCGCGCGCTGCTCGGCGGCGACTTCTACGACGTCGTCCGCACCCCGGACGGCACCGTGCACGCCATGATCGGCGACGTCTGCGGCCACGGTCCCGACGAGGCCGCCCTCGGCGTCGAGCTGCGCATCGCCTGGCGCGCCCTGACCTTCGCCGGGCTCTGCGGCGACGAGCTGCTCTCCACCCTCCAGCAGGTCCTGGAGCACGAGCGGGAGAGCGAGGAGATCTTCGCGACCCTCTGCACGGTCGACATCGCGCCCGACGGCCGCCGCGCCGGACTCTGCCTGGCCGGCCACCCGGCGCCGCTGGTCGCCCAGCAGGGCGGGACGGCGCGCCTGCTGCCGTACGAGGACGGGGGCCCGGCGCTGGGTCTGCTGCCGCGCGCCCGCTGGCCGCGCCGCCAGGTCGAGCTGGGCGGGGCGTGGAGCCTGCTCCTCTACACCGACGGCCTGATCGAGGGCCGGACCGCCGGTCCCGGCTCGCCGCGGCTCGGGCAGGACGGCATGGTCGACATGATCAACCGGCAGATCACCGGGGGCCTGCGCGGCGAGGCGCTCCTGGAGGCGGCGATGGCGGAGGCCCGCACGCTCAACGGCGGCGAGCTGACCGACGACGTGGCCCTGCTGGCCCTGGAACGCGGCGGGGCCCGGGGGTAGCACCCCCGGGCCCCGCGCCCGACACCGTGACGCCCCTACGACGCCCCTACGACGGCGACCGCTACCGGCCGCCGTTGTAGGGGCCGTACGGGCCGTCGCTGCTGGAACCGCCGCGCCGGCCGCCCCCGCCGCCGCCCATGACCTGCTTGAGGGCCGGGCGGACGTCCACCATGAAGACGATGGCGGCGATCAGGCCCGCGATGAGGAGGAAGAGGAGACCGGGGAGGAGGAGGTTCAGGGCGAGGTTGACCCCGAGGAGGATCAGCCAGAACTTCTTCGTCTGCTTGTCCGCGGCCCGGTACGCGTCCTCCCTGACCAGCGCCGCGATCACGAACGAGGCGATGGCGAAACCGGTGAAGACCAGGAACATCAGCAGGTTGAGGGTGTTGTCGAACCGGTCCATCAGCATGCTGAACACCGCCTAGGGGTCATGGGGTACGTACGCGCCTCGCGGTCAAGGTACCCGTTCCAACGCTTCGGACCCCAGGAATGGTGCCCGGATCCGCTATTCGGCCGTCACGTCCGCCTTGGCGGCGGCCGCCTTCTTGGCGGGCGTCTTGCGGGCGGCGGGCTTGCGGGCGGCCGCGGTCCTGGGCGCGGCCTCGGCCTCGGCCTCGGCGACCGGCTCCGGCGCCGGCTCGACGACCGGCTCCGGCTCCGGCTCGACCACGACCGTGATCTCCGTGGTCGGCTCGGCCGTCTCGCCGCGCCAGGCGCGGACGGTCTCCTCGCCCCGGGCGGCGACCTCCTCGTACTTCTCGCGCGCCTTCACCGCGTACTCGGCGGCCACGCCGACGCCCCGCAGGGCGAGGTCCTGCGCCGTCTCGCCCAGCTTCTTGAGGTCGGTGTCGAGACCGCCGACGACCCCGACGACCTCGGCGACCGTGGCCTGCACCTTCTCCTGGACCTTCTCCTGCACGGCCTTCGGGTCGGTCTTCCGCACGGCCTCGATCCGGCCGGGCGCCTCGGCGGCCAGCTGCTCGATCAGCCCGGGCACCTTGCGGGCCTGGCGCACCGCGAGGTCGGCGGTGCCGGCGGCGAAGTAGAGGGGGGTACGCAGTTCGTCGATGATGGCCATGCTGGTGGTCCTCCCGGTGGGGCGTACAAGCTGACGTACGAGCTGGTCGCTCTGGCTGGTCGCTCTAGCCGGCCGCGTCCCGGCCGACCGTGTCCCGGCCGACCGTGTCCCGGCCGACCGTGTCCTGTCCGGCCGTGTCCCGGCTGACCGTGTCCTGTCCGGCCGCGTCCTGGCCGGTCGCTCCGGACTCCGCCGCGTTCTCCTTGCGGAAGGAGTCGTAGATCTGCAGCAGCACCTGCTTCTGCCGCTCGCTGATCGAGGGGTCGGCGAGGATGACGGCCCGCGTCTCCAGCTCCTCGCGGTCCTTCTCGTCGAGGATCCCGGCCCGCACGTAGAGCGTCTCGGCCGAGATCCGCAGCGCCTTGGCGACCTGCTGGAGCACCTCGGCGCTGGGCTTGCGCAGTCCGCGCTCGATCTGGCTCAGGTACGGGTTCGACACCCCGGCGGCATCGGCGAGCTGCCGCAGCGAGAGCTGCGCGGTGCGCCGCTGCTCGCGCAGGTAGTCGCCGAGGCTGCCGAGGTTGCCGACGTTGAGCGATGCCATGGTCCGTACCCTGCCACCGCTTGCTAACTATTGCAAGCAGTCCGCTTGCAACTGTGTTCCCGCTACCGTGGGGGCGTGGCGACCCGCATCCCCCTCGACGACCTCCGGCGCCTGCGCAGGGCACGGGACCGGATGGACCGCGAGTACGCGAGCCCCCTGGACGTGGCGGCGCTCGCGCAGACGGCACTGATGTCCACCGGGCACTTCGCGCGGAGCTTCCGCGCCGCCTTCGGCGAGACGCCGTACGGCTACCTCATGACCCGCCGGATCGAGCGGGCCAAGGCGCTGCTCCGGCGCGGGGACCTGTCGGTGACGGACGTCTGCATGGAGGTGGGATGCACGTCGCTCGGCTCGTTCAGCTCGCGCTTCACCCAGTTGGTCGGTGAGACGCCGAGCGCGTACCGGGCCCGTGCGCACGGCGCCGACGCCGCCCTGCCCGCCTGCGTCGCCAAGGTGGCCTCGCGACCGGTCAGGAACGGAGAAGCGCCGCTCGACAGCGCTCCCTAGCGTGGAGGGCATGGACATCAACCTCTCCCAGACCTTCATCACCGTCGACGACCACGAGAAGGCGCTCGGCTTCTACCGCGACGCGCTCGGCCTGGAGGTCCGCAAGGACGTCGGCTTCCAGGGCATGCGCTGGGTGACCGTGGGCTCGCCCGCGCAGCCGGACGTGTCGGTGGTCCTCGAATCGCCGCTCGCCGACCCGAGCGCCTCCGAGACCGACCGCCAGGCGGTCGTCGACCTCATGCGCAAGGGCCTGCTGCGTGCGGCGATCTTCGGTACGGACGACTGCGACGCGGCCTTCGAGCGGATCACCGCCTCGGGCGCCGAGGTCCTGCGCGAGCCGGTGGACCAGCCGTACGGCGTCCGCGAGTGCGCCTTCCTCGACCCGGCGGGCAACCAGATCGTGTTCCAGCAGCCGCTCTCCTGACCCCCTCACTCCCCCCGGGGGAGGCGATCCTCCGGTTTCCGATAATCCGCGACGGACCGACCTCCCCTATCCTGGCGGCATGACCGCCTTGACGCCCCGCCGCAGCGAGCCCGACCTCTCCTACCTCCTCGACCACACGAGCCACGTCCTCCGGACGCGCATGGCGGCGGAGCTGGCGGAGATCGGGCTCACGGCCCGGATGCACTGCGTCCTCGTCCACGCCCTGGAGGAGGAGCGGACCCAGGCGCAGCTCGCCGAGATCGGCGACATGGACAAGACGACGATGGTCGTCACCGTCGACGCCCTGGAGAAGGCCGGACTCGCCGAGCGGCGCCCGTCGAGCACGGACCGGCGGGCGCGGATCATCGCCGTCACCGAGGCGGGCGCGCGGCTCGCCGCGGAGAGCCGGCGGATCGTGGACGGCGTCCACGCGGGCGCCCTGGGCTCACTGCCGGAGGAGGAGCGGGAGGTGCTGGTCCGCGCGCTGGGCCGACTGGCCGAGGACCACCTGAGGACGCCCGTCGAGGCGCCGGCGACCGCCCGCCGGGCCCGCCAGAAGAACTGACCCCACCCCACCCCCCGCACAACGTCCCGTAAAAAATAGTCTGCAACAAAACCTTCTGCTAACGTCTCTCCTGTTGCCTCCCTCGACAGGAGAGATCCATGCGTACCCACTCCCGCTCCGGCTCCGGCTCCGGCTCCCGCTCCCTCGCGCTCACCGTCCTCGCCAGCGCCATGCTCATGACCGTCCTCGACGGCAGCATCGTCACCGTCGCGATGCCCGCCATCCAGGCCGACCTCGGCTTCACCCCGGCCGGACTGAGCTGGGTCGTCAACGCCTACCTGATCACCTTCGGCTCGCTCCTCCTGCTCGCCGGACGGCTCGGCGACCTGATCGGACGCAGACGGATGTTCCTCGCCGGGATCGCCGTCTTCACCGGCGCCTCCCTGCTCGCCGCCGTCGCCGCCTCCCCCGCCGTCCTGATCGCCGCCCGCTTCCTCCAGGGCGCCGGCAGCGCGATGTCCTCCGCGGTCAGCCTCGGCATCCTCGTCACGCTCTTCACCGAGCCCCGCGAACGGGCCCGCGCCATCGCCGTGTTCAGCTTCACCGGCGCCGCCGGAGCCTCCGTCGGCCAGGTCCTCGGCGGACTCCTCACCGACGCCCTCTCCTGGAACTGGATCTTCTTCATCAACCTGCCGATCGGCGCCGCCGCGATCGCCCTCGCCACCCGCGCCCTCCCCGCCGACCGGGGACTCGGCCTGCGGGCCGGCGCCGACACGCTCGGCGCGTTCCTGGTCACCGCGGGCCTGATGACCGGCATCTACGCGGTCGTGCGCATCGAGGAGTACGGCGCCGGCTCCGCCCACACCCTCGGCCTCGGGGCGCTCGCCCTCGCCCTCCTCGCCGGCTTCCTGGTCCGCCAGCGCACGGCCGCGACCCCGCTGATGCCGCTGCGGATCCTCCGCTCCCGGGCCGTCGCCGGCGCCAACGCCGTCCAGCTCCTCATGGTCGCCGCCCTGTTCTCCTTCCAGGTCCTGGTCGCCCTCTACCTCCAGAAGGCCCAGGGGTACGGCGCCACCGCCACCGGTCTCGCGATGCTGCCCGCCGCCCTGGTCATCGGCGCCGTCTCGCTCGGCGCGGCCGCGCGGCTGATCACCCGCTTCGGCGAGCGCGCCGTCCTGCTCACCGGACTCACCCTGCTGATCGGCGTCCTCGGCCTGCTCACCCGGCTCCCGGCGCACGCCTCGTACGCCGTCGACCTGCTCCCCGTGATGCTGCTCGCCGCCGGCTTCGGCCTGGCGCTGCCCGCGCTCACCGCGCTCGGGATGTCGGGCGCCGACGAGGCCGACGCGGGCCTCGCCTCCGGCCTCTTCAACACCACGCAGCAGATCGGCATGGCGCTCGGCGTCGCCGTCCTCACCACCCTGGCCGCCGCCCGCACCGAGGCGCTCGACGCGGCCGGCCGGAGCACCGCCGAGGCCCTGACCGGCGGCTACCGCCTCGCCTTCGCGGTCGGCACGGGACTTCTGGTCGCCGCCCTCGCGATCGCCGCGGCCGTGCTGCGCAAGGAGAAGGCGCGGGCACCGAAGTCCGAGGTGGCCATGGCGGCCTGACGGCGATTCAGGAAGCGCGGCCCTCCACGAGGGCCGCGACGCCGTCCAGGATCCGGGCCAGACCGAAGCGGAACTCGTCGTCGGGGGCGTCGGGCCGGTCCAGGACCCCGGACTCGATCAGCCCCGCCACCCGCGGGTACACCTCCGGGTCGACCAGCCGGCGCAGGGTGCGGCTGTACTGGGCCATCGCCTCCTCCGGCGCGGACCCGGACGCCTCCACGGCGTCGGCCAGCTCCGCCATCATCAGCGCGTCGTTCTTCACGAAGCCGGCCACGAGGAGCGTCACCGAGATCTTGGCGCCCTCGCCGAGACCGGTGCCGTCCAGCGCCAGCAGCGCCTTCTCCCACCAGGCCACCGCGTGCGGCGTCGCGGGCGGGCCGGAGACCGGGACGCGCAGCAGCCACAGGTTGCGCAGATAGACCTCGCGCATCGCCCGGGCCCAGCGCTCCAGCCGCTCCCGCCAGGGGTCCTCCGGGCCGAACAGCTCGGGCGGGGCGCCCGTCGCCGCCTCCTGCATGAGGACGTACAGCTCCTGCTTGGCGGAGACGTACCGGTAGAGGGACATCGTGGAGGCGCCCAGTTCCTTGGCGACCCGCCCCATCGAGACGGCGGCGAGCCCCTCCGCGGAGGCGAGGTCCACGGCCGCGGCGACGATCCGGTCCTGGCTGAGCCCGGGCTTCGGCCCCTTGGTGGGGCGCTCGCGCAGCCCCCAGGCGGCCTCGACGGACGGCGGCAGATACGTACCGCCGCTCTCCCCGGACCCCTTCCGGCCCTCGTCACCCGTCATCCGCGCCGCCTCCTCGCCTCGCTCGCTTGACGCCCATCCTAGTAATGCGTAACCCTTACACAGTAACGCGTAAGGCATACGCAGTACGCCGACGAGCGCAGCAGAAGGGGACACCCATGCCTCCCGCCACCGGAAATCCCGCCATCGAGACCGCCGGCCTCACCAAGACCTACGGCGCCGTCCGCGTCCTCGACTCCCTCGACCTCCGCGTCGAGACCGGCACCGTCTTCGCCCTCCTCGGGCCCAACGGCGCCGGCAAGACCACCACCGTCCGCGTCCTCGCCACCCTCGCCGCCCCCGACGCCGGGCACGCGCGCGTGGCCGGCCACGACGTCGTCACCGAGCGGCGCGCGGTCCGCCGCGCCATCAGCCTCACCGGCCAGTACGCCGCCGTCGACGAGACCCTCACCGGCGCCGAGAACCTCCGCCTCGCCGCCCGGCTCTCCGGCCTCTCCCGCAAGGCCGCCGCCCGCCGCGCCGACGAACTCCTCGAACGCTTCCGGCTCACCGACGCCCGCGACCGGCAGACGAAGACGTACTCCGGCGGCATGCGCCGCCGCCTCGACCTCGCCGCCGGCCTCGTCCGCGACCCCGGCACCACCCGCATCGTCTTCCTCGACGAGCCCACCACCGGCCTCGACCCCCGCAGCCGCAACGAACTCTGGGACGCCGTCCGCGAGTTGTCGGCCCACGGCACCACCGTCTTCCTCACCACCCAGTACCTGGAGGAGGCCGACCGGCTCGCCCACCGCGTCGCCGTCCTCGGCGGCGGCCGCACCCTCGCCGAAGGCACCCCCGAGGAACTCAAGCGGCGGTACGCGGGCCACCGCCTCGACCTCGTCGCCCGCGACCGGGAGGCCTACCTCCGCCTCGCCCCGCACGCCACCGGCCACACCCCCGCCACCCTCACCCTCGGCGTCCCCACCGACGGCAGCGCCGCCCACGTCCGCGCCCTGCTCGACGAACTCGACCCGCACCGCACCGACATCACGCGCTTCGCCGTGCACAGCGCCACCCTCGACGACGTCTTCCTCACCCTCACCAGCGCCACGAAGGAGCCGAGCCATGTCTGACGCGACCGCGAGCCCCCTCGCCACCACCACCGCCCTCGTCGGGCGCGGCATCCTCCTCAGCCGGCGCAACCTCGACGCCGTCGTCACCGCCCTGGTGATGCCCGTGATGCTGATGCTCGTCTTCGTCTACTTCTTCGGCGGCGCCATCGACACCGGCGCCACCCGCTACGTCACCTACGTCGTCCCCGGCGTCATCGTCCTGTGCGCCGGCTTCGGCGCCGCCGCCACCGCCGTCTCCGTCAGCGAGGACATGCGGCGCGGCACCGTCGACCGCCTCCGCACCCTCGACGTCGGCGCCGTCCCCTTCCTCACCGGCCACGTCGTCGCCACCGTCGCCCGGAACGTCCTGGCCACCGCGCTGGTCCTCGGCGTCGCCTTCCTCATCGGCTTCCGGCCCACCGCCACCCCCGGCGGCTGGCTCGCCGCCATCGGCCTGCTGCTCGCCTACATCACCGCCGTGTCCTGGCTGTCCGCGGCCGCCGGCCTCGTCGCCAAGACCCCCGAGGCGGCCAACACGGTCACCTTCCTCATGATGTTCCTGCCCTACCCGAGCAGCGCCTTCGTGCCCATCGAGACCATGCCGGGCTGGCTGCACGGCTTCGCCGAGCACCAGCCCGTCACCCCGCTCATCGAGTCGATGCGCGGCCTGCTCCTCGACCAGCCGGTCGGCGACGCGCCCTGGACCGCGCTCGCCTGGTGCGGCGGCCTCCTCGCCCTGGCCGTCGCCGCCTCCGGCGCGCTCTTCCGCCTCCGTACCCGGTAGCCCTAGAAGATGTCGGGCGAGAACGCCCGCAGCGGCGCCCGGAACAACAGCTCGGCCCGGGCCGCCGCACCCGGCACCGCCTCCTCGATCCGGCCCAGCAGGGCCAGCCGGACCGCCGACTCGTCGCCGAGGACCAGCCGCGACAGCTCGGCCACGTCCAGCACGAGGTCCGCGGAGGCGGTCGTCGGAACGCACGACGCCCCCTTCGGCGAGGCGTCCAGGCGGTAGCGGCCGCCCACGAAGCCGTCGCCGTCCCGCACGTCGAGGACGAGCCCGTCCGTCACCGGGTACGTCCGCTCCTCCAGGACCCGCACCACGTCCAGGATCCGCAGCCACATCATGTCCACGTGGCTCACCGCCCTCGCCGCCCGCGGGTCCGGCAGCAGCAGCGGCAGCGGGTCGTCCGGCGGCCGGTGGCCGCTGCGGACGGTCGCCACCCAGTCCACCGAGCAGACGTACCGCCACAGCGCGTGCTCGGCGGCCGGCGTCGCCGCGATCAGGTCCCGCACGGTCAGCGTGTTCTCCGGCTGCTTGCCGTCGCCCCACTTGTCGTCGCAGCGGTACGACACGTACCCCTCCGGCTCCCCGGCGGCCGAGCGGTAGACCGCGTAGTACGGCTCCGTCCACGACTCCAGCTGATAGCCGCCGCCGGTGCCCACGTCCCAGTTGCGCGGCGCGCGATCGGTGACGCCGGCCCGGACCCCGGCGAGCCGCCGGTGCAGCCCGGGACCGATCCGGCGGATCTCCGCCCCGTCGGCGAGATCGATGCGGCCGCCGTCCTCCGGACGGCCGCTGCGGCGCGGATCGAGGCCCGCCCGGCGCAGGTCCACGCTCCACTCGGTCGTCCAGCTCGCCGGACCGAAGCCGTACCGGCCGTAGATCGGGTACTCGGCGGCGATCAGGGTCGCGACCGCGTCGCCCCGCTCCCGGGCGGCCGCCAGGTCCAGCGCCATCAGCCGGCTCAGCAGCCCGCGCCGCCTGTGCGTCGGCGCCACCGTCACCTGCGTGACCGCGTCCGCGACGAGGGTGCCACCGCCGACCGTGCTCAGCTCCTGCCGGAAGGAACGGAAGGTGGCGACCACCCGGCCGCCGTCCACGGCGGCCAGCGTCCGGTCCAGGTCGGCATGGGCCAGCCGGTCGGCGACCAGCCCGTCGGAGACGACCGGCTCGTGCAGGAACCCGGTCCGCAACGCACGCAGCCAGTCGGGGAACTCGGACTCGGTCACCGCACGCAGTTCGACAGCCATCCCCCGACCCTACGCACGCCCGCCCGTTCCGCCACGGGTTTTCCCCGGGCTCAGGCCAGCAGGTCGTCGACCTGCGCCTCGCCCTCCCGGTAACGACGGGCGATCTCCGCCCCGCAGTCGTCGGCGGTCCGCTGGAGCGACTGCCGGCGCCGCGAGATCTGCTGCTCGTACCCGGCGAGCCGTCCCATCGCGGTGTGCAGCTCCTCGTCCGTGCGGGCCGTCAGGTCCGACAGCTCGACCTCCGACAGCATCTCGGCCGCGAGCCGCCGGTACTCCTCCCCGCGCGGCGTCGACAGCGTCACGTGCCGGGCCGAGGTCCGGTGCCGCGACGGCACGTCCGCGAGGATCTCGGAGAGCCGGTCGAGCACCGGCGCCTCCGGATCGGTCCGGCGCGCCAGCTCCGCCCGCAGGATGTCGATCCGGCCCTGCAGCATCCGGCGCACATAGCTGAGATCGGCCTCGTCGCTCTGCGCGTCCCGGCGCAACGCCCGCAGCTCGGCCAGACGCAGCCCGCCGAGGTCGTGCCCCGGCCGGCCGGACGGCGCCGGCTCACCGGTCCGCTGCACGGGCGGCCGCGCGACCGGACCGCCGGGCACCGGGCCACCGGGCACCGGACCGGCGGAGCGGATCAGCGGTACGGGGCCGGACGGCGTCGGCCCCGTGCTGGATGCACTCATGAGAATCGTCCCCTCGACCGGTGCGCAGCCGCACCGCCTCCTGGCATGGTGCCACTCCCGCACACGCGCGTGCAGGCGCTCTGCACCCGTTCGGCCCCCAGAAATCCCCGATCGGTAGGTTGGGGCCCATGCGAGCTGTGGTGCAGAGGGTGGACGGCGCGAAGGTCGTCGTCGCAGGGGAGACGGTCGGCGAGATCACCGGCGAGGGGCTGTGCGTCCTGGTGGGGGTCACCCACGACGACACCCCCGAGAAGGCCGCCCAATTGGCGAGAAAGCTCTGGTCCGTCCGGGTACTGGAGGACGAGAAGTCCTGCTCCGACACGGCCGCGCCGCTCCTGGTGATCTCCCAGTTCACGCTCTACGGCGACGCCCGCAAGGGCCGCCGCCCCACCTGGAACGCCGCCGCCCCGGGCCCCGTCGCCGAACCCCTCGTCGACGAGGTCGTCGCGCAGCTGCGGAAGCTGGGCGCGCACGTGGAGACGGGCCGCTTCGGAGCCGACATGCGCGTCAGCCTCACGAACCACGGCCCGTTCACGGTCGTCGTCGACGTCTGACGCCGTCCGTCGCGCATCCGACGGCTACGGCTCGACGACGGTCTCCTGCGCGGCGGCCGTCGTCCCCGCCACCAGCGGCGCGTCCACCGGCACGTTCCGCTTCACCAGCGCCAGGGCGATCGGCCCCAGCTCGTGGTGGCGGACGGCCGTCGTCACGAAGCCGAGCTGACGCCCCTCCGGCCCGTCGGCCGCGAGCCGCAGCGGCGTACCGTGCGCGGGCAGCGCCACCTCGCTGCCGTCCAGGTGCAGGAAGACCAGGCGGCGCGGCGGCTTCCCCAGGTTCTGCACCCGGGCGACCGTCTCCTGCCCCCGGTAGCAGCCCTTCTGCAGGTGCACGGCCGTGCCGATGAGCCCGACCTCGTGCGGGATCGTCCGGTGGTCGGTCTCGAAGCCGAGCCGCGGCCGGTGCCCCTCCACGCGCAGCGCCTCGTACGCGAGGACACCGGCGGCCGGCCCGTGCGCACCGGCGAAGGCCTCCAGCTCCGCACGCGGCAGGAACAGGTCACGCCCGTACGCCGTCTCCCGTACGACGACGCCCTCGGGCGACTCCGCGGTGGAACCGGCCGGCAGGTGCACCACGGCGAACTCGTCCGACCGGTCGGCGACCTCGACCCGGTAGAAGAACTTCATCGACTCCAGGTAGGCGATCAGCTCGCCCTGCGTCCCCGGCTCGACGTGCGCCCACACCGTCTCGCCGTCGTCGACGAGGGAGAGGGCGTGCTCGATGTGCCCGTTGGCGGAGAGGATCAGCGCCTCCGTGGCCTGACCGGCCGGAAGGTCGCTGACGTGCTGGGTGAGCAGCAGATGCAGCCAGCTCAGCCGGTCGTCGCCGGTGACGGTGACGACCCCCCGGTGCGAGAGGTCGACGAATCCCGCCCCGTCGGCGAGGGAACGCTGCTCACGGAACAGGTCGCCGTAGTGCGCGGCGACGCCTTCGTCACGGCCTTCGGCGGGAACGGCGCCGGGCAGGGACAGCAAAGGGCTCTTCGAAGGGCTCTTCATGGGAAAAGCCTACGACTCCGCCGTCAGGACTCGTCGGCGGCGGCCTTGCGCGCGCAGTCCGCGCACAGCCCGAAGATCGCGAAGTGCTTCATGTCGGTCGCGAACCCGAAGGTCTCGCGCAGCTTCCCGGTGAACTCGGCGGCCACCTCGACGTCCGCCTCGATCACCCCCGAACAGTCCCGGCACACCAGATGCAGATGGTGGTGCCGGTCCGCGAGGTGGTACGTCGGGGCCCCGTGCCCCAGATGCGCGTGACTGACGAGCCCGAGCTCCTCCAGGAGCTCCAGGGTCCGGTACACCGTGGAGATGTTCACCCCGGAGGCGGTCTTGCGCACCTCGACGAGGATGTCGTCCGGCGTGGCGTGCTCCAGCACGTCCACCGCCTCCAGGACAAGCTGACGCTGCGGCGTCAGCCGGTAGCCGCGCTGCCGCAGATCGCTCTTCCAGTCGGTGCTCACCACGCCCCCCAGTGTAGGAGGGCGCGGCGGGCTGCCGGGGGTCCCGCGGGGGCCTACTTGAAGAAGGCGATGCCGTCGTCGGGCATGTCGGGGAGGTTGCGCGCCATCTCGGCGACCTCCTCGGGGGTGACGACCTTCTTCAGGTGGGCGGACATGTAGGGGCGGAGCGGGACCTCGGGGGTCGCCTTCTCGCCGACCCACATGAGGTCGCTCTTCACGTAGCCGTAGAGGCGCTTGCCACCGCTGTACGGGCCGGAGGCGGCGGTGCGGGCCACGGCGTCGGTCGCCAGGTCGATCTGCGGCTTCTGGTCGGCGAGCTCGCCGTACCAGACCTCGACGACGCCGTCGTCGCGGACCATCACGACCTCGACCTTGCGGTCCTTGTCGATCCGCCAGAAGCCGCTCTCGCTCTCCAGCGGGCGGACCTTGTTGCCCTCCGCGTCGAGGACCCAGGAGTGCGAGTGGTACTCCAGGAAGTCCCGGCCGTCGTGGCTGAAGGTCACGGACTGGCCGAAGTTGCACTTCTCGGCGCCGGGGAAGTCGGACACGCCGGCGCCCTCCCAGGTCCCGAGGAGGAACGCGAGCGGGACGAGGTCCGGGTTGAGGTCGGACGGGATCTGGATCATGAGCGACTCAGACGATCTGTGAAAGGGGCCGGTGAGAGGGGAGGGACCGAGGGGTCAGCGCTGACCCTGGTACAGCTTCTTCACGGCCAGACCGGTGAAGGCGAGCACGCCGACGGCGACCAGGACCAGCAGGGTCTCGAAGAAAACGATCACGGGGTGCTCCTCGGCTGAGCGGTGAAGGCGGAACGGACCGGACCCCAGCTTAGTGGGCGGGACCCCCGCCCACTCGGTGAGGTGGGTCTCCCCGACGATCAAGCACCGGAACGGACCCCGCTTCCCGGTCGGCCTCCGGCACGGCCTCGCATTACAGTGCGGTGCATGGCGAAGAAGCTCGTGATCAAGGTGACCGCCGGGGCCGACGCCCCGGAACGCTGCTCCCAGGCCTTCACCGTGGCGGCCGTCGCCGTCGCCAGCGGCGTCGAGGTGTCGCTGTGGCTGACCGGCGAGTCCGCGTGGTTCGCCCTCCCGGGCAAGGCGGCCGAGTTCGAGCTGCCGCACGCCGCCCCGCTCCCGGACCTGATCGACTCGATCCTGGCCGCCGGCCGGATCACCCTCTGCACCCAGTGCGCGGCCCGCCGCGAGATCACCGAGCAGGACGTCCTGCCCGGCGTCCGCATCGCCGGCGCGCAGGTCTTCGTCCAGGAGGCCATGACCGACGGCACCCAGGCCCTCGTCTACTGACCCCGTCCCCGGTTCCGGTACGGATTCCGGCCGGATCTCCCCTGGACTCCTCCGGGCGGATCGCCGACCATGGCGCACGCACGTGTGTGCGGACGGTTCCGGGCGAGGCGGGGGAGGCCACGGTGGAACGGAACGACGGCGCAGGACGGCCCGACGACGAGCGCCCGTGGAACCGCCCGCGGGACCCCGCCCGGTCCGGCGGCGGCCCCGCGAAGCCGCCCGAGCCCCCCGTGTACCCGCCGGGCGACGTGCCGATGCCCGGGCCGGTACGCAATCTCCGCACGCTGCTGATGGTGCTGGCCGGCGCGCAGGCCCTGCTCGCCGTCTGGGTGCTCACGCACGACGTCGAGATCGCGGCGCGGACCTGGGAGGACGACGCGCCGGAGCTCCACTCGGGCACGGTCCGGTTCCTCGGCGTACTGGTCCTGGCGCTGGCCGGCTGGGGCGTGGCCACCGCGCTCAGGTTCCCCACCCGCCTGCCGGGCGTACGGATCTCGGCCATCGCCTACGGCTGGGTGTCCCTGCCGTTCGCCTATGTGTTCCTCGGCATGACGATCATCACGGTGGCCTGGACGGCCCTGACGATCCTGGCCCTGGTCCGCCCCCACCAGCCGGAGTCCCATGCCTGGTTCGGCTGACGCCCGCCGCTACTCCCGCCGCTTCCTGCCGTCGAGCTCGTCCCACCACTCGTCCGACTGCGCATCCCCGGACGGGTCGTCCCACCAGCGGTCCTCCGGCCCCCGCCGGTTCGCCACCATCGCCGCGACCGGCGGGATGACCATGGCCACCACGCACATCCCGATGGCCACCGGCATGGAGAACAACCGCACGACGGCCCAGGCGCCCACGAAGAGCAGCAGGCAGGCACCCATCATCCAGAAGTAGACGCGCCGACGCCGTGCGTACACACCTCCAGCCTACGACCGCGACCCCGCCGCGGACAGACCGAAGGGCCGTGCCCCGAGTCCTGGTGATGGCGTCCAACCCCCCAGGAGGCACGGCCCTCCGGCCGTCTGTGATGCGACGGATCAGACCGCGATGGCCACGTCCGTCAGGCTACCCGTCTCGGTGACGACGACCTTGCGGTCGGCCTGGGCGCCGGGGACGAGGGCGCGGAGGGTCCACTCGCCGGTGGCCGCGTAGAAGCGGAACTGGCCGGTGGCGGAGGTGGGGACCTCGGCCGTGAACTCGCCGGAGGAGTCCAGGAGGCGGACGTAACCGGTGACGGGCTCGCCGTCCTTGGTCACCTGGCCCTGGATGGCCGTCTCACCGGGCTTGAGGGTGCTGACGTCGGGGCCGCCGATCGGTGCTCCACACATGTTCTCTGTCCTGTCCTAGAGGGGAGGGAAGGTCGCGCGACCCGGTCTTACTTGTTGGCGCCGAGCTCGATCGGCACGCCGACGAGGGAGCCGTACTCGGTCCAGGAGCCGTCGTAGTTCTTGACGTTCGGGACCTCGAGGAGCTCGTGCAGGACGAACCAGGTGAGGGCGGAGC
The DNA here is from genome assembly GCF_040653375.1 of Streptomyces sp. NPDC047974. Lineage (NCBI taxonomy): Bacteria > Bacillati > Actinomycetota > Actinomycetes > Kitasatosporales > Streptomycetaceae > Streptomyces > Streptomyces sp. NPDC047974. The sequence continues at coordinate 163,503 of NZ_JBEZNU010000014.1, forward strand.
GCTCGCCGATGCGGCAGTAGGCGACGGTGTCCTTCGCCAGGTCGACCTGCTCGGCCTCGTAGAGGGCCTTCAGGTCCGCGTCGGACTTGAAGGTGCCGTCGTCGTTGGCGTTCTTCGACCACGGGATGTTGCGGGCGGACGGGACGTGGCCCGGGCGCTGCGACTGCTCCTGCGGGAGGTGGGCCGGGGCGAGCAGCTTGCCGGAGAACTCGTCGGGCGAGCGGACGTCGACCAGGTTCTGGGTGCCGATGGCGGCCACGACGTCGTCGCGGAAGGCGCGGATCGAGACGTCCTGGGCCTGGGCCTTGTACTCGGTGGCCGGGCGGGCCGGGACCTCGGAGCCGTCGACCAGGTCGCGGGAGTCGAGCTCCCACTTCTTGCGGCCGCCGTCGAGGAGCTTGACGTCCTGGTGGCCGTACAGCTTGAAGTACCAGTAGGCGTACGAGGCGAACCAGTTGTTGTTGCCGCCGTAGAGGACGACCGTGGTGTCGTTGCCGATGCCCTTGGCCGAGAGGAGCTTCTCGAAGCCCTCCTGGTCGATGAAGTCACGGCGGACCGGGTCCTGGAGGTCCTTGGTCCAGTCGATCCGGATGGCGTTGCGGATGTGGTTCTTGTCGTAGGCGGCGGTGTCCTCGTCGACCTCGACGATCGCGACGGCCGGGTTGTCGAGGTTGGCCTCGACCCAGTCGGCGTCGACCAGTACGTCGCTGCGAGCCATGTCTGTTCTCCTCCGGGGCAGTGTGCGGCGGTGTGGTGCGGGGTGGTGCTGCATGTGCGGGTACGCGTCGGGGCTGCGCCCGACGGCGTCGTGCTACGCGGTGCGGCCTCGACCTCGGGGGTCGGCGGGCCGGGGGAATACGGGCGCGGAGCGCGTCCCGCTCAGACGGAGCGACAGAGCATGGCGGCGATGCGGCACAGGTCTACTGCCCGCCGCTTCGTGAGTTCCGCCTGTCGCTTCATGCCGTCGATCGTAGGGACGGACAGGCGACCGTGTCACCGGCGTGTCGTATCGTGAGACGCGATCGTCCGAAGAATGAGACGAGAGTGGGGTCGGGGCGGGGTGCCGTGCCCCGGTTTCCTGCCGTCCGAGCCCGTGCTTCTGCGGATCGGACGGGGTCGTCTCAGTATGTGAAAGAAGGCCGCGCTCAGCCCGCGATCGCGACGTCCCGGCCGTTCACCGTCACCGCGAGCCCCTCGGGGCGCGGCTCCACCTTCGCGACCCGCATGCCGGCGACGCGGCCGATCGGGCGCTCGAAGTCGGTGCGCTCGCGGACCATCTCCTCCAGGAACGGGATGCCGCCGCCGGGCACCTCGTCGGCGCGGACCTTGAGGGTGTCGCCGTCCACCAGGGTGACCGAGGAGGTGACCGTACGGGTCACCTTGCGGCCCAGGACCTCGACGCTGCCCGTCACCTTCACCTTGCCGGGGCCGCCGTACTCCATGGCCGTCGCCCGCTCCGAGGCCGCGACCAGGTCCGCGTACGAGATGAGCGCCGTGCCGTTCGCCTCGCCGGCCCGGTAGCCGCTCCAGTCGCCGGTGACGGTCACGTCCCGCAGGTCGAAGGTGATCTCGTCGATCCGGAGGGACTTGTCACCCGCCTGGGTGTGGGCGCCCCGCGCGACCACCCGGACCTCGCCGAAGCGCTTGTCGGCGGCCTGGGTGAGGAAGGGGAAGCCCTTGATGTCGACCTCGACCGAATCGGTCCTGCCGCCGGCGAGCGAGGCGCGGCCCGCGACCTCCGACTCGGCCCAGGCGGCGGCGAGCCGGTCGCCCCCCACCAGGATTCCGCCCAGCACGACGGCCACGACCAGCAGGATCCGCAGTGCTCGCATGGCTTTCTCTTCCCCCGTCGCCAGTTCGTCAGTGTTCCGGTGATGCGTGCCGGCCCCCCGACACGAAGATCGACGTGTCGGGGGGCCGGACGGTTCCCGGGCGCCCCGGGCGGGCCGTGCGTCGGTCAGACCAGGGCGCGGCCGAGAAGGTACACGGCGGGCGCGGCGGCCGTCAGCGGCAGGGCCACCCCGGCGGTCATGTGCACGAAGCGGGACGGGTAGTCGTAGCTGGCCACCCGCAGGCCGACGAGGGCGCAGACGCCGGTGGCGAGGCCGAGGAGCGCCCCGGAGGCGCCCATGCCGCTCAGGGTGCCGGCGACGATGCCGGCGCCCGCGCCGGCGAGGAGCGAGACGACGAGCGAGACCGGGCCGGGCAGCGGGAGCGCGCGGGCCAGGACGGTGGCGCCGACGGCGGCCGCGCCGACGGTCACCGCGTCCGGCTCGGCGCCGAGGTGTCCGGCGGCGAGGACGGTCAGCGCCGCCGACGTGACGGTGGCCATGAGGCCGTACATCCGCTCGTCGGGTTCGGCGTGGCTGCGCAGCTGGAGGACCAGGCAGAGCAGCACCCAGACGCCGAGGGTGCCGAGGAGGGCGGGGGCCGCGTGCTCGCGGCCGGTGGCGAGCAGGGCGGCGTCGGCGACGAGTCCGCCGAGGAAGGCGAGCGCGATGCCCTGCCGGGCCGGCCACATGCCGTTGAGCCGGAACCAGCCGGCGGCGGTCAGCGCCTGGAGCGCGACCAGCGGCAGCAGGAGCCCGTACGTGCCGAGCGCGGCGCCGCCGGCGAGGAGCAGCCCGAGGACGGCGGTCAGCGCGGCGGGCCGCATGCCGGGCTCGATGATCGGCGACCGGCCCTCGGCCCGCGCGCGCTGCGCGTCGGTGATCCGGGTGTTCCCGGAGGTGGTGGGCGAGGAGTACGCGGGCGCCTCGGCCTCCTGTGCCTCGGGGGCCGGGGCGTACGGCTCCGGCTGGGCGGGCGGCTGCGCGGGCGTGTACGCCTCGGGCTGCGCGTACGGCTGCTGGGGCTGCGCGTACGGCTGCGCGTACTGCTCCGGCCGTACGTTCGGTTCCGGCTGCGCGTACGGCTGCTCGGGCTGCGCGTACGGGGCGTACGCCTGCCCGTCGTACCCCTCCTGCGGGTGGGCGTACGGCTGCTGGGCCTGCGGCTGCGCGCCCGGGTACCCGTACGCCGCGTCCTCGGGGCGGACCGTCGGCTGGTACGTGGTGTCCCAGGTCTGGCCCTCCCAGGTCTGGGTGACCGAGGGGTCGTACGCGTTCGGGTCGTGCGGCGCGCCGCCGTACCGCTGGTCGTTGCTCAACTGGTTCCTCTCGGGATACCCCCGGCTTCAGCCTGGGGAGGGAGACTCCTGCGGAGCAGGACAAGGGGCTGGGCTTCGCCGCCAGGGCGGATTGCGGCGCTCTGACCCGCAGGTTGGTCGCTTATCGAAAGTCTCGCTAGTTTGTGAGCGTGACCACGACGTGCGTGAAGCGGGCGTTCAAGTACCGCTTCCGTCCGACCGATGCGCAGGCAGCGGAGCTGTCGCGCACATTCGGATGCGTCCGCAAGGTCTACAACCTGGCGCTGGCAGCCCGCACCGAGGCGTGGGCACGGCAGGAGCGGGTGAACTACAACGCCACGTCGGCGATGCTGACAGCGTGGAAGAAGACCGAGGAGCTGGCGTTCCTCAACGAGGTGTCGTCGGTTCCGCTCCAGCAGTGCCTGCGGCACCTGCAGAGCGCCTTCACGAGCTTTTTCGGCAAGCGGGCGAGGTACCCGCGGTTCAAGTCGAAGAAGAGGTCGCGGAAGTCCGCCGAGTACACCACCAGCGGGTTCCGTTGGCGTGACGGCAGGCTGACGCTGGCGAAGATGGCGGAGCCGCTGGGCATCGTGTGGTCGCGTCCGCTCCCCGCCGGGGCGAGCCCTTCGACGGTGACCGTGTCCCAGGACAGCGCGGGCCGCTGGTTCGTCTCCCTGCTCTGCGACGACCCGACGGTCAAGCCGCTGCCCGCCACGGACACGGCGATCGGGGTCGATGTAGGCCTGAACCACCTGCTGACCCTGTCCACGGGCGAGAAGATCGCCAACCCGAGGCACGAGCGCCGCGACCGCGCCCGGCTCGCCCGCGCCCAGCGGCAGCTGGCCCGCAAGGCCAAGGGTGATGGCGCCAACCGGGCCAAGGCCCACAGGAAGGTCGCCAGGATCCATGCTCGGATCACCGACCGCAGGCGGGACGGCCTGCACAAGCTGACCACTCGGCTCGTTCGTGAGAACCAAACGATCGTGATCGAGGACCTGACCGTGCGCAACATGGTCAAGAACCACACGCTCGCCCGAGCCGTCTCGGACGCGAGCTGGAGCGAGTTCCGCTCCCTGCTGGAGTACAAGGCCGCCTGGTACGGACGGGAAGTGATCGCGGTCGACCGCTTCTTCCCCTCCACCAGGCTGTGCTCCCACTGCGGCACCCTTCAGGAGAGGATGCCGCTCGGCGTCCGCACCTGGACGTGCGACAGCTGCGGCACGACCCATGACCGGGACGTGAACGCGGCACGCAACCTTCTGGCCGCCGGGCTGGCGGTGTCGGTCTGTGGAGCCGGTGTAAGACCTCAACGGAGAACTCCGGGCGGGCAGTCGACGACGAAGCAGAAAACCCCACGGCGCGAGCCGTAGGACCTTCCCCCCCTCGTCCACGAGGGGGGGAAGGAAGAAGTCAAGCTGTGGGGTTCACCCTCCTGCGAACGGGGGGAGCACCTCGACCGTGCCGCCCTCGGCAAGCCGTACGGTCTCATGGCTCCGGGTGCCGACCGGGTCGCCGTCGACGAGGAACGAGCACCGCTGGAGGACCCGGACGAGCTCGCCCGGGTGGTCCGCGCGGGCGGCGTCCAGGGCCTCGGCGAGGGTCTCGGCGGTGTACGGCTCCTCGGCGACCCCTGCGGCGGCCTTGGCCGCGGCCCAGTAGCGGATGGTTCCCGCTGCCATAGCGGCGCTCCCTTCGTTCGTGTGCGCGCCGCTCCCCATGATGGGCTATCGGCGGACGAGCCAGGCGCCGAGCCGGTCAAGGAGCTCCTCGCCGGCCGCGTTCTCGGCGTGGCCCATGCCGGGCTCCAGCCACAGTTCGACGGGTGCGCCGTCGGGGGCGGCCGCGGCGAGCATCCGGGGGTGGTCGAGCGGGAAGTAGGGGTCCCGGTCGCCGTGGACGAGGAGCAGCGGGGCGGGGGCGATCAGCGGGACGGCCTCGAACGGCGGCAGCGGTTCGGGGTCCCAGGGGCGGGCGTCGACGCGGGTGCGGAGCCCGTACCGGCCGACGAGCCGGCCGACCGGGCGGGTGACCATCCAGTGGAGGCGGCGCATCGGGGCCGTGCCCCGGTAGTACCAGCGGGCGGGTGAGGAGACGGCGGCGACCGCGTCGGGTCCGGTGGCGGTGGCGCGGTCGAGGGCGGCCTGCCGGAGGACGACGGAGCCGCCCATGGAGAAGCCGACGGTCACCACGCGCGCGTGGCCCAGCTCACGGGCCCAGCGGACGGCGGCGGCGAGGTCGAGGACCTCGCGGTCGCCGAGGGTGGAGAGGCCGCCGGAGCGGCCGTGGCCGCGGAAGGAGAAGGTGACGACGGCGTCCGCGTGCCGGCCGAGGGCCTGGGCGGCGCGCCGGACGGCGGGGCGGTCGGCGGCGCCGGTGAAGCCGTGCGCGACGACGACGGCGGTGTCGGCGACACTGGCGGAGAAGCGTTCGTGAACCGCCTCGATCCGGACGCCGTCGTCCGTCCTCAGCATTGCGCGGCGAGGTCCGGAAGTGAGCGAGGAAACATCCATCATGTGAAATCGGCCCTCTGCCTCGGAACTCATGTGGGCTATTCTCCTAGGCAGGGATCCGGGCGACGTCGCCACCGGGTCCTTTTGCGTTTTCCGGCCGTTGTTACGGACGGATGAACAAAAGCTCTCAGGGCGCGGGAGCGACAGGTGAGACCGCAGTAACAGCAGTACGGCAGTACCGCAGAAACAGAGCAGTACCGCAGATGTCCTCGCAGGGACCGAGGAGGAACCGACGTCATGGACGAGCGTACGAAGCACGACCGACCGACGAGCCGGCCGACCCTGGCAGGGGGAGAGGCCCGATGAGTTCTCTGCTGCTCCTCACGAACGCCCTCCAGCCGTCGACCGAGGTGCTGCCCGCCCTCGGCCTGCTGCTGCACAACGTGCGGGTGGCCCCCGCCGAGGGCCCGGCCCTGGTGGACACCCCCGGCGCCGACGTGATCCTCGTCGACGGGCGGCGCGACCTGCCGCAGGTCCGTTCGCTCTGCCAGCTGCTGCGCTCCACCGGCCCCGGCTGTCCGCTGGTCCTGGTGGTCACGGAGGGCGGTCTCGCGGCGGTCACGGCCGACTGGGGCATCGACGACGTGCTGCTCGACACGGCGGGGCCGGCCGAGGTCGAGGCGCGGCTGCGGCTCGCGCTCGGCCGCCAGCAGATCGTCGCGGACGACTCCCCGATGGAGATCCGCAACGGCGACCTGTCGGTGGACGAGGCCACGTACAGCGCGAAGCTGAAGGGCCGGGTCCTGGACCTCACCTTCAAGGAGTTCGAGCTCCTGAAGTACCTGGCGCAGCACCCGGGCCGGGTGTTCACGCGGGCGCAGCTGCTGCAGGAGGTGTGGGGGTACGACTACTTCGGCGGCACCCGTACGGTCGACGTCCATGTGCGGCGGCTGCGTGCGAAGCTCGGCCCGGAGCACGAGTCGCTGATCGGCACCGTCCGCAATGTGGGATACCGCTTCGTGACGCCGGAGAAGGTGGAGCGGGCAGCGGAGGAGGCGCGCGCCAAGGAGGCGAAGGGGGCGGCGGGCCGGGAGTCCGACGGGACGAAGCGGATGGAAGCGGGGCAGGACACCCGGGAAGAGGCCCGTTCCGGGGGCCGTGCGGAGGCTCGTACGGGTACCGGAGTCAAGGACGCCACGGCCGACACCACTCGTTAGAGGGACGGTAACGTGGCGTATGCCACAACGCGACCTGCCGGTAGGTAGGTCACCCCGCGTAGACTTCCGCGCGTGGCCAAGGTGACGCGGGATGACGTAGCGCGACTGGCGGGTACTTCGACCGCGGTCGTGAGTTACGTCATCAACAACGGACCCCGGCCGGTCGCCCCGGCCACGCGCGAGCGTGTCCTCGCCGCCATCAAGGAGCTGGGCTACCGGCCCGACCGGGTGGCCCAGGCGATGGCGTCGCGCCGCACCGACCTCATAGGCATGATCGTCCCGGACGCGCGCCAGCCCTTCTTCGCCGAGATGGCGCACGCGGTCGAGCAGGCCGCCGCCGAGCGCGGAAAGATGGTCCTGGTCGGCAACTCCGACTACCGCACCGAGCGCGAGATCCACTACCTGCGCGCCTTCCTCGGCATGCGGGTCTCCGGGCTGATCCTCGTCAGCCAGGGCATGAGCGAGCAGGCCGCGAGCGAGATCGAGGCCTGGGACGCGCGCGTGGTGCTGCTGCACGAGCGGCCCGAGGCGATCGACGACGTCGCCGTCGTCACCGACGACATCGGCGGCGCGCAGCTCGCCACCCGGCACCTCCTGGAGCACGGCCACCCGTACGTGGCGTGCCTCGGCGGCGTCCCCAACACCCCGGCCGTCGGCGACCCGGTCGCCGACCACGTCGAGGGCTGGCGGCGCGCCATGCAGGAGGCCGGCCGCACGACCGAGGGCCGGCTCTTCGAGGCCCCGTACAACCGCTACGACGCCTACCAGGTGGCCCTGAAGCTCCTCGCGGGACCGGACCGCCCGCCGGCCATCTTCTGCTCGACCGACGACCAGGCCTTCGGCGTGCTGCGCGCCGCCCGCGAGCTGCGCATCGACGTGCCGACCGAGCTGGCGGTGGCGGGCTTCGACGACGTGAAGGAGGCGGCGCTCACCGACCCGCCGCTGACCACCGTCTTCTCCGACCGCCCGGCCATGGCCCGCGCCGCGGTCGACCTGGTCCTCGACGACTCCGTCCGCGTCAACGGCTCCCGCCGCGAACGCGTCAAGCAGTTCCCCTCGGCCCTGGTGGTCCGCCGCTCCTGCGGCTGCCACTGACCCCGTCCGGGCCGGCGGACCCTCCGCCTTTATTTCGGGCATACAGGGTTCTGTCGGGCTTCTCAGCCGGTCCTCAGACGGCTCTCATCTCACGGGCCGAGAGTCGGTGCCATGACGGACCACACGCAGCCCCAGCAGCCGTACTACCCGCCGCGCCCGCCGTACGAGCCGACGCAGCCGATCACCACCGAGCCGGGCACCACCGTGTGGCCGTCCGGGTCCGGCGGCGGCTTCACCCCTCCCCCGGCCGAGCCGGCGTACGCGGCGGCCGGCCCGGTGCCCGGCGGCGGCCCCGTCTCCCGGCGGCGCGCCAAGCGCGGGGTCGGCCTCATGGCGGCCGTGGCCATCGCGGCGGCGGCGATCGGCGGCGGCACCGCGACCCTGGTGCAGCAGCTCACCGCGCAGGACGCGCCCGTCACCGCCTCCTCCTCGGTCAGCGGCACCAACGTCTCCGCGAGCAGCTCCGGCACGGTCGCCGGGGTCGCCGAGGCCGTCTCCCCCTCCACCGTGGAGATCTCCGCGAGCTCCGCCTCCGGCAAGTCGACCGGCTCCGGCGTGATCATCACCGCCGACGGCGAGATCGTCACCAACAACCACGTGATCTCCGGCGCCTCCGAGATCACCGTGCGGACCAGCGACGGCAGGACGTACGCCGCCGAGGTCGTCGGCACGGACCCCGACAAGGACCTCGCGCTCATCAAGCTCGCCGGCGCCTCCGGCCTGAAGGCCGCCACCCTCGGCGACTCCTCCAAGGTGAGGGTCGGCGACGAGGTCGTCGCCATCGGCTCCCCCGAGGGCCTCACCGGCACCGTCACCAGCGGCATCGTCTCCGCCCTCGACCGCGACGTCACGGTCGCCAAGGCCTCCGAGGACTCTGAGGACTCTGAGGACGCCGGCAGCGGCCAGGGCCAGCAGTGGGACCCGCGGCAGGGCTGGCCGTTCGAGTTCGGCGGACAGCAGTTCAACGGCGACACCGGCTCCTCGAAGACCACCTACAAGGCGATCCAGACCGACGCCTCCCTCAACCCCGGGAATTCCGGCGGCGCGCTGATCAATATGAACGGCGAGATCATCGGGATCAATTCGGCCATGTATTCGCCCAGTTCTTCGAGCGGTTCGACCGCCGGCAGCGTCGGCCTCGGATTCGCCATCCCGGTGAACACCCTGAAGGCCGACCTCGACACCCTCCGCTCCGGCGGCCGGAACTGAGCACATGGCACGCTGACCCCATGACCGGGCAGCCGAACGACACCGAACGCATCCTCATCGTCGACGACGAACCCGCCGTGCGGGAGGCCCTGCGCCGCTCCCTCGCCTTCGAGGGCTACGCGACGCGGGAGGCCGTCGACGGGGTGGACGCGCTCGCCGCCATGGAGTCGTACGCCCCCGACCTCGTCGTCCTCGACGTGCAGATGCCGCGCATGGACGGGCTGACCGCGGCCCGCCGGATCCGGGCCGCCGGCTCCACCGTGCCGATCCTCATGCTGACCGCCCGCGACACCGTCGGCGACCGCGTCACCGGCCTCGACGCCGGCGCCGACGACTACCTCGTGAAGCCCTTCGAGCTCGACGAGCTCTTCGCCCGCATCCGCGCCCTGCTGCGCCGCAGCGCGTACGCCGCCCCGGCCGCGCCCGCCGGCGAGCCGGAGGACGTGCTGTCCTTCGAGGACCTGCGGATGGACCTGGCGACCCGCGAGGTCACCCGCGCCGGCCGGCCCGTCGAACTGACCCGCACCGAGTACACCCTCCTGGAGATGTTCCTGGCCCACCCCCGCCAGGTCCTCACCCGCGAGCAGATCCTCAAGGCCGTCTGGGGCTTCGACTTCGAACCCAGCTCCAACTCCCTGGACGTGTACGTGATGTACCTGCGGCGCAAGACCGAGGCGGGCGGCGAGCCCCGCCTCGTCCACACCGTGCGCGGCGTCGGATACGTGCTGCGCGGCGGAGGCGGCACCGAGTGACCCTTCCCCGCCCCACCGCCCGGCCACGCCCCCGTACCCCCCTGGCCTGGTTCCGGTCCCGGCCGCTGCGCTCGCGCCTCGCGCTGCTCACCGCCTTCGCCGTGGCCGTCGCCGTCGCCGCCGTCTCCGCGGCCTGCTGGTTCGTGACGCGCGCGCAGCTGGAGGGCGAGATGGACTCCGCGCTGCGCAACACCCGGCTGGACCCGGCCGCCGTGCGCAGCCTCCTCACCCTCTGCCGGCAGGGCGAGACCCCGCCGCCCGCGGCCGGCTCGTACACCGTGCAGATCATCGACTCGGCCGGCGGCGTCTGCACCTCCGGCAAGGCGGCGCTCCCGGCCGGCGAGGGCGACCTGGCCGTGGCCCGGGGCACGCTCGCGTACGTCCTGCACACGGTGAAGGACGCCGACGGGCGCGAGATGCGCGTCTACACCTACCCGCAGCAGGGCCCGCCCGGCCTCGCGGTCTCCGTCGCCCGCCCGCTCGCCGAGATCGACAACTCGCTCTCCACGCTCGGCTGGGTCCTGCTCCTCGTCTCCGGCATCGGCGTGATCGGCGCGGGCGCCGCCGGACTGTGGGTGGCGAGGACCGGCCTGGAGCCGGTGCACCGGCTCACCGGGGCGGTGGAGCACGTGGCGGCGACGGAGGACCTGACGGTACGGATCCCGGCCGACGGCGAGGACGAGATCGCCCGCCTGTCGCGCGCCTTCAACCAGATGACGGCCGCGCTGGCGAGCTCACGGGACCGGCAGGCGCGGCTGATCGCGGATGCGGGGCACGAGCTGCGCACCCCCCTCACCTCGCTGCGGACCAACATCGAGCTGCTCGCCCGCAGCGAGGAGACCGGGCGCGCGATCCCGCCGGAGGACCGCCGGGCCCTCATGGCGTCGGTGAAGGCCCAGATGACGGAACTGGCCGCGCTCATCGGCGACCTCCAGGAACTGGCCCGCCCGGACGCGGTGCGCCCGGGTCGGCTGGAGGTGGTCGGGCTCCACACCGTGCTGCGCTCGGCCCTGGACCGCGCCCGGCTGCGCGGTCCGGAGCTGACCTTCGCGACGGACCTGGCGCCCTGGTACGTACGCGCCGAACCGGCCGCCCTGGAACGGGCCCTGGTCAACGTCCTCGACAACGCGGTGAAGTTCTCGCCGCCGCGCGGCACGATCGAGGTGACCCTGATGCGCGGCGAACTGACGGTCCGCGACCACGGCCCGGGCATCGCCCCCGACGAGCTCCCGCACGTCTTCGACCGCTTCTGGCGCTCCCCGTCGGCCCGCAGCCTCCCCGGCTCGGGCCTGGGCCTCTCGATCGTCGCCCGCACGGTGAAGCGGACGGGCGGCTCGGTGACCCTGTCCCCGGCGGAGGGCGGCGGCACGGTGGCGAACCTCCGCCTGCCGGGCGCGCCGACGCCCCCGCCGGAGGTCACCGCCTGACCGGCTACTGACCGACGCGCCCGTCGACGCGCTCGCGCAGCAGGTCGGCGTGGCCGCAGTGGCGGGCGTACTCGGTGATCTGCATGGTGAGGAGTTCGCGGAGCTGGCCGCCGTCGGGGAGCCGCGCGCCGAGGTCCGGCGCGGCGGCGAGGTACGCGTCGGTCGCCGCCGCCTCCTCCTTCCAGCGGAGCCGCGCCTCGGCGACGACGGCCGGGTCGGCGACCGCGCCGGTCCAGTCGGCCTCGCGGTCGTCCGGGGTGCGGTAGATCCGGGGCGACTCCTCGCCGGCCCTGTGGGCAGGCGTCCCGCAGGGCGGGACGGGTGGGCACAGGGACGGCGCCCGTCTGCCGGGCCTCGGCTTTACGCGCCTGAACCCGCACCTGCTGTACGGCTCCGTACGGGTGCGGGTCCAGGCGCATGTGCGGAGGCACCCGCAAAGGGTGCCGTTCCGTTGTGCCCACCCGTTCCGCCCTGCGGAACGATTGCCCACAACGGGACGGCGGCGGCGACGGATGACCCGGGCTCCAGCCCATGGGTCCCGGGTTCAGTTGTGCCGCAGCAGCGCCTCCACCAGCCCGGCGCGGGTCGCGGGGAAGTCGAGGGGGACGATGCCGAGCCCGGTGCTCCCGGCCAGTTCGGCGCTGTCGAGGAAGCCGTGGACCCAGGGGTTGAGCCGGTCGGAGTTCCAGCGGGGCGGCAGGTAGGCGGAGGTGCTGACGAAGTTCACGTACAGCGGTCCGGGCCGGGCGACGGCCGCGCGGAAGTGGGCCTGGATCTTCGGGTACTTGGCGTCGGGCAGCGCGTTCCAGTCGTCCTGGACGGCGAAGTACCGGGAGTCGGCCCAGCGCAGCCCGGGCAGGCCGGCGTTGTCGGCGAGCAGCACGACCCGGCCGCGCGCCTCGCCGAGGAGCGGGAGCGTGTCCCCGATCCGGAAGAGGGGGCGCCAGCCGCGCCGGTCGAGGTAGTCGTCGAAGACGGCCCGGAAGGTCGCGTCGGACTCCTCGGAGTACTCCTGCTTGACCCGCATGAGGACGGTCTCGGAGGGGTGCGCGGCGAGGAAGTCGCGGCAGGCGACGAGGACGTCGCCGAACATCATGTTCTGGTACGAGGCCCCGTGGTGGATGGCGAAGGACCCGCCGGTGACGCGGCAGCGCACGTCGAGGAAGCGCACGCCGCTGTCGAGCTGCTGGGCGATCGTGGTGTTCTGGCACTCGCTCCAGGGGCCGCCGAACCGGGCACCGGAGTCGTGCGTCCCCGGGAGGGTGAGCCGCCTCAGCTCGGTCCCGTCTCCGTGCGCCCCCATCCACGCGCGCGTGTCGAGGGCCGCGCCGCGCGCCGCGGGCGCCCCGGCGAGCAGTGCAACTCCGGCCCCGAGGGCCCCGGCGAGAAGGCGTCGTCGCTCCATGACACGCGATGATGACAGGTCCGCGTCAAGAAGCGCCAGGGTGCCGCGGGGCACGGAAGAGGGGGGCGGCCCTCCGCCGGACCGGCGGAGGGACGCCCCCCTCGGGGGACGGCCGAAGCGGGCTACTTGACGACCGTGATCCGGTCCGTCGCCGGCGCCCGGAGCGGCTGGGCGGCCGAGGAGTTGGCCGTCAGGTAGGCGATGAAGACGTCCAGGTCCGACGCGCCGACCAGCTTGTTCGTGCCGGTGGCCAGGACCGGGAAGCCGTCGCCGCCGCCCGTGAGGAACTCGTTCATCGCGACCCGGTAGCTCTTCGACGGGTCGATCGGCTCACCGTTCAGGCGCACCGAGTCCACGACGATCCGGTCCGCGCCCGTCTTGGTCGTGTCCAGGGTGTAGGTGAAGCCCTTGGACACCTGGAGGATCTTCGGAGCGGCCAGGTTGGCACCGCTGACCTGCTGCTGGAGCGCGGTCACGAGCTGGGCGCCGGTCAGGTCGACCACCGTCATCATGTTGGTGAACGGCTGGACGGTGTACGCCTCGCCGTAGGTCACCACGCCGTCCCCGAGGGTCAGCGGCGCGCGGACGCCGCCCGGGTTCATCAGGGCGAGCTGGGCGCCGCCCTTGTCGGCCGGCGAGAGGCCCGCCAGCTGCGCGTCGGCGATGAGATTGCCCAGCGGCTTCTCGTACACCTCGGTGGGGTTCTCGATGCTCTCGCCGATGTGGCCGACGGGACGGTTCGCGATCGGCTCGGCCAGCGCCTTCCAGCGCTTGATCAGATCACTGATCTTCCCGTGCTCGGAGTCGCGGGTGACGACGTGGTTGGCGGAGGCGACGGCGGTGCGGACGATGTCCTTCGTGCGCCGGTCGTAGGTGAGCGTCGTGTCGGTGTACAGCCGGCCGAAGGAGGCCGCCGAGGTCACCGTGCGCGGCTTGCCCGACGGGTCCGGGATGGTGCACGCGTACGCCTGGTGGGTGTGGCCGGTGACCAGGGCGTCGACCTGCGGGGTGATGTTCTTGGCGATGTCGACGATCGGGCCGGAGATGCCGGCGCCGGCGCCCGGGGTGTCGCAGTCGTAGTTGTACGCGCCCGAGGCGGGCATGCCGCCCTCGTGGAGCAGGGCGACGATCGACTTCACGCCCTTGCGCTCCAGCACCTTGGCGTACTTGTTGATCGTCTCGACCTCGTCGCCGAACTTCAGGCCCTTGATGCCCTCGGCGGAGACGATGTTCGCCGTGCCTTCGAGCGTGACGCCGATGAAGCCGATCCGGACGCCGTCCTTCTCCCAGATGAAGTACGGGTCGAGCAGCGGCTTGCCGCTCTTCTCGTCGGTCACGTTGGCCGCGAGGTAGGGGAAGTTCGCCCCCTCGAAGGTCTTGCCCTCCTCGAAACAGCCCTCGACCGGGTGGCAGCCGCCGTTCTGTATGCGGCTCAGCTCGCGCGCGCCCTCGTCGAACTCGTGGTTGCCCACCGAGCTCACGTCGAGCTTCATCTCGTTGAGCGCCTCGATGGTCGGCTCGTCGTGGAAGAGCCCCGAGACCAGCGGCGAGGCACCGATCATGTCGCCGGCCGCGGCCGTGATGGAGTACCGGTGACCCGCGCGGGCCTGCTCCAGGTGCGTGGCCAGGTACTCGGCACCGCCGACGTTGTTGATCGTCTCGGTCGTGCCGTCCTCCTTGACCCGCGTCAGCCGGGCCGACGAACCGGTCGGCGGCTCCAGGTTGCCGTGCAGGTCGTTGAAGGACAGCAGCTGGACGTCGACCATCCGGCCCCAGCCCTTGCCGTTCGTCCCGCCCGCGCCCTCGGCGTCCGACGAGGCACCCGCCGGCATGGCGGCGACGAGCGCGCCGACCGTCGCCAGCCCCGCGCCGGCGGCCAGAATCCGCCGCCCGGCCTTGCTCTTCCTGCGGTTCACTGCCATCTCTCCTGAGGTCCCCTTTGCCCCGTGCCCCGATTCGCGGCTTTGATCGTCTGCCGCGTGTGCGCTCGCAGCCTAGAGTCAACGCGCGTAGCGCAACAGGGGGTAGCGGGTTACAAGACAGTTGCCTCCGGCTGACGGAGGGTTCGCCGTAGGCTCGGCACCATGACTTCCGACGCGGCGCCCGCCCTCGAACCGGGACGGCAGATCCAGACGTACGACGAGCTCACCCCCGAGCAGGTCCAGGAGGTCATGGACCTGCTCGCGGCCGCGGACCGCGCCGACGGCGTGCACGCGGTGTCCGAACAGGGGCGGCTCTACCTCCGGCACGGGCGGCGCGAGGGGGTGCGGCACTTCCTCCTCACCGTCGGCTCCCACCTCTACGGCTACGCCCAGCTGGAGGAGACCGACCCCGTCGAGGCGCCGGCCGCCGAGCTGCTCGTCCACCCCGACCAGCGCGGCCGCGGACACGGGCGGGCCCTCGGCACGGCCCTGCTCGCCGCCACCGGCAAGCGGCTGCGCGTCTGGGCGCACGGCGGCAAGCCGTCCGCGCGCCACCTCGCCCAGGTCCTCGGCCTCACCCTCTTCCGCGAACTGCGCCAGCTGCGCCGACCGCTGACGCCGCTGGACATCCCCGAGCCGGCCCTCCCCGAGGGCGTCACGATCCGCACCTTCGTCCCGGGGCAGGACGACGCGGCCTGGCTCGCGGTCAACGCCGCCGCCTTCGCCCACCACCCGGAGCAGGGCTCGCTGACCCAGCGGGACCTGGACGACCGGATCGCGGAGCCGTGGTTCGACCCGAAGGGCTTCTTCCTCGCCGAGAGGGACGAGGAGCTGGTCGGCTTCCACTGGACGAAGGTCCACGCCGAGGAGCGGCTCGGCGAGGTGTACGTGGTCGGGATCCTGCCGGGGGCGCAGGGCGGCGGCCTCGGCAAGGCGCTCACCGCGACGGGGCTGCGGCACCTGGCGGCGCAGGGGCTGCCGACGGCGATGCTGTACGTGGACGCCGACAACACCGCGGCGGTGCGGGTCTACGAGGGGCTCGGCTTCCGGACGCACGAGGTGGACCTGATGTACCGCTCGGAGTCGTAACACTCCACGGGCCTTCGGCGAGGGGGCGGTTGACACCGCCCCCTTTCTTGATCCACTCTTTCACTACTTGATTAGTGAAAGGGTGGTGGAAGGGACGTGGTCGAGTACCGCATCGACCGGCGCAGCGGCGTCGCCACCTACCTCCAGATCGTCCAGCAGACGAAACAGGCCCTCCGGATGGGCCTCCTGGAGCCGGGCGACCGACTGCCCACCGCACGCGAGGTCGTCGAGGCGACGGCCATCAACCCGAACACGGTCCTCAAGGCCTACCGCGAGCTCGAACGCGAAGGCCTCGTCGAGGCCCGCCGCGGCCTCGGCACCTTCGTCCGCGCCACGCTCGGCACCACCGCCCCCGCCGACTCCCCCCTCCGGGGCGAGCTCGACGCCTGGGCCCGCCGCGCACGCGCCGAGGGCATGGACCGCGAGGACGTGGCGGCGCTCTTCACCGCCGTACTGGCACAGCACTTCGAGGGGGACGACGAACAGTGAGTACGACCACCGCCTTGGGAGCCGAGCTCCTGGGCAAGAAGTACGGGGGACGGAGGGGCGGTTGGGCCCTGCGGGCGTGCGACTTCGCGCTCCCCGCCGGCCGGATCTGCGCCCTCGTCGGCCCCAACGGCGCCGGCAAGTCCACCCTGCTCGCCCTCGCCGCCGGCCTGCTGCGCCCCACCGAGGGCACGCTCACCGCCCCCGCCCGCGAGGACCTGGCCTACGTCGCCCAGACCAAGCCGCTGCACCCCCGGCTCACCGTCGCCGACACCCTCCGCATGGGCCGCGAGCTCAACCCCGGCCGGTGGGACGACGCCGCCGCGCTCCGGGTCGTCGAGGGCGGCGGTTTCTCCTCCGACACCCTCGTCCACCACCTGTCCGGCGGCCAGCGCACCCGCGTCGCCCTCGCGCTCGCCCTCGGCAAGCGCGCCGGACTCCTCCTCCTGGACGAGCCGATGGCCGACCTCGACCCGCTCGCCCGCCACCAGCTGATGGGCCTGCTGATGTCCGACGCCGCCGAGCGCGGCACCACGGTCGTCATGTCCTCCCACATCCTCACCGAGCTGGAGGGCGCCTGCGACCACCTGATGCTGCTCGCCGGGGGCCGGATCCGCCTCGACGGCGCCGTCGACGACCTGCTCGCCGCGCACACCCTGCTGCGCGGACCCGTCGCCGACCTCGCCCCGCACCGCGTGGTCGACTCCCGCACGACGGGCCGTCAACTCACCGCCCTCGTCCGCCGGGAGGGCCCCGTCGAAGGCCCCTGGGAGACCAGCGAACCGTCCCTGGAGGAGCTCCTCCTCGCCCACCTCCGCAACCCCGAAGGAGCCCCCGCATGAGCACCCTCGCCCTCAAGGGCCCCGCCTGGGTGACGGCCCGCCAGTACCGGCGGACCCTGTGGCTCGCGGGCGCCCTGGCCCTGCTGGCGCTGGCCGTGGTCGGGGGGCTGCGGATCTGGGCCGCGCAGGAACCGCTGCCGGCGCAGGACGGCATGTGGATCTCCTCCACCGACAACGACGGGTACCTGAAGCTCCGCCGGATCGTGGAGTACGTCGGCGGCGCGGCCATCGTGCTGCCCGGCCTCGTCGCCGCGGTGGTCGCGGGTCCGATGGTGGCGCGCGAGTACGAGTCGGGGACGTACCAGCTCTCCCTCACCCAGTCGGTCGGCCCGGTGGAGTGGCTCCGCTCGAAGCTCACCGTCGCGGCGGCCGTCGGCGTGCTCGCCGCGCTCGCCGTCATGGGGATCTTCTGGTTCGGCCGGCTCGGCGTGCGGGAGGGGTGGGACTACCACTGGGGCGACCCGGCGACCTACACGGCGACCGGCATCACCGTCCTCGCCCACGTCCTCGCCGCCGTCGCCGTCGGCGCCCTCGTCGGCCAGCTCGTCCGCCGCACGGTGCCGGCCATGGCCGTCGCGGCGCTGGTCACGGGCTCGGTGCTGGCCGTCTTCAACGGATACCGCTGGTCGCTGCTGTCGGCGGAGAGGGAGACCTTCCCGCTCGGCTCCCAGTCCGGGCTCGCCCCCGACCACCTGTACATGGACAGCGGCATGCTGACCTCCTCCGGCGCGCCCTTCGACCCCTCGGTCTGCTGGACGCGGGCGAACGCGACGCCCGGCTCCGACGCCGACCCGGAGCTGTGGGAGAAGGTGGAGAAGCAGTGCTACGCCGAGCACGACGTCACCACCCAATACATCGACTACCACCCCTCCTCCCACTTCTGGCCCACCCAGCTCATCGAGACCGGTATCGTCCTGGCGCTCGCCGCCCTCGTGGTCTTCGCCGCCTTCCGGGTGCTGCGGGCCCGTCACGCATAACCCGTACGGGTGAAGGAACGGGGCGGGGCCCGGCACAGGCCCCGCCCCCGATTCCCGCACGACATGTCGTCGTTACCGGCCATTCAGACGCGCTTGCGACGCTCACGCAATGAAGCGATCCGTGATCACTCCTGGCGGGGCTCCCGCCCCGGGGAGACTCCCCAAGGGGAGACTGCCCTCCCCCACGGCCCGCTCCGACGCGCCCGAGGACCCCTTCGCGCGGAAGAATGGGGCCATGAGCCAGCAGCCCGCCGAGGTCCCGGTCCAGACCTCCGCCACCGCGTCCCCGCAGCCGTCCCTGGGTTCCATAGCGGCGAACCGCCCGCACGCCGCCGAGGCCGAGGCCGACACCGGCGCCTTCGACTCCGGACTCGACTCCGAGATCGACGCCTACGAGGGCGCGGACGGCGACGCCTCGCGCGAGCTGCCGCAGGGCCGCTTCCTGGACCGCGAGCGCAGCTGGCTCGCCTTCAACGAGCGGGTCCTCGAACTCGCCGAGGACCCGACGACCCCCCTCCTCGAACGGGCGAACTTCCTCGCGATCTTCGCCTCGAACCTCGACGAGTTCTTCATGGTCCGGGTCGCCGGCCTCAAGCGCCGCATCGCCACCGGCGTCGCCACCCGCTCCGCCTCCGGCCTCCAGCCGCGCGAGGTCCTCGACCTCATCTGGACCCGCTCGCGCGAGCTGATGGCCCGGCACGCGGCCTGCTACCAGCAGGACGTCGCCCCGGCCCTGGCCGACGAGGGCATCCACCTGATCCGCTGGCCCGAGCTCACCGAGAAGGAGCAGGCGCGGCTCTTCACGCTCTTCCGGCAGCAGATCTTCCCGGTGCTGACGCCGCTCGCCGTGGACCCGGCGCACCCCTTCCCGTACATCTCGGGGCTGAGCCTCAACCTCGCCGTGGTCGTACGCAATCCGGTCAGCGGCCACCGCCACTTCGCGCGCGTCAAGGTCCCGCCGCTGCTCTCCCGCTTCCTGGAGGCCTCCCCGCAGCGGTACGTCCCCCTGGAGGACGTGATCGCGGCGCACCTGGAGGAGCTCTTCCCCGGCATGGAGGTGCTCGCGCACCACATGTTCCGGGTGACCAGGAACGAGGACCTGGAGGTCGAGGAGGACGACGCGGAGAACCTCCTCCAGGCCCTGGAGAAGGAGCTCATGCGGCGCCGCTTCGGCCCGCCGGTCCGCCTGGAGGTCGAGGAGTCCATCGACCCGTACGTCCTCGACCTGCTCGTGCGCGAGCTGAAGATCTCCGACGCCGAGGTCTACCCGCTGCCCGGTCCGCTCGACCTCACCGGCCTGTTCGGGATCGCCTCGCAGGACCGGCCCGAGCTCAAGTACCCGAAGTTCGTCGCCGGCACCCACCGGGACCTCGCCGAGGTCGAGTCCGCGTCCGCGCCCGACGTCTTCGCCGCGATGCGCGAGCGGGACGTCCTGCTGCACCACCCGTACGACTCCTTCTCCACCTCCGTCCAGGCCTTCCTGGAGCAGGCGGCGGCCGACCCGGACGTCCTCGCGATCAAGCAGACGCTGTACCGGACCTCCGGCGACTCCCCGATAGTCGACGCCCTCATCGACGCCGCCGAGTCCGGCAAGCAGGTCCTCGTCCTCGTCGAGATCAAGGCCCGCTTCGACGAGCAGGCCAACATCAAGTGGGCGCGGAAGCTGGAGGAGGCCGGCTGCCACGTCGTCTACGGCCTCGTCGGCCTCAAGACCCACTGCAAGCTGTCCCTGGTGGTCCGCCAGGAGGGCGACCTGCTGCGCCGCTACTCGCACGTCGGCACCGGCAACTACCACCCGAAGACGGCCCGGCTCTACGAGGACCTCGGCCTGCTCACCGCCGACCCGCAGGTCGGCGCGGACCTCTCCGACCTCTTCAACCGGCTCTCCGGCTACTCGCGCCGCGAGACCTACCGGCGTCTGCTGACCGCCCCGAAGTCGCTCCGCGACGGGCTCGTCTCCCGGATCACCAAGGAGATCGCCCACCACCGGGCCGGCCGGCCGGCGTACGTGAAGATCAAGGTCAACTCGATGGTCGACGAGGCCGTCATCGACGCCTGCTACCGGGCCTCCCAGGCCGGCGTCCCGGTCGACATCTGGGTCCGCGGCATCTGCGCCGTGCGCCCGGGCGTCCCCGGCCTCTCGGACAACATCCGGGTCCGCTCCGTCCTCGGACGCTTCCTGGAGCACTCCCGGATCTTCGCCTTCGGCAACGGCGGCGAGCCGGAGGTCTGGTTCGGCAGCGCCGACATGATGCACCGCAACCTGGACCGGCGCATCGAGGCCCTGGTCCGGGTCTCCGACCCCGCCCACCGGGCGGCCCTCACCCGGCTCCTGGAGACCGGGATGTCCGACACCACCTCCTCCTGGCACCTCGGCCCGGACGGGAACTGGACGCGTCACGCGACCGATCCCGAGGGCAAGCCGCTGCGGCACGTGCAGGAGATGCTCATCGACGCGCGGAGGCGCCGGCGTGCACAACCCTGACCCCACGCAGTCCCCGCAGGCGACGAGGGACCTGACCGCGGGCGAGGTCCTGGCCCCCTACCTGCACGCCCGGGCCGCGGACTTCCTCCGCGGCCTGCGGCAGCACGGCGAGAGCGGCGCGGACACCTCGGGAGCGGACGAGGCCGCCGGTACGCTGCGGGCCGCCGCCCGGCGCATCAGCGGCAGCCTGCACACCTTCCGGCCGCTGCTCGACACCGCCTGGGCCGACCAGCTCAGGACCGAGCTGGCCTGGCTCTCCGGCACCCTCGCCCAGGAACAGGCGTGCACCTCGCGGCTGATCCGGCTGATGGACGCGCTGAACCGGCTGGCCGGCGGCCCGGGGCCGGTGCCGGCCTCCCGCGGCTCGGAGAGCGCCGGCCTCACCGTCGGCGCCGCCCGGGCCGGCGCCCTCCTGGACCGGCAGCTCACCCTGGCCAGGACCCGCGCCCACTCGGCGGCCCTCCAGGCCCTCGGCTCCTCCCGCTTCCACGCGCTCGCCGACGCCGTCGCCCTGCTCGCCTCCGAGGTGCCGCTCGGCCCGGCGGGCGCGGCCCCCGCCCCCGAGGTGCTCGACGCCTCCGCGTCGGTCGCCCGCCGGCGCCTCCTCGACGCGGTCGACGCGCTGCCGCTGACCCGCGCCGCCCACCCGTACAACGCGGAGGCGCTGGCCCTGGCGGCGGGCGAGAACCAGGACGCGCCCTGGCACCACACCCGGCTGCTGCTCCGCCTCCACCGGTACGCCACCGAGGTCATGACCCTCGGCCCGGATCCGGACGCCCCGCTGTACGAGGCGGCCCGGGCCCTGGACCGGCACCGTGACGCCGCCGAGGCGGCCGCGGCCGCCGCCGCCGCGGCCCGCACCCCCCGGATCGCGCCGGCCACCGCGTACGCCCTCGGGGTCCTCCACGCCGACCAGCGGCACGAGGTCGAAGCGGCCCGCTTCGCCTTCCAGCGCGTCTGGCACACGGCCGCCGCCCCCGTCCCATGACCGTCCCGGAGCCGGTCCTGGCGGCGGGCTGCGTCCTGTGGCGCCCGTCGCCCGCCGGTCCCGGCATCGAGATCGCGCTGGTCCACCGCCCGAAGTGGGACGACTGGTCCCACCCGAAGGGGAAGCGCAAGCGCGGCGAGAGCGCCGAGGCCTGCGCCCTGCGCGAGGTCCTGGAGGAGACCGGGCACCACTGCGAGCTGGGCGCCCGCCTCCCCACCGTCCGCTACCCCGTCGCGGGCCGCCCCAAGGAGGTCGTCTACTGGGCGGCCCGCGCCCTCGACGGCGCCTTCGTCCCCGGCCGCGAGGTGGACCGCCTGCACTGGCTGGCGCCGGCCGCGGCCCGTGCCCGTCTGACCCGGCCGCGCGACCGCGAGCTGCTCGACGTCCTCCTCGCGGGGGCGACGGCCCCGGACCGTCAGCCGCCCGACGCCCGGTAGACGGCCTGGACGGCGACCCGCACGTCGGCACGGCCACCGTGCGCGGCCGTGCCGCGGCACCGCGTGCCCGGCCGCACCGTGGCTTACGGCACGGTTCACCTCGCGTTCACTCTTCACGGCTGGCCGCTTCACCTGATCTGCCTAATTTCGGCCTTACGCGGTGCACGGAGCCTGACGATGCACCCGACAACCCGACACGCGCCGCCCTCCGAGCGACGGACACCCGGTCCGCACCACGGCGGCCTCTGGAAGGAACCCCCGAAAGTGAAGCTTTCGCGCAACAACGGGCTTCGCGCCTCCGCGATCGGTGCCCTCGTCGTCTCCGGTGCGCTGGTCCTGTCGGCGTGTGGCTCGGACGACAACAACGAGCCCACCAAGAGCGGTGGCAAGCAGACCTCGGCCGCCGCGTCGAACATCAAGTGCGACGGTGCCAAGGGTCAGCTGCTCGCCGCGGGCTCCAGCGCGCAGGAAAACGCGATGGACCTGTGGGTCAAGAACTTCCAGGCCGCCTGTGAGGGCGTCGAGGTCAACTACCAGGGCATCGGCTCCGGCGGTGGCATCACCAAGTTCAACCAGGGCCAGGTCGCCTTCGCGGGCTCCGACTCCGCCCTGAAGGACGAAGAGGTCGCCGAGTCGAAGAAGATCTGCAAGGGCGGCACGGGCGTCAACCTGCCCATGGTCGGCGGCCCCATCGCCATCGGCTACAAGCTGGAGGGCGTGGACAACCTCGTCCTGGACGCCTCCACCATCGCCAAGATCTTCGACACGAAGATCACCAAGTGGAACGACCCGGCGATCGCCAAGCTGAACCCGGGCGCCAAGCTTCCGGACTCCACCATCCAGGCCTTCCACCGCTCGGACGAGTCCGGCACCACCCAGAACCTGGGCAAGTACCTCTCGACCGCCGCCGCGGCCGACTGGAAGTACGACCCGAAGACGAAGTCGTGGCCCGCCCCCGGTGGCCAGGCCGCCAACGGCTCCTCCGGTGTCGCCCAGGCCGTCAAGGGCGCCGAGGGCTCCATCGGCTACTTCGAGCTCTCCCACGCCACCGCCAACAAGATCTCCACGGTCAGCGTGAACACCGGCGCGGCCGCCCCGGTCGCCGCCACCTCGGAGAACGCCTCCAAGGCCATCGCCGACGCCAAGATCAAGGGCACCGGCAACGACGTGGCCCTCTCCCTCAACTACGAGACCAAGGCCGAGGGCGCCTACCCGCTCGTCCTGGTCACCTACGAGATCGCCTGCGACAAGGGCAACAAGGCGGAGACCCTGCCGACCCTGAAGGCGTTCCTCAACTACGCGATCAGCGAGGAGGGCCAGAAGGTCCTCACCGACGCCGACTACGCCCCGATGCCGGCCGAGATCGCCGCCAAGGTCCGGGCGATCGTCCCGACCCTGTCCTGACCCCCGGCCGGGGGCGGCCCCCCACCTCCCGTGGAGGGCCGCCCCCGGCATCCGGTGCACCGCCGCCAGGAGCCCGTACCCCGTACGGCTCCGCAGACCGGAGAAACCGATGGTTACCACGACACCACCAGCCCTGGACAAGAACAGGAGCCGGCGCGCCAAGAGCGCGACCCGCCCGGGAGACCGCATCTTCAGCGGCCTCTCCAAGGGCTCCGGCATCACCCTGCTCGTCATCATGGCCGCGATCGCGGCCTTCCTGACCTACCGCACCGTCCTCGCCCTCTCCAAGGACAGCGCCAACTTCTTCACCACCTTCGAGTGGAACCCGGCCGGCGACCCGCCGGTCTTCGGCATCGCCGTCCTCGCCTTCGGCACGATCGTCTCCTCGGTCATCGCCATGGTCATCGCCGTGCCGGTCGCGATCGGGATCGCGCTCTTCATCTCGCACTACGCCCCGCGCAAGCTTGCCAAGCCGCTCGCGTACGTGGTCGACCTGCTCGCCGCCGTGCCCAGCATCATCTACGGCCTCTGGGGCGCGATCTTCCTGGTCCCGTACCTGGACGGCCTCAACCAGTGGCTCGACGAGTACCTCGGCTGGACGTACATCTTCGACAAGTCCGCCGACGGCGTCGCCCGCAACCTCTTCACCGTGGGCATCCTGCTGGCGATCATGATCCTCCCGATCATCACCAACGTGACCCGCGAGGTCTTCCTCCAGGCCCCGAAGATGCACGAGGAGGCCGCGCTCGCCCTCGGCGCCACGCGCTGGGAGGTCATCCGCATGGCCGTCCTGCCCTTCGGCCGCTCCGGCATCATCTCCGCCTCGATGCTCGGCCTCGGCCGCGCGCTCGGCGAGACGATGGCCGTGGCCGTGGTCCTCTCCCCCAGCTTCGTGCTCTCGGGCCACCTGCTCGACCCGGGCGGCGGCACCTTCGCCCAGAACATCGCCGCGAAGTTCAACGAGGCCGACGAGTACGGCCGCGACGCGCTGATCGCCTCCGGTCTCGTCCTCTTCGTCATCACCCTGCTGGTCAACGGCGCGGCCCGGTGGATCATCGCCCGCCGCAAGGAGTACTCGGGGGCCAACGCATGAGCCACGCCGTCCAGGAACGCCCGACCGCGTTCGCCAAGCCCCGCGGCCCGCTCGCCCACGCCCGCCTCCCGCGCTGGACCCCGGCCGCCATCGCCGTCGGCTCCGTCGCCGCGGGTGTCGGCATCGGCCTCGCCGCCGGCTGGCACAGCAAGGTCCAGTGGGGCCTGACCGCCGCCCTGGTCTTCCTCCTCGCCACCTACGCGATCACCACCAAGGTGGAGGGCTCCCGTCAGGCCAAGGACCGGATCGCCACCAGCCTCGTCTGGGTCTGCTTCGTCCTCGCCGTCATCCCCCTGCTCTCGCTGGCCTGGGTGACGGTCAGCAAGGGCCTGGAAGTGCTCGACGGGTACTTCCTCACCCACTCGATGAACGGCGTCCTCGAGGTCGAGGAGGGCGGCGGCGTCTACCACGCGCTCCTCGGCACCATCGAGCAGGTCGGCATCGCCACCCTGATCGCCGCCCCGATCGGTCTGCTGACCGCGGTCTACCTGGTCGAGTACGGCACCGGGAAGCTCGCCAAGGCCGTCACCTTCTTCGTCGACGTCATGACGGGCATCCCGTCGATCGTCGCCGGCCTCTTCATCCTGTCCACCTGGACCCTGATGCTGGACTTCGGCCCCTCCGGGTTCGCCGGCGCGATGGCCCTCGCCATCCTGATGATGCCGGTCGTGGTCCGCTCCACCGAGGAGATGCTCAAGCTCGTCCCGAACGAGCTCCGCGAGGCCTCCCTCGCCCTCGGTGTCCCCAAGTGGCGCACGATCCTGAAGGTGGTCCTCCCGACCGCGATCGGCGGCATCACCACGGGCGTCATGCTCGCGATCGCCCGCATCACCGGTGAGACGGCCCCCGTCCTGCTCCTCGTGTTCGGTACGAAGCTCATCAACCCGAACCCCTTCGAAGGCGCCCAGTCCTCCCTGCCGCTCTACGTGTACGAGCAGTACGCGGTCGGCACCGACGCCGCCGTGGCCCGCGCCTGGGCCGCCGCGCTCGTCCTGATCGCCTTCGTCATGATCCTCAACCTGGTGGCCCGCGGCATCGCCCGCTGGAAGGCCCCGAAGACCGGCCGCTGACCGCGGCACTCTGGATGTGAACTGATATGGCCAAGCGAATCGACGTCAGCGGCCTCTCCGCCTACTACGGCAGCCACAAGGCGATCGACGACATCTCCATGACCGTCGAGCCCCGCTCGGTGACGGCCTTCATCGGCCCCTCCGGCTGCGGAAAGTCCACCTTCCTGCGCACCCTGAACCGCATGCACGAGGTCACCCCCGGTGGCCGCGTCGAGGGCAAGGTGATGCTGGACGACGAGAACCTGTACGGCTCCGGCGTCGACCCGGTCGCCGTGCGCCGCACCGTCGGCATGGTGTTCCAGCGCCCCAACCCCTTCCCCACCATGTCGATCTTCGACAACGTGGCGGCGGGCCTGCGGCTGAACGGCTCGTACAAGAAGTCCGAGCTCGCCGACGTCGTGGAGCGCTCCCTCAAGGGCGCGAACCTGTGGAACGAGGTCAAGGACCGCCTCAACAAGCCGGGCTCCGGCCTCTCCGGCGGTCAGCAGCAGCGCCTGTGCATCGCCCGCGCCATCGCGGTCGAGCCGGACGTGCTCCTCATGGACGAGCCCTGCTCGGCCCTCGACCCGATCTCGACCCTCGCGATCGAGGACCTGATCGGCGAGCTGAAGGAGCGCTTCACGATCGTCATCGTGACGCACAACATGCAGCAGGCCGCCCGCGTCTCGGACCGCACCGCCTTCTTCAACCTGGCGGCGGTCGGCCAGCCCGGCAAGCTCATCGAGCTGGACGACACCGAGCGCATCTTCTCCAACCCGAGCGTCCAGGCGACCGAGGACTACATCTCCGGCCGCTTCGGATAAAGCAGTCGTACGGCGCTGCATGGCGGTGCCGCCGTACGACGCAGAAGGGCCCGGCTCCCCCCAGGGGAGCCGGGCCCAACCATTTCCGTCCGACGGCCGCTAGCCGAAGACCAGCTTCACCACGAAGTAGCTCGCCGCCGCGACGAGCGCCGCCGCCGGCATGGTGATGAACCAGCCGAGCACGATGTTCTTGGCGACGCCCCAGCGGACCGCGTTCACCCGCTTCGTCGCACCCACGCCCATGATCGCGGAGGTGATGACGTGCGTGGTGGAGATCGGCGCGTGGAAGAGGAAGGCCGAGCCGAACATGATCGACGCACCGGTCGTCTCCGCCGCGAAGCCCTGCGGCGGGTCCAGCTCGATGATCTTGCGGCCGAGGGTCCGCATGATGCGCCAGCCGCCCGCGTACGTACCGAGCGAGAGCATCATCGCGCAGGCGATCTTCACCCAGACCGGGATCTCGTCGCCCGCGTCCTGCACGTCGGCGATGACCAGCGCCATCACCACGATGCCCATCGTCTTCTGGGCGTCCTGGAGGCCGTGGCCGAGGGCCATGCCCGCGGCCGACACCGTCTGCGCGATGCGGAAACCGCGCTTGGCCTTGTGGGGGTTGACCTTGCGGAACATCCACAGGATCGCGCACATCACCAGGTAACCGGCGATGAGGCCGACCACCGGGGAGACGAACATCGGGATGACGATCTTGTCGATGACGCCCGACCAGATGACGTCGGTCCCGCCGGCCAGCGCCGCGCCCACCATGCCGCCGAAGAGGGCGTGCGAGGAGGAGGACGGCAGACCGAAGTACCAGGTGACCAGGTTCCAGATGATCGCGCCGACGAGCGCGGCGAAGAGGATGCCCATCCCCTTGTCGCCGGTCGGGGTCTCGATGAGCCCCTCGGAGACCGTCTTGGCGACCCCCTGGCCCAGGAAGGCGCCGACGAGGTTCATGACCGCCGCCATCGCGAGCGCCGCGCGGGGGGTCAGCGCCCGCGTCGACACCGAGGTGGCGATCGCGTTGGCGGAGTCGTGGAAGCCGTTCGTATACGTGAAGCCGAGCGCGACACCGATGGTCACGATCAGGGCGAAGGTGTCCACGAAGCCTCAGGACTCCTTGACCGCGATGGTCTCCACGGTGTTCGCCACGTGCTCGAAGGCGTCGGCCGCCTCTTCCAGCACATCCACGACCTGCTTGAGCTTGAGCACCTCGATGGCGTCGTACTTGCCGTTGAAGAGGTGGGCGAGCAGCTTGCGGTGGATCTGGTCGGCCTGGTTCTCCAGCCGGTTGACCTCGATCCAGTACTCCGTGAGGTTGGCCATCGTCCGCAGGTTCGGCATCGCCTCGGCGGTCAGCTCCGCCGCCCGGGCCAGGACCTCGATCTGCTGCTCGACGCCCTTGGGCAGTTCCTCGATGTTGTAGAGGACGACCAGGTCGACGGCCTCCTCCATGAAGTCCATGATGTCGTCGAGGGACGAGGCGAGGGAGTAGATGTCCTCACGGTCGAACGGCGTGATGAACGAGGAGTTCAGCTGGTGGAAGATCGCATGCGTGGCGTCGTCGCCGGCGTGCTCCGCTGCCCGCATCCGCTCCGCGATCTCGGCCCGGGCGGAAGGCTCCGCTCCGAGCAGTTCCATCAGGAGCTTCGAGCCCGTGACGATGTTGTCCGCGGACGCGGCGAACATGTCGTAGAAGCTCGTCTCCCTGGGGGTCAGACGAAATCGCACGTGAGGTCCTCGGGGTGCTGGGTTTCGGTCAGGCTGATGCTAGGCGCATCATCCGGCCACGGCTAACCGGCGTCCTCTCAGTGTCGCCCATCAGGCACAGTGAACTGCACGAGACCCCCGCCCCCACAACGGCGGGGATCGGTACCATATACCCACGAGGGGTATAAGCCCCCTTATCTGGACAACGGGAGGACGCGATGACGACCACCGAGGCGGACCAGGTCACCCCCGACACCGTCGAATCCGTCGAGCCGGCCGACCACGCCCACGGGGTGCACGGCTACCACAAGCAGAAGGACGAACACCTCAAGCGGCTGCGGCGGATCGAGGGCCAGATCCGCGGTCTGCAGCGGATGGTCGACGAGGACGTCTACTGCATCGACATACTCACCCAGGTCTCGGCCTCCACGAAGGCGCTGCAGTCCTTCGCCCTCCAGCTCCTGGAGGAACACCTGCGGCACTGCGTGGCGGACGCGGCGAACAACGGCGGCGACCTCGACGCGAAGGTCGAGGAGGCCACCAAGGCGATCGGCCGGATGCTCCGCACCTGAGCCGGCGGTTCAGCGCCCGGCCGGTTCGACCCGCAGCACCTCGTCGATCAGGTCGGCGCTGAGCCGTTCCCCGTCCGCGGCCGAGGCCGCGATGATCAGGTCGCCGCAGAGCTCTATCTCGGCGAGGGCGATGCCGTCGGGGTCGGCGATCGCGGTTGCGGTTGCGGTACCGAGCGGAGCCACGCGCCTTCACCCTCTTCCGGACGGAGTCGGTGTCCCAGCGTACGGATCGGGCCACGGCCCGCGCATGACACGGACGGACCATTTGCCGATGGTCCGGACCCGTCAGACCTCGACCTTGCCCGCGTAGATGTCCCGCCCGTGCGGCAGCGTCACGAGGACCCGCGTCCCGAAGCCGTACAGGAGGGTCGTCGAGGAGACGGCGACCGTCCGCCCCTGGTTGCTGAAGGTGAACCGGTGGCGGACCTTCCGCAGCCGGCCGTCCCCGTCGAGATACGCCTCGAAGGGCACGGCGTCCGTGGAGAACCCTTTCGCCGCCGCGGTGAGCGCGCCCCGCAGCTGCGGCGCGGCGACCTTCGCGGCCGCCGCGATGTCGGCGACGCCCCGGTAGTGCCGGACCTTCACCCCGGCCAGCTCCGTCTCCCCCACGTACGTGACCTCCCGCGCGCCGCGCAGCAGCTCGGCCGCCGCACCGGGATCGGTGGCCCCGCCGGTGACGAGGTTGCCGTCGTCGAGGGTGGTGGTGTCGACCCGTACCCACTTGTCGGCGGGGACGCCCGCGCCGCGGTTCTTCATGTAGAGGGCGCCGGGGGTGAGGAGCTCGGTGATCGGCCGGTGCGCGCTGGCGCCGGACGCGTCCGTGGGGAGCACCACCCGGAGGTGGCCGGTGCGGCGGCGGAAGTCGTAGCCGCCCTCGCCGCGGATGGTGACCCGGGTGCCGCCGGAGGCCATCTCCATCGCGGTCGACGCCTTGGAGGTGCCCGCCCTGACCAGGGCGTCGGCGGCGCCCCGGACGGTGCCGGCCGGGTCCGGGGCCGGCGCCGGCTCCTCGGGGGCGGCGCAGCCGGTGACCGCCGCGGCGACCAGGGACGCGGTGACGGCGAGCGCCCCGCCGCCGACGCCTCGCGGAAGCCGGTACCGCCGTACCACCATCGCCCGTCGCCCCCCAAAAAAGCCTGGATTCCCGATGCGGATAACGACGGCACGGGCGAGCCGTCACGCGCAGTACGGTGGGGTCGTGCACGAGCTGCCGGCGACCGCCCCGCATCACACGACGACCATGGAGCGCGGCTCCTTCGCGCTGGCCCGCTGCTCCTGCGGCTGGAGCGGCCCTGCCCGCCGCTCCCGCGACCGCGCCCGCACGGACGCCACCGACCACGAGAGGGCGCCGAGCGGCGGGGACGTACCGGCCTAGGCCGCGAGGCCGCGCTCGCCGCGGCCGTCCTCGGCCGGGCCTCCGACGCGGGGTTCCGGGATGCCGACGGCCTCCGGGCGGCCGGCCCCGGCCGTCTCCGCCCGGCGGGAGCGGACCAGCCGGCCGGCGCGGGGCGAGCGGGCGACGGCGGACATCAGCGGCGTGAGCAGCGCGAGCGTCAGCGGGGCGAGGAGCAGGGCGACGGCGGTGCCGAGGGCGAGGCCGCCGAGGACGTCGGTGGGGTAGTGGACGCCCATGTAGACGCGGGCGAAGCCCTCGGCGAGGGCGAGGCCGATGGCGACGAGCCCGAAGCGGCGGTGGGCGACGAAGAGGGCGACGGCGATCGCCATCGCCATCGTGGCGTGGTCGCTGACGAAGGAGTAGTCCGTCTTCCCCCCGACCAGGACCTCCAGGCCGTCGTGGTCCTCGAAGGGGCGGGGGCGCTCGACGAAGCCGCGGATGGGGATGTTGACGAGCAGGGCGATGCCGGCCGCGAGGGGGGCCCAGACGATCCCGGCGACGGCGGAGACGGAGTCGGCGAGGGCGCCGCGCCGACGGACGCTCCACCAGCACCAGAGCGTCACGAGGACCATCGCGAGCATGATCCCGTACTCGCCGGTGAACTCCATGACCCGGTCGAACCACGGGGGAGCGGCCTTCGCCAGCCCGTTGATGTCGTACAGCAGCGCGACATCGGGACTGGAACCGTCCGATGCGAGTTCAGCCATCTGCCGCGGCCCCTTGCTCTCGTGTCGTCGGAGGGGGAACGAACCTGCTGAGGGAGTCGTTCCACCGGACCCGGTTGATCATGATGACGTTACCGAAGAGTGATGCTCCCCCGCAGCTCAGGGCCCGTGCCTGACGGAGAGTCCCGTACCGGCGGACCGTCAGTTCAGGCCTGCCGCCCGGGCGGACGGGTCGGCAGCGCGGCGGCGCCGTCCTCGGTGACCCGGGTGGCCCCGAAGTAGTCGGGCGTGTCGATGCGGTCGAAGCGGATCACCGCCCCGGTGCGCGGCGCGTCGATCATGTAGCCGCCGCCCACATAGATGCCGACATGTCGGATGGCGCGAGAGTTCGTCAGGTCGTCGGAGAAGAAGACGAGGTCGCCGGGGAGCAGCTCCTCCCGGCTCGGGTGCGGACCCGCGTTGTACTGGTCGTTGGCGACGCGCGGCAGCGTGATGCCCACCGCGTCGTACGCGGCCTGGGTCAGGCCCGAGCAGTCGAAGCGCCCGCCCTGCGCGGCCGTGCCGGTGCCGCCCCACAGATAGGGGGTGCCCAGCTTGCCCTGCGCGTAGTGGATGGCGCCGGCCGCCTGCTGCGAGGGGGCGATCCGGCCCTGCGGCCGGGCGAAGCTCTTCTCCAGCGAGCGGATGATCCGCACGTAGTTCCGCGTCTCCTTGTACGGCGGGACGCCCCCGTACTTGATGACCGCGTAGGCGCCGGCGTTGTACGCCGCCAGCATGTTGCTCGCCGGGTCGCCCGGCACGTCCTTCACGTACCCCGCCAGTGAGCAGTCGTACGAGGCGGCCGACGGGATCGCGTCCTTCGGGTCCCAGATGTCCCGGTCGCCGTCGCCGTCGCCGTCGACCCCGTGGCTCGCCCACGTGCCGGGGATGAACTGGGCGATGCCCCGCGCGTCGGCCGGCGACACCGCCCGCGGGTTCCAGCCGCTCTCCTGGTACAGCTGCGCCGCGAGGAGCGCCGGGTTGATGGCCGGGCAGAGGTTGCCCCACTTCTGCACCAGCCCCTGGTACATCGCCGGCACCGAGCCCTTGGCCAGCGCCACCGTGCCCGTCGCCGCCGTGCCCGCGCCGCCGAGGATGCCGGCGGCCGCCGCGTACGTACCGACCAGCAGCAGGGCCAGGAAGCCGGCGCAGAGCCCGAAGGCCCCGCCGGTCAGCAGCCACGCCTTGCCCGCCCTACGCACCGTCAACCACCCCTCGGCTCCTGGCAGTACGCCCCGGGCGCCAGTCTAGGCGGGGTCCCCCCACCCGGAAACGGTGCCCGCCCGACGCGGCCCCAAGAGTGCAACAACGACAATCATTGCCCGGAGTCACCCTCCGTGATACACAGAGTGACCATACGCGTCTTTGCATGGAATCCGGCCGCACCACCGCAGGTCAAGACGGTCAGACCGGTCAAGTGTGCGGGGATCGGGTAAAGAGAGCCGCCAAGCAGTCACACGCGAGCGGTTTCATCAGCGAAGATAGTGGCGATGACCCATGCCGTCCGGCAGGGGTGACCAACGACCCGACAGGGGCGGTGAGTTCTATGTACCTGGCGGCCGAGAAGGGCGACATCACCACCATCATCGGTGGAATCGCCCCGAACTGGGGCCCTTTCGGGAGCCTCGGCGCCGAAGCGAAGATCATGATCGAGGTCGTGATGGCGGTGGCCATCCTGCTCTGCCTCGGCATCGCCATCTGGGGAGCGGCCAAACAGCGCATCGGCGCGACGGCGCTCCGCGACACCTTCAGCGCGGAACAGGGCAAGGGCCTGATCGTCGCCGGCCTCACCGGCGTCTTCATCATCGGCTCCCTGGGGACGCTCTTCACCATCGTCTACGGAATGGCGATCTGACCGCGCGTCACCAGCGGTCCCACCCACGAACGAACGAGGGGGCGTACCCGGCATGAGTCCCGGCGACGAGCACGACGGCTACGGCGGCTCGGGCCAGACCCGTACCCGCCTGCCCGAGGGCAACACCGGTGACGTCCACGGCGGCCCCCGGCGCACCGCCCGGGGCTCCCGCTCCCTGCTCATGGGCGTGGGCGTCGTGGTGCTGCTCGTCGCCGCGATCGCCTTCGCCAACCGCGGCGGCGAGCCGTCGGACCCGCCCGCCTCCTCCGGCACCCCCGGCAAGTCCGCCACCGCCCCCACCGGCACCCGCCCCGTCCCCCACACCAACGGCACGGTCCCCACGGGCCACGCCCACGACGAACAGGGCGCCCAGTCGGCCGCCGCGAACTTCGCAACGGCCCTGGGCTCCCCGGACATGTACCAGAAGGGGCCCCGCGAGGCCCTCGTCCGCGCGGTCTACGCCCCCGAGGTCGTCGACGACCTCCTGAAGCGCCTCGACACCTCGTACTCCCCCGAACTCCTGGCGAACACCGGCCTCGAAGCGAACGGGACCGCGCCCAGCGGCCTCACCTTCGTGGCCCGCGCCGTACCGATCGGCACCAAGGTCACCGAGTACTCCGAGGACAAGGCCACCGTCGAGGTCTGGTACGTCAACCTCACCGGCCTCGCGGGCGAGGGCTCCACCAAGCCGGTCACCTCCGCCTGGTTCACCAGCACCCAGAAACTCGGCTGGACCGCGCAGGGCTGGCGCCTCACCTCGACGGACGAACACGAGGGACCGACACCGGTCAACGGGGACGGCCGCGCCTCCGTCGCGGAGGAGATCGCCGAGGCCGTCGAGCAGTTCGGAGGGTTCACCTATGCCCGCTAGCAGCAGCCGGGCGGGACGCGTCAAGGCGACGCTCGCCACCACGCTCCTCACCCTCCCCGTCCTCCTCGCCTCCACCGCCCACGCGGCGCCCACGCCGACGCCCACCGCGCCCACTCCGTCGCCCACGCCCACCAACAACGACTGCAGCCTCCTCTTCGGCCAGGCGCGCCGGATCTGCGAGCGCGGCCAGGCCGACGGCGGGACCGGTGGCACCGGCGGCACGGGCGACGCCCCCGCCGGCGCCCTCGACCCCCTCACCTCCCTCGCCCGCGGCTGCGCCGACGCCGCCGTCGCCGTCGTCGACTACCTCTCGAAGGCCGTGAAGGAGACCGCCGAGGTCGACTTCACGAACACCGAGTTCCTCTCCCGGTACGCCGTCGTCTTCGCCGCCGCCACCTTCCTCACCGTCCTCCTCTGGCTGCTCGCCGTCGCCAAGCGCGCCATGCGCGGCGTGCCGCTCACCACCGCGCTCTCCGAGGCCGTCGGCTTCCTCTGGCTGACCGTCCTCGCCTCCGCCTTCACCCCGCTGATCCTCTACACCGTCGTCAACGCCACCGACGCCGTCACCGAGGTCATCGCCTCCGGCACCGGCCAGCAGACCGACGTGTTCTTCGGCGCGTTCAAGCAGGCCCTCCAGAAGGGCGACTCCATCAGCGGCGGACCGATCATGCTGATCATCGTCAGCCTGGTCACCGTCCTCGCCGCCGGCGTCCTCTACCTGGAGCTCTTCCTCCGCGCCGTGCTCCTCTACGTCGGCGCCCTCCTCGGCGTCGTCGTCTACTCCGGCCTCGTCGACAAGAACATGTGGGGCCACGTCCGCCGCTGGGCCGGCATCATGATCGCCGTCATCCTGGTCAAGCCGATCATCGTGATCGTCCTCGGCCTCGCCGGCGCCCTCTCCTCCGGCACCGGCCCCGACTCCTTCTCCGCCGTCGTCTCCGGCCTCGCGATCATCCTCCTGGCGATCTTCTCCTCCGCGATGATCTACCGCTTCGTCCCCGGCTTCGGCGACGAGATCGTCGCCTCCCGCAACAACCGCCTCCACCGCGCCGGCGAGAACGCGGCCGCCGCCGTCATCTCCTCCCCCGCCTCCCTCGTCTCCCAGGGCATCAAGACCCACAGCACCCGCGACAACGGCGGGGCCGGCGGCGGCCAGGGCTCCTCCTCCGCCCCCCGCCCCGCGAACCAGCTCTCCGGCGGCGTCGCCGCCCACAGCAGCCGCACCTCCCAGGGCAACAGCTCCACGCCCCCGCCCCGTAGCAGCAGCCCCACCGCGGGCACCCCGCACAGCAACCGCAAGAACTCTGGAGGTGCAGGGCGTTGACGACCCAGTCCCAGCCGGTCACGCCCCGCCGCACGTATCTCATCGGCCGCGCCCGGCCGAACGCGATCGTCGGCAAGAACCGCGAGACCGGCGAGATCGCCCTGATCGTCGTCGGCGCCTTCCTCGGCATGATGAGCGGACTCCTCGTCCCCCTCCTCCCCCTGCGGATCGCGCTCCTCGCCGGCCTGCCCATGCTCGCCATCGCCGCCGTGTACCTGCCGTACAAGCAGCGCACGTTCTACAAGTGGTTCGAGATCAACCGCAGCTACAAGCGGATGCTCAAGCGCGGCACCGCCTACCGCTCCACCGCCGTCGAGGCCGGCACCCGCCTCGACGGCCGCGAGGTCGAGGTCGGCCCGCCCCCGGGCATCGGCCGCGTCAGCTGGCTCTCCGCCCCCTTCGGCCCCGACGAGATCGCCGTCCTCCTCCACGCGGACCGCCGCACCGTCACCGCCGCCATCGAGATCGAGGGACCCGGCGTCGGCCTGCGCGACTCCGAGGACCAGGAGGCCCTGGTCGACCGCTTCGGCACCCTCCTCAAGCACGTCGCCAACGGCGACGGCTTCGTCACCCGCCTCCAGATGCTCGCCCGCACCCTCCCCGCCGACCCCGACGCCCACGCCAAGGACGTCGCCCAGCGCGGCGACCCGACCGCGCCCGCCTGGCTCCAGGAGTCGTACGACCAGCTCCAGTCCATGGTCTCCACCTCCAGCGAGCAGCACCGCGCCTACCTCGTCGCCTGCATGCACTACACGCGCGACCTCGCCGCCGAGGCCAACGCCATGGCCCACGCCACCCGGCACGCCACCGGCGCCCGCCGCCTCGACCGCGACGGCGGGCTCGCCGTCGTCATGGCCCGCGAGCTCACCGACATCTGCGCCCGCCTCACCGAGGCCGACATCCGGGTCCGCCAGCCCCTCGGCCAGTCCCGGCTCGCCTCCCTGGTCCACTCCATGTACGACCCGGACCACCCGATCGACCACATCCAGGCCATGACGAAACGAAACGCTTGGCCCGCCGAACTCGACGCCATGGAGTCCACCTACCTCCAGGCCAAGACCCGCGAGTCCTCCACCCGCGCCCCCTGGTGCCACGCCACCGCCTGGGTCAAGGAGTGGCCGATGACCCCGGTCGGCGTGAACTTCCTCGCCCCGCTCCTCGTCCACACCCCCGACGTCATCCGCACCGTCGCCGTCACCATGGACCTGGAGCCCACCGAGATCGCCATCGAGCGCATGCTCACCGAGAAGACCAACGACGAGGCCGAGGCCTCCCGCCAGGCCAAGATGAACCGCACCGTCGACCCCCGCGACATCGCCGCCCACGGCCGGCTCGACCAGCGGGGTGAAGATCTCGCCAGCGGCGCGGCAGGCGTCAACCTCGTCGGGTACATCACCGTATCGGCGCGCTCGCCCGAGGCCCTGGCCCGCGACAAGCGCACGATCAGGGCCTCCGCCGGCAAGTCCTACCTGAAGCTGGAGTGGTGCGACCGCGAGCACCACCGGGCCTTTGTGAACACCCTGCCGTTCGCGACCGGCATCCGCCGCTAAGGCCGAAGGGGCACCGACCGATGCGAGATCCGCTGTCCGTCCTCACCGAAGCCTTCACCTCCTTCGTCCTCGGGAAGGTGGAGACCACCCGCCTGCCCGTGCGCACCTCCACCGGGCAGGCCCAGGCCGTCTACCTGCCGACCGCCGCCCCCGGGCTCGGCGACTCCGGCGTGATCATCGGCCGCGAGGTCTACAGCGGCAAGGGCTACGTCTACGACCCCTTCCAGCTGTACGGACAGCAGCTCCCCGCCCCCCACTGGCTCGTCCTCGGCGAGTCCGGCAACGGCAAGTCGGCCCTGGAGAAGACGTACGTGCTCCGCCAGCTCCGCTTCCGCGACCGGCAGGTCGTCGTCCTCGACGCCCAGGGCGAGGACGGCGTCGGCGAGTGGAACCTCATCGCCCAGGAGCTGGGGATAACCCCCATCCGCCTGGACCCCATGGTCGCCAACGACGCCGGGATCCGCCTCAACCCGCTCGACCCCGCCATCACCACCACCGGCCAGCTCGCCCTGCTGCGCACCATCATCGAGGTGGCGATGGGCCACGGCCTCGACGAGCGCTCCGGCTTCGCCCTCAAGGTCGCCCACGCCCACGTCAACGAGCACATCAGCGAACGGCAGCCGATCCTCACCGACATCGTCGAGCGCCTGCGCCACCCCGAGGCCGAATCGGCGGAGGCGATGAACGTCGACATAGACGACGTACGGGCCTGGGGCCTGGACGTCGCCCTGGTGCTCGACCGGCTCGTCGACGGCGACCTGCGCGGCATGTTCGACGGCCCCACCACCGTCGGCATCGACCTCGACGCGCCCCTGATCGTCTTCGACCTCTCCCACATCGACCGCAACTCCATCGCCATGCCCATCCTCATGGCGATCGTCGGCGTGTGGCTGGAACACACCTGGATCCGCCCCGACCGGAAGAAGCGCATCTTCCTCGTCGAGGAGGCCTGGCACATCATCAACAGCCCCTTCGTGGCCCAGCTGTTCCAGCGCCTGCTCAAGTTCGGCCGCCGCCTCGGCCTGAGTTTCGTCGCGGTCGTCCACCACCTCTCCGACGTCGTCGACGGAGCGGCCGCCAAGGAGGCCGCGGCGATCCTCAAGATGGCCTCCACCCGGACCGTCTACGCCCAGAAGGCCGACGAGGCCCGCCACACCGGCGGGGTCCTCGGCCTGCCCCGCTGGGCCGTCGAGATCATCCCGACCCTCACCCCCGGCATCGCCGTCTGGGACGTCAACGGCAACGTGCAGGTGGTCAAACACCTCATCACCGAACGGGAGCGCCCGCTCGTCTACACCGACCGCGCCATGACCGAGTCCTCCGGCCCCGCCGACCCCGACCTGGAGTGGGAGACCGAGCAGCGCGCGCTGATGATGGAGCGACAGCTGGACGACAGTTCCCAGTCGACGGTGGCGTGACGTGACGGAGGCACGGCAGAAGCAGGGCGGCGGCGTCTCCGACGGCTTCCTGATCGGGCTCTTCGCCCTGATCCTCGGCCTCTCCCTGCTCGTCTGGTCCGCGACCGGCCTGGCGGGCCTCCTCGCGCACGGCGCCTGGCCCGACGGGGTGCGGCTCACCAGCACCCCGCCGGCCCTCCGCGCCCTCGCGACCGCCCCCACCGACCTCCAGGCCGCGTGGCCGGACACCCCGCCCGGCCAGCTCTCCGGCTACGGCCTCTTCTGGGGCCTGGTCATCGGCCAGGCGATGGTCCTCGCCGTCCTCGCCGTCTTCCTCCTCGGCACCTACGCCCGCTGGCGCGCCGTCCGCGCGCACCGCAAGGCGGGCCCGTACGCCGGGACTTCCGCCCCCGTACGGGAAGAGCCCGAGCCCGAGCCCGTCGCCATACGGGAGAAGCCCGAGCCCGCCCCCGAGCCCGCCCCCGTCCCCGTCCCCGTCCCCATACAGAAGACCGCACCGCCGGAACGGCCCCGGCCCTCCGGCGGCACGGTCTACGGCCCGCCCGACACCCGCCGCCCCCTGGCCGTCCAGGCGATCCACGACGCCGAGGGCCCGGTCCTCGTCGTCACCTCCGACCCCACCGTCTGGTCCGACACCAAGGACGTCCGCGGCAAGCTCGGCCCGGTCCTCGTCTACGACCCCGGCCACCTCTGCGACACCCCGGCCCGCCTCCACTGGTCACCCGCCGAGGGCTGCGCCGAGCCCGACACCGCCCAGGCCCGCGCCGCCGCCCTCCTCGCCCCGGTCCGCCCGCACGCCCGGCTCGACGCGGCCACCGCCACCACCGCCGAAACGCTCCTGCGCTGCTGGCTGCACGCCGCCGCCGTCGACGGCCGCCCCTTCCGCCAGGTCCACCGCTGGGCCCAGGGCACCGACGCCCACGAGCCCGTACGCATCCTCCGCGGCCACCCCAAGGCCGCGTCCGGCCTCGCCGGACTCCTCGAAGCGGCGCTCACCGCCCACCCCGACACCCGGCGCATGGCCCAGGAACTGACGGCCCGGGCCTTCTCCGCCTTCTCCTCGGTCCACATCCGCGAGGCCTGCACCCCGAATCGAACGGATTCGCTGGCCCTGGCATCTTTCCTCGCCGAAGGGGGCACCCTCTACGTGGTGGGCGAGGCGATCGAGGACCCGCGCACCCACCCGGGCGCGATGCCCCTCCTCACCGCGCTCGCGTCGCACGTGGTCGAGCACGGCCGCCGCATGGCCGCACGGTCATCCGACGGTCGGCTCGACCCACCACTCACCCTGGTCCTCGACGACGTCGCCGCCGTCGCCCCGCTCCCGGAGCTCCCGGCCCTCGTCGCCGACGGCCCCCGGCAGGGCCTCCCCACCCTGGCCCTGATGCGCTCCCCGGAACAGTCCCGGACCCGCTGGCCCGAGCACTCACTCCACTGACCGGACGGTCACGGCCGCCGCAGCACGTACTCCAGATCGTGGAGCTCGCCCGAGCCGACCGTGTCCGCCCGGCCCCCCGTCGCCACGAACCCGAGACGCCGGTACGCGGCCGCCGCCCGGACGTTGTCCTCGTGGACGTACAGCCGCGCCCGCTCGACGCCCGCGTCCAGCGCCCACGCCCACTCCAGGACCGTGGCGAACAGCGCGTCCACCAAGCCGCTCCCGCGCGCCTCGGGACGGACGTACACCCCCACCACATCGACCTGAGGCACCGTCACCTCGTCGCCGAACAGGCTCTTCCCGTCCTCGGGCAGCTCCACGAACACCGTCACCGTGCCCGCCCAGCGCCCGTCCGGCCCCTCGGCCACGAACTGCCGGATCCGGGTGCCGCCGTCCTCCGAACCGCCCTCGGCCCGCTCCTGCCAGAAGCCGTCCGGACGGGCCGCCGCCTCCTCGTACGACTCCACGAAGGCGAGCGGCGCCAGCGGGTCCCGCAGCGCCGCGAGGCGCAGCTCGCGCACCCGCTCCCACTCCGCGGAACGGATCGCCCGGAGCACGTACCCGCCGTGCCGGGCCACCGACGGCCGCCGAGGCAGCTCGTACTCGTCCTCGTACGCACCCGTGCCCCCCGGCACCGGGACCCGCTCACCCGACGGCACGAAGCCGAAGCGACGGTAGAAGGCGGCGGCGCGGGCGTTCCCCTCGTGCACGTACAGCCGGACGCGCCGGATCCCCTCCACCGTCCACGACCACTCCACGGCCGCCCGGAACAGCGCGTCGACCACCCCGGCGCCGCGCGCCTCCGGCCGGACGTAGACGCCCACCAGATGCGTCTGGTCGACCTTCGCCGGCTCCCCGAAGCGCACCTCGTCCGCGGGCCTCTCGACGAGCGCCGTCACGCTCCCCAGCCACCGCCCGTCGGGCGCCTCGGCGACGAACTGCCGCACCCGCCCCTCGCCGGTCGTCGAGGCGCTCGCCGTCCGCTCCTGCCAGAAGTCGTCCGGACGCGCGGCCGCGTCCTCGTGGGTCTCCAGGAAGGCGAGGTGCGCGACGGGGTCGAGGAGCGCGGCGAGCCGCAGCTCACGCGCCTTCTCCCACTCGTCGGCCAGGACGGTACGGATCGTGAGGTTCATGCGGCATCCTGACCCGCGACCGCCCCCGCCGACAAGGGGAATTCGCAGCTCAGCGCCGTGCGTGGTACCCCGGTACCACACCGCCCGGCCCGCTGCCGACCACGGTCGGACGCCCGCGCCCCGCCCGCTCCCTAGCGTCGAAGCCATGATCCGAGCAGAGCGACTCACCAAGCGGTACGGCGACCGCACCGTCGTCCGGGACCTCTCCTTCACCGTCCGCCCCGGCACCGTCACCGGCTTCCTCGGCCCCAACGGCGCCGGGAAGTCCACCACCCTGCGCATGATCCTCGGCCTCGACGCCCCCACCCGCGGCACCGCGACCGTCGACGGCCGCGCCTACGCCGGCCACCCCGCGCCGCTCGGCCGGGTCGGCGCCCTCCTCGACGCCCGCTCCTTCCACCCCGGCCGCACCGCCTTCCACCACCTCATGGCCCTCGCCCACACCCACGGCATCCCGCGGACCCGCGTCGAACACGTCCTCGGCGTCACCGGCCTCACCGAGGTCGCCGGCCGCCGCGTGAAGGGCTTCTCGCTCGGCATGGGCCAGCGCCTCGGCATCGCCGCCGCCCTCCTCGGCGATCCGGCCGCCGTCGTCCTCGACGAGCCCGTCAACGGCCTCGACCCGGAGGGCGTCCGCTGGGTCCGCACCCTCCTGCGGGACCTCGCCGCCGAAGGCCGCACGGTCCTCGTCTCCTCCCATCTGATGAGCGAGACGGCCCTGACCGCCGACCGCCTCGTGATCATCGGCAAGGGCCGGTTGCTCGCCGACACCACCGTCGCCGAGCTCGTACGCGACGCGGGCACGGCCTCCGTCCTCGTCGTCACTCCCGACGCCGACCGCCTCCGCACCCTCCTCCCCGCCCCCGCCCACACCACCGACGAGGGCCCCGGCACCCTCCGGGTCACCGGCCTCGACGCGCCCGCGATCGGGCGGATCGCCGCCGCCCACGCCGTCGAACTCCACGCCCTCACCCCCGAGACCGCCTCCCTGGAGCAGGCGTTCATGGACCTCACGCACGACTCCGTCGAGTACCAGGGAGCAGCCGCATGACCACCATCACCAGCCCGTACGGGATCACCCCGGCCCGCGTGCTCCGCTCCGAATGGCACAAGCTGTGGACGCTCCGCTCGACCTGGAGCACGATCGTCCCGGCGGTCGTCCTCGTCCTCGGCGTCGGCGTCCTCATGGGCTCCACGTACACCTCCGACGGCGGCGACTCGGACGTCGACACCGTCGTCCTCACCCTCTTCGGCTCGCAGCTCGGCGGCGTCTGCCTCGCCGTCCTCGGCATCCTGGTCACCGCCGGCGAGTACTCCACGGGCCTGGCCCGCGCCACCTTCACCGCCGTCCCCGGCCGCCTCCCCGTCCTGTGGGCGAAGGCCGCGGTCCTCGGCGCCACGGTCTTCGCCCTCTGCCTGACGACCAACCTGACGACCTTCCTCACCGCCCAGGTCTTCCTCGACGACACCGACCAGGCCGCCGCACTGGGCGACGACGGCGTCCTCGGCGCCCTCGCCGGCAACGCCGCCGGCCTCACCCTGCTCTCGCTCCTCGCCCTCGGCCTGGGTGCCGCGCTCCGCTCCGTGCCCGGCGCGCTCGGCGCGTTCATCGGCGGCGTCCTCGTCCTCCCCGAGGTCATCGGGATGCTCCCGTACGACGCCGTCGACACCGCCCTGCGGTACTTCCCCACCCAGGCCGCCGGCGTACTCGGCTCCGCGACCCCGCTCCCGGACGCCCCCTCGGCCGGAGCCGCCCTGCTCGCCCTCGTCCTGTGGACGGCGGCGGCGCTCGCGCTGCCCGCACTGTTGCTCCGCCGCCGGGACGTATGAGGATGATGGCCGGATGACGACGGAGACGACGGCGCCCATGGCGAGGACGGAGACGCCGGAGCCGACGGCGCCCAGCCGGTGGACGCACCAGCTCTTCACCCGCGTCCGGGCGGCCGACGCGGCCCACCCCTGGCTCTGGGACGGCGCCCTCACCTCCTTCTGGACGGTCGCGGCCCTGGTCGACGCGACGGGCGGCTGGCGGAACGTCGCCCGGGACCCGTCCCTCCCCGCCCCCCTGATCGTCGCCCTCAGCCTCGCCCTCGCGCTCCCCCTGTACGCCCGCCGCAGCCGGCCCACCACGGTCCTCGTGGTGATGGCGGCGGCGGCCCTCGTCAGCGAGGCGTCCGGCGCCTTCCTCCAGGCCGCGTTCCTCCAGGTCTTCCCGCTGTTCCACATCGCCCTGACCCGCCCCCCACGCCGCCTCCTGTGGGCGTTCGGACTGCTCCTGGTCCCGCTCCTGACCGGCGCGCTCCGCTTCGACGGCGCCGAGTGGCACATCCACGTCACCTCGGCCCTGTGGGCGTACGTCTTCGTCGCCCTGACCGGCATCACGGTCCGCTCCCGCCGCGACCACACCGCGAGCCTCGTCGACCGGGCCCGCCGCCTGGAGATCGAGCGCGACCAGGAGGTGCGCCTCGCGGCCGCCGCCGAACGGGCCAGGATCGCGCGGGAGATGCACGACATCATCGGCCACAACCTCTCGGTCATCACGGGCCTCGCGGACGGCGGCCGGTACGCGGCGGCCAAGAGTCCCGAGCGGGCCGCCCAGGCCCTGGACGCCATCGGCACGACGAGCCGCCAGGCCCTCGACGAACTCCGCCGCCTCCTGGGCGTCCTGTCCGCTCCGGACGACACCGCCCCGTCGGCGGCCCGCGCCCCCCAGCCGACCCTGGAGGACCTGGGCCCCCTCCTGGAGGGCGTACGCAAGGCGGGCCTGCCGGTCGCGGCGGACCTCCCCGGCTCCCTCCCGCCGCTGCCCCCGGGCGCCCAGCTGACGGTCTACCGCGTGGTCCAGGAGTCGCTGACGAACACCCTCAAGCACGCGGGCAGGGGGGCCACGGCCGCCGTCCGCCTCGTGTCCACCCCCGACGGGCTCCTGGTCACGGTCACCGACACCGGCACCGCAACCGCCGCCCCCGGGCAGGGCCAGGGCCTCACAGGAATGCGCGAGCGCGCGGCCCTCTACGACGGCACACTCGACAGCGGCCCCCTGCCGGACGGCACCGGCTGGCAGGTGCGCCTCCGTATCCCCACCACCCCGGAGGAGGACCGCTCGTGACGACGGTTCTGATCGCCGACGACCAGCCGATGCAGCGCTTCGGCTTCCGCATGCTCCTGGAGAGCCAGGACGACATGACGGTCGTCGGCGAGGCCGCGAACGGCACCGAGGCCGTCCGCCAGGTCGCCGCCCACCATCCGGACGTGGTCCTGATGGACATCCGCATGCCGGGCCTGGACGGCATCGAGGCCACCCGCCGGATCATCGCCGCGGGCGCCCGCACCCGCGTCCTCATCATCACCACCTTCGACCTGGACGAGTACGCCTACGAAGGACTGCGCGCCGGCGCGAGCGGCTTCCTGGTGAAGGACGCCCAGCCCGAGGAACTCCTCGCGGGCGTCCGCGCGGTGGCCGCCGGCGACGCGGTGGTCGCCCCCAGCCTCACCCGCCGCCTCCTGGACACCTACATCCACCACCTGCCCCCGCCCTCCCGCGCCGTCGCCCCCGAGGACCCCCGCCTGACCGCCCTGACGGACCGCGAACGCGAGATCCTCACGGTCATCGGCCAGGGCTGGACCAACACGGAGATCGCCGAACGCCTCCACCTCGCCGAATCCACGGTGAAGACCCACGTGGGACGCGTCCTGGCGAAGACGGGCGCGAGGGACCGCATCCAGGCGGTGATCCTGGCCTACGACACGGGCCTGGCGAAACCGGCCTGAGGCACCGCCCCGGCTGCCGGGCGAACAGCCCGGTCGACGACGGGCCGATGCGGTACTCGACGCCGGAACCACAGGAGTGAGGTGTCCACCGCCCTGGAGCCACTCCTCGATCACCCTCAGGACGTGCCTTGCCCCGGCCCCGAAGCGATGGCCGCCGCGGCCTTCGCGGAGGCCCCTGCCCCCTTCGACTGAACCGCCCCGGAAACGCAGAAAAGCCCCGCACCATAAGGTGCGGGGCTTTCCCACAATGATTGTTCGGCGGCGTCCTACTCTCCCACAGGGTCCCCCCTGCAGTACCATCGGCGCTGAAAGGCTTAGCTTCCGGGTTCGGAATGTAACCGGGCG
>NZ_JBEZNU010000015.1:0-6228 GCF_040653375.1 Streptomyces sp. NPDC047974
AGGACGGTCGCGGTGAAGTACCGGTGCTGGGTGCCCTTGTTGTAGACCTTCGCCGTCAGCCCCCCGTCGAGCTCCACGGTGCGGACCAGCACGTCGCCGTCGGAGGCGGCGGGGGCCTCGGCGGCCGGGGCGGTCGCGGCGGGGGCCTTGGTGGCCGGAGCGGTCGCGGCGGGGGCCTTGGTGGTCGGAGCGGTGGTGGCAGCAGCCGGCGCGGCGGCCTTCGCGGGAGCGGTCGCGGCGGCCTTCGCGGGGACGGTCGCGGTCGCGGTGACCGTCGGCGCCGGGGTCGTACCGGCGGCGAAGGCGCTGCCAGCCACGAGGACCGGAGTGGCGGCGACGCCGGCGACGAGCGCGGAGGCGAGGGCGGTGCGAAGGGCGGTGCGCATAACGACTCCCGAGAAGATTCGGTGGCGGATGAGGAAGAGCCGCATGCCTGGCTGATGTCTCGATCGGGGAGGGCCGGTGAGTTCTCGCTGGCTGCTGAAGAAAAATCTAAAGATCTTGTATGGGGGATCGGTC
Organism: Streptomyces sp. NPDC047974; assembly: GCF_040653375.1. Lineage (NCBI taxonomy): Bacteria > Bacillati > Actinomycetota > Actinomycetes > Kitasatosporales > Streptomycetaceae > Streptomyces > Streptomyces sp. NPDC047974. The sequence goes on from NZ_JBEZNU010000015.1 coordinate 520, forward strand.
CGCTCCATGTCACGGCCTCGTGACAGCCCTCACACCCCCGACGGGCATGACGCCGCACGAGACGCACGACACCCCTCCCCCGACGCCCTCCCCTGTACAGGTCGCTACGCGCGTAGATATGCTCGACTGGTGACCATGCCCACCACTGCATCCGCAGCAGCAGCTTTCGCCGACGTGACCGCGTCCGAGAGCACGCTGCGCCGCTTCCTCCACGGGCTGCCCGGCGTCGACGCCGTGGGCCTGGAGGCGCGCGCCGCGTCCCTCGGCACCCGCTCGATCAAGACCACGTCCAAGGCGTACGCCATCGACCTGGCCATTTCCATGATCGACCTGACCACGCTCGAAGGCGCGGACACCCCGGGCAAGGTCCGGGCCCTCGCCGCCAAGGCCGTCCGCCCCGATCCGACCGACCGCACGACCCCGACGACCGCCGCCGTCTGCGTCTACCCCGACATGGTGGCCACCGCCAAGGCCGCCCTCGCGGGCTCGGACGTCAAGGTCGCCTCGGTCGCCACCGCCTTCCCGGCCGGCCGTGCCGCCCTCCCCGTGAAGCTGGCCGACACCGCCGACGCGATCGCCGCGGGCGCGGACGAGATCGACATGGTCATCGACCGCGGCGCCTTCCTCTCCGGCCGGTACCTGGAGGTCTTCGAGCAGATCGCCGCGATCAAGGCCGAGTGCGGCGACCGCGCCCGGCTCAAGGTGATCTTCGAGACCGGCGAGCTGTCCACGTACGACAACATCCGCCGCGCCTCCTGGCTCGGCATGATGGCCGGCGCCGACTTCATCAAGACCTCGACCGGCAAGGTCGCGGTCAACGCCACCCCGGCGAACACCCTGCTCATGCTGGAGGCGGTGCGCGACTTCCGCGCCCAGACCGGCGTGCAGATCGGCGTGAAGCCGGCCGGCGGCATCCGCAACACCAAGGAGGCCATCAAGTTCCTGGTGCTGGTCAACGAGACCGTCGGCGCGGACTGGCTGGACAACCACTGGTTCCGCTTCGGCGCCTCCAGCCTGCTCAACGACCTGCTGATGCAGCGCCAGAAGATGGCCACCGGCCACTACTCCGGCCCCGATTACGTGACGGTGGACTGATCGACATGACCTCCCCCTTCGAGTACGCCCCCGCGCCCGAGTCGCGCGCGGTCGTCGACATCGCCCCGAGCTACGGCCTGTTCATCGACGGCGAGTTCACCGACGCGGCCGACGGCAAGGTCTTCAAGACCGTCTCCCCCTCCACCGAGGAGGTCCTCGCCGAGATCGCCCAGGCGGGCGAGGCGGACGTGGACCGCGCGGTCAAGGCCGCCCGCAGGGCCTTCGAGAAGTGGTCGGCGCTGCCCGGTTCCGAGCGCGCCAAGTACCTCTTCCGGATCGCCCGGATCATCCAGGAGCGCAGCCGCGAGCTGGCCGTCCTGGAGACCCTGGACAACGGCAAGCCGATCAAGGAGACCCGCGACGCGGACCTCCCGCTGGTCGCCGCGCACTTCTTCTACTACGCGGGCTGGGCCGACAAGCTCGACCACGCCGGCTACGGCCCCGCGCCGAAGCCGCTGGGCGTGGCCGGCCAGGTCATCCCGTGGAACTTCCCGCTGCTGATGCTGGCGTGGAAGATCGCCCCGGCGCTCGCGACCGGCAACACGGTCGTCCTGAAGCCGGCCGAGACGACCCCGCTCTCCGCCCTGTTCTTCGCGGACATCTGCCGCCAGGCGGGCCTGCCGAAGGGCGTCGTCAACATCCTCCCCGGGTACGGCGACACCGGCGCCGCCCTGGTCGCGCACCCGGACGTGAACAAGGTCGCCTTCACCGGCTCGACCGCCGTCGGCAAGATGATCGCCCGCACGGTCGCCGGCACCGACAAGAAGGTCACCCTGGAGCTGGGCGGCAAGGGCGCCAACATCGTCTTCGACGACGCCCCCATCGACCAGGCCGTCGAGGGCATCGTCAACGGCATCTTCTTCAACCAGGGCCAGGTCTGCTGCGCGGGCTCCCGCCTCCTGGTCCAGGAGTCGATCCAGGACGAGCTCCTGGACAGCCTCAAGCGCCGTCTGTCGACGCTCCGCCTCGGCGACCCGCTCGACAAGAACACCGACATCGGCGCCATCAACTCCGAGGAGCAGCTGGCCCGGATCACCTCCCTCGTGGAGCAGGGCGAGGCGGAGGGCGCCGAGCGCTGGACCGCCGCCTGCGACATCCCGGAGGCCGGCTACTGGTTCGCCCCGACGCTCTTCACGAACGTCACCCAGGCGCACACCATCGCCCGCGACGAGGTCTTCGGCCCGGTCCTCTCCGTCCTCACCTTCCGCACCCCGGACGAGGCCGTCGCCAAGGCCAACAACAGCCAGTACGGCCTCTCCGCCGGCATCTGGACGGAGAAGGGCTCCCGCATCCTCGCGGTCGCGAACAAGCTCCGCGCCGGTGTCGTCTGGGCCAACACGTTCAACAAGTTCGACCCGACCTCGCCCTTCGGCGGCTACAAGGAGTCGGGCTTCGGCCGCGAGGGCGGCCGTCACGGTCTGGAGGCCTACCTCGATGTCCGATAAGACCGAGCAGAGCCGTCTGGGCGTCTTCAAGACCTACAAGCTGTACGTCGGGGGCAAGTTCCCCCGCTCCGAGAGCGGCCGGGTGTACGAGGTGACCGACTCCAAGGGCAACTGGCTGGCGAACGCCCCGCTCTCCTCCCGCAAGGACGCCCGTGACGCGGTCGTCGCCGCCCGCAAGGCGCAGGGCGGCTGGGCCGGCGCGACCGCGTACCTGCGCGGCCAGATCCTCTACCGCGTCGCCGAGATGCTGGAGGGCCGCCGGGACCAGTTCGTCCGCGAGGTCGCCGAGGCCGAGGGCCTGTCGAAGTCGAAGGCGGCGGCCCAGGTGGACGCGGCCGTCGACCGCTGGGTCTGGTACGCGGGCTGGACCGACAAGATCGCCCAGGTCGTCGGCGGCGCCAACCCGGTCGCGGGCCCCTTCTTCAACCTCTCCACCCCGGAGCCGACGGGCGTCGTCACCGTGCTCGCCCCCCAGGAGTCGTCCTTCCTGGGTCTGGTCTCGGTGATCGCCCCGGTCATCGCGACCGGCAACACCGCCGTCGTCATCGCCTCGGAGAAGGCCCCGCTCCCCGCCCTCTCCCTGGGCGAGGTCCTGGCCACCTCCGACCTCCCCGGCGGCGTGGTCAACATCCTCTCCGGCAAGGCCTCCGAGATGGGCCCGCACCTCGCGGCCCACCTGGACGTCAACGCGATCGACCTGACGGGCGCGGACGCCGACCTGGCCCGCGACCTGGAGATCGCGGCGGCGGAGAACCTCAAGCGCGTCCTGCGCCCCCGCACCGAGGACTTCGCCGAGTCCCCCGGCACGGACCGCATGACCGCGTTCCTGGAGACGAAGACCGTCTGGCACCCCACGGGCTCCCTGGGCGCGAGCGGCTCCTCTTACTAGGCCGGGTACGGCACGGCCCCCGGGCAGCAGCACTGCCCGGGGGCCGTCCGGCATGCCCGCGCTACGGCAGCAGCTTCTGCGTCAGCGGGCCGGCGACCGGCAGGTCCGCCACGGCACCGCCCTTCGTCACGTGGTCGGTGACCAGGTCGGTGCCGACCGGCTTGAAGTCGGCGACCTGGGTGCCGATGCCGTTGGCGAGCGGGTCGACGCCGGTGTTGGCCAGCGGGTCCAGCTGGAGCCGGGTCAGCGGGCCGATCCCGTAAGTGACGCCGGTCAGCGCGCCCGCGCCGGCCGCGCCTGCGTCCGTGCGGGTCAGCGAGTCCACCGGCAGCGGCACGGCGGGGACCGGCGCGGCCTGGGCGGCGGCGGCCGCCCCGAACACGGCGGCGCCGGCCGCGGTGACGCCGAGGCCTGCCTTGAACAGGAGACCGCGACGGGGGTCCTTCGGCTCTGCGTGACGCGCCATGGAGATCCTTCCAGGGGGTGAGCGGGCGGCCACCGACAGTAGTGGAGGTGTGATGCTCGATACCAACGGCCCTCCTCGGTGGTCCCCTGGACGGGGTAATGCCTCACACTGGTGTTCCGTGAGTTCCCAACCGATCCCGACCCGGGTCGTCCTGCTCGCGGGCCCCTCCGGCTCCGGCAAGTCGTCCCTCGCCGCCGTCACCGGCCTCCCGGTCCTGCGCCTCGACGACTTCTACAAGGAAGCCGACGACCCGTCGCTCCCGCTCGTCGAAGGCAGCGGTGACGTCGACTGGGACTCCCCGCGCTCCTGGGACGCGGACACCGCCGTCGACGCGATCGTCGAGCTGTGCCGCACGGGCCGCACCGACGTCCCGGTGTACGACATCGCCAGCAGCTCCCGCACCGGCAGCGACCGCCTCGACATCGGGCGGACCCCGCTCTTCGTCGCCGAGGGCATCTTCGCCGCCGAGATCGTCACCCGCTGCCGGGAGCTCGGCGTGCTCGCCGACGCGCTCTGCCTGCGCGGCCGCCCGTCCACCACCTTCCGCCGCCGTCTCCTGCGCGATCTGCGGGAGGGCCGGAAGTCGGTCCCGATGCTGCTGCGCCGCGGCTGGCGCCTGATGCGCGCCGAGCGGGCCATCGTGGCCCGCCAGACCGCGCTGGGCGCCCACCCGTGCGCCAAGCCGGAGGCCCTCGGCCGCCTCGCCGCCGCCGCGGCCGGCCGTCACCGGACCCCGGCCGGCAGCACCAGGTGACACGACGAAGCGGGCCGCACGAGACCCCCCGGACTCGTACGACCCGCTTCGCTTCTTTCCTCAGGCCCCGTTTCCCCCGTGGGGCCTCCCCCGTGCTTCCCCCGTGTCCCCCCGATCCTCAGGCGACCAACTCGCCGAAGGACTCCTCCTGGTCACGGCCGAAGCTCAGCACCTCGTCCTCGCGCAGCCGCCGCAGCGACCGCCAGATGCTCGACTTCACCGTGCCGACACTGATGTCCAGGATCTCCGCGATCTCCGGATCGGTCCGGCCCTCGTAGTAGCGCAGCACCAGCATGGTCCGCTGGAGCTCGGGCAGCCGGGCCAGCGCCTGCCACAGCACCGCGCGCAGCTCGGTGCCGCGCATCGCGTCCGTCTCGCCGACCGTCTCCGGCAGCTCCTCGGTCGGGTACTCGTTGACCTTGCGCCGACGCCAGGCGCTGATGTGCAGGTTGGTCATCGTGCGGCGCAGATAGCCGCCGACGGCCGCCTTGTCGCTGATCCGGTCCCAGGCGCGGTACGTGGAGAACAGCGCGCTCTGGAGCAGGTCCTCGGCCTCGAAACGGTCACCGGTCAGGTGGTAGGCGGTGGCGTACAGGGAGGCCCGGCGCTCCTGGACGTAGGCCGTGAACTCGGCCTCCGACCCGGAACGCTCCCCCGTGGCCTCCCCGTACGCCGCTCCCCCGTCAGCGATGGCGACCATGTACGGCGCCTTGCGCTGACGCCCGACGGTACGAACGCACCCCCGTCCGTTCACACCCCCGGACTTCTCGGTGCTCCGCACGACGTCGTGGAGCCGCGTGACGACTGCGCTGGAGGTGGTGCTGTGCAGTGCGTTCATCTCGCGCCCCCCTGTCGGTCGGAGTCTGTGTTTCGGTCCGTGTGCCAAGAAGCTTGCCCGGCGGACTTCATGGCGTTGTCCGCCGACTGTCACAGACGTGTCACAGGGGCCGTCGCGGAAGCGCGCCTCCGGGCGGTCGAACTCGGACGGCTCATGAGCCAGAATGACGGACGTGCCTTTTCTGTTGCTGATCGAGGACGACGACGCCATCCGCACGGCCCT
>NZ_JBEZNU010000015.1:6325-84606 GCF_040653375.1 Streptomyces sp. NPDC047974
GCCTCCGGGCGGTCGAACTCGGACGGCTCATGAGCCAGAATGACGGACGTGCCTTTTCTGTTGCTGATCGAGGACGACGACGCCATCCGCACGGCTCTCGAACTCTCCCTGTCCCGGCAGGGCCACCGGGTGGCCACCGCCGCGTCGGGCGAGGACGGCCTGCAGTTGCTCAAGGAGCAGCGCCCCGACCTGGTGGTGCTCGACGTCATGCTGCCCGGCATCGACGGCTTCGAGGTGTGCCGGCGCATCCGCCGCACCGACCAGCTGCCGATCATCCTGCTCACCGCGCGCAGCGATGACATCGACGTCGTCGTGGGCCTGGAGTCCGGCGCCGACGACTACGTCGTGAAGCCGGTGCAGGGGCGGGTCCTCGACGCCCGGATCCGGGCGGTGCTGCGGCGCGGCGAGCGGGAGTCGACGGATTCGGCGAGCTTCGGGTCGCTGGTCATCGACCGGGCCGCGATGACGGTGACGAAGAACGGCCAGGACCTGCAGCTGACCCCGACCGAGCTGCGCCTGCTGCTCGAACTGAGCCGGCGGCCCGGACAGGCGCTGTCCCGGCAGCAGTTGCTGCGCCTCGTGTGGGAGCACGACTACCTGGGCGACTCGCGCCTGGTGGACGCGTGCGTGCAGCGGCTGCGCGCGAAGGTGGAGGACGTGCCGTCCTCGCCGACCCTGATCCGTACCGTGCGGGGTGTCGGCTACCGGCTGGACGTCCCTGCGTGACCGGGGGGAACAGGGGGGTCTTCGCGCGGCTGCGGCTGTCCAGCCTGCGCCTGCGCCTCGTCGTGGTGTTCGCGCTCGTGGCGCTGACGGCGGCGGTGTCGGCTTCGGGGATCGCGTACTGGCTGAACCGGGAGGCGGTCCTCGGGCGCACCCAGGACAGCGCGCTGAACGACTTCCGGCAGGAGATGCAGAACCGGGTGGCGACGCTGCCGCTGCGGCCGACCCAGGAGGATCTGCGGCGCACGGCCGAGGACATGACGGCGGGCAGCGCCGGCTACCAGGTGCTGCTGCTCGGTGAGCGGGCCGTGGGCAAGCCGATCGTGGCGGCCTCGGACCCGGACGTGTTCACGCTGGCCGACGTGCCGGTGTCGCTGCGGGAGGCGGTGGACACCCGGCGCCCGGTGACGGACGCGAACCCGTATCCGTACCACCTGTTCTGGCAGCGGATCGAGCGCGGCGGGACGCCGTACCTGGTGGGCGGGACGCGGATCGACGGCGGCGGGCCCGCCGGTTACATGTTCAAGTCGCTGGCGGCGGAGAAGGCGGACCTCAACTCGCTCGCGTGGTCGCTGGGGATCGCGACCGGGCTCGCGGTGATCGGTTCGGTGCTGCTCGCGCAGGTGGCGGCGACGACCGTGCTGCGGCCGGTGCGCAGGCTGGGCGAGGCGGCCCGGCAGCTCGGCGAGGGCAAGCTGGACACCCGGCTTCGGGTCTCCGGCGCGGACGAACTGTCCGATCTGTCGCGGACGTTCAACAGCGCGGCGGAGAACCTGCAGAAGAAGGTGGCGGACATGAGCGCCCGGGAGGAGTCCTCCCGGCGGTTCGTCGCCGACATGTCGCACGAGCTGCGGACCCCGCTGACCGCGCTGACGGCGGTGACGGAGGTCCTGGAGGACGAGCAGGACTCCCTGGACCCGATGATCGCCCCTGCGGTGGCGCTCGTGGTGTCCGAGACCCGGCGGCTCAACAACCTGGTGGAGAACCTGATGGAGGTGACCCGCTTCGACGCGGGCACCGCCCGGCTCGTCCTGGACGACGTGGACATCGCCGACCAGATCACCGCGTGCATCGACGCGCGGGCCTGGCTGGACGCGGTGGACCTGGACGCGGAGCGCGGCGTCGTGTGCCGGCTCGACCCGCGCCGGCTCGACGTGATCCTGGCGAACCTGATCGGGAACGCGCTGAAGCACGGCGGTTCCCCGGTGCGGGTCTCGGTCCGCACCGAACCGGCCGCCGAGGGCGAGGAGGACCTGGTCATCGCGGTGCGCGACCACGGTCCCGGCATCCCCGAGGAGGTGCTGCCGCACGTCTTCGACCGCTTCTACAAGGCGAGCGCGCAGCGGCCCCGCTCCGACGGCTCCGGTCTCGGCCTGTCGATCGCCATGGAGAACGCGCTCATCCACGGCGGGACGATCTCGGCCGCCAACTCGACGGACGAGGACGGCACGGTGGACGGCGCGGTGTTCGTGCTGCGGCTGCCCCGGGACGCGTCGGCGGTCGCCCGCGACCTGGGCACCGGCACCCGGCAGGGCGAAGGGGTGGACGAGTGAGGCTGCGTACGGTGGCGGTGGCGGCGCTCGCGGTGTTCGTCACGGGGTGCGGGATCCGGACGACCTCGGTGCCGGTGGACGCGGGCGCGGCCCCGTCCCGGGTGCCGTGCAACGTGGCGGAGGCGGCGGCGCCCGCGACGGGGGTGCCGGTACGGGCCTTCCTGGTGTGCGGTTCGCAGCTGGAGCCGGTGGACCGCAGGTCGCCGCAGCCGGAGGACAAGGCGAGCGGCGATCCGGTGCGGACGGCGTCGGCGCTGCTCGCGCAGCTCCTCGCGGAGCCCTCGGAGGCCGAGCGGCAGGCCGGTTTCACCACGGCGGTACGGGCTCCGCTGTCGGTGGCGGGCGGCCGGGCGGGCGACCCGGAGGGGACGCTGCGGCTGAGCCGGCAGCCGGAGGACCTGGCGCCGGCGGCGCTGTCGCAGCTGGTGTGCACCTTCGCGGAGAGCTCGGCGGGCGTGGGCGGGCACACCGTGCTCCTCGCGGGCCCGGGGGCGTACCCGCCGAAGCGCTACCGCTGTACGACGGAGCTGCGGGAGCGGCCGGAGTCGGCCCCGCCGACGGCGCCCGCTCCGACGCCCGCGGGCTGAACCGGAACCGTTCGCGGCGCGGGCGGCGTCTTGGGGGGCGTGCAGCGTCAAGGTTCGGGCGGGAACGCCGCCGTGGTCGTCCGCGTGATCGGGTCCGTGCTCCTGGTCGCGCATCTGCTGCTCGTCGCCTGGGGCGGTCTGCTCCCACGGGACGTGGCCTGGGTGACCGCCCCGAACACGGTGCCGCTGGCCGGGCTCCGGGCCGATCTGGCCCTGGGACCGGCCGAGGCGGCCCGGCTGATCGCCGAGGGACTGCTGCTGCTCGCCCCGCTGGGGGTGCTGCTCCCGATGTGCGAGGGGCGGCTCGACGTCTCGGGGTGGGGTTCGCTGACCCGGACGACGGCCGCGGGGGCGCTGGTGTCGCTGGCCCTGGAGCTGCTGCAGACGGCGGTGCCGGGGCAGGTCGTGGACGTGGACTCGGTGCTTCTGAACACCCTCGGGGTGGCGCTCGCGCATGTCCTGGTGGTGCCGGTGGCGCGGCGGCGGATGCGGCGCCGGCAGGCGTCCCGGGAGCGGCGCCCTCAGGGTCGGGTCGTGACCGGGAACGAGCGGGCTCAGGGTCGCACCCCGAGGATTCCCAGGGTTCCGATCGCCCGGTAGACCGACGTCGAAGGGCGGGTACGGGCGGCACCATGGAGTCATCGGGAGGCCCGTCGGAGCGGCCGCCCGGATCCGACGAAGGAGCCCACCATGGCCGCACTTGTCCGCCCGCGTGAAGGCCGGATGATCGGCGGAGTGTGCGCGGCGCTCGCCCGGCGCTTCGGCACCTCCGCCCTGACGATGCGGGTGATCTTCCTGGCCTCGTGCCTGCTGCCCGGCCCGCAGTTCCTCCTCTACCTGGCGCTCTGGCTGCTGCTGCCGAGCGAGTCGCGGACGAAGGCGGCGGCCTGGTAGCCGTCACGACCCCGCCGTACGCCGAAGGGGCGCGGACCCGGATGGACCGGGTGCGCGCCCCTTCGGCGTGGGGTGGTGCGGGTCAGCCGATCGGCAGGCCGCCGGCGCCGAGCGGGAGGCCGCCGAGGAGTCCGGTGGCCGCACCGAGCGGGGTGGCGCCGAGGGCGCCGGTGGCGGCGTCGGTCGGCAGGTTCTGGGTGGCCTGGCCGGCCGCCTCGGGGAGGGTCTTCACACCCTGGTCGAGGCCCTGGCCGAGGGCGCCCTGACCGGCGGCGAGGGACTCTCCGGCGCCGTCGGGGAGCTGGGTGAGACCGCTGCCCAGCGGGGCGACCTGGCCCACGGTGGACAGGGCGTCCACGCCGTCCAGCGGGGCCGCGGAGGCCGTGCCGGCGGCGGCAGCGGCGAAAGCGGCACCGAGGGCGGCGACACCGAGCTTCTTGGCGGCAGACTGCTTCATCTGAAAATCATCCTTGGCTTGGAGGGCTGAGCTTCGGGCCATCAGGAGAACAAATCCGGAACAGGGGAATCCGGACATGCAGAGCAGCTCCGCAAACTAACCGCCCCGCCTCCGCTCCGCAAACACCGGAAAGCCGCCGGGTGTCGTGCTCCCCGGCGGCCTCCGACCCCTCCCTTGCGCCCTTCTCAGCCCTCCTGGCCGGAAGAACCGCTGGTCGTGGCGGTCTGACGGAAAAGCCACTCGGATTTCAGTTCGGCATATCCGGGCTTGATCACGTCGTTGATCATGGCCAGTCGTTCATCGAAAGGAATGAACGCTGATTTCATCGCATTGACAGTGAACCACTGGAGGTCGTCGAGTGTGTAGTCGAATGCGTCGACCAGGAGCTCGAATTCCCGGCTCATGCTGGTGCCGCTCATCAACCGGTTGTCGGTGTTCACCGTCGCACGGAAGTGGAGCTTGCGGAGCAGCCCGATGGGGTGCTCGGCGTACGAGGCGGCGGCGCCGGTCTGGAGGTTGGAGGTGGGGCACATCTCCAGCGGGATCCGCTTGTCGCGGACGTACGCGGCGAGGCGGCCGAGCCGCACCGAGCCGTCCTCGCCCACCTCGATGTCGTCGATGATCCGGACGCCGTGGCCCAGCCGGTCGGCGCCGCACCACTGGAGCGCCTGCCAGATCGAGGGCAGGCCGAAGGCCTCGCCCGCGTGGATGGTGAAGTGGTTGTTCTCCCGCTTGAGGTACTCGAAGGCGTCGAGGTGGCGGGTGGGCGGGAAGCCGGCCTCGGCGCCCGCGATGTCGAAGCCGACGACGCCGTCGTCCCGGTAGCGGTTGGCGAGCTCGGCGATCTCCAGGGCGCGGGCCGCGTGCCGCATCGCGGTCAGCAGGGCGCCGACCCGGATCCGGTGACCGGCCTCGCGGGCCCGCCGCTCGCCCTCGCGGAAGCCCTCGTTGACCGCCTCGACGACCTCCTCCAGGGTCAGGCCGGCCTCCAGGTGCTGCTCGGGGGCGTACCGCACCTCGGCGTAGACGACGCCGTCCTCGGCGAGGTCCACGGCGCACTCGGCGGCGACGCGGAAGAGCGCCTCCCGGGTCTGCATGACGGCGCAGGTGTGCGCGAAGGTCTCCAGGTACCGCTCCAGGGAGCCGGAGTCGGCGGCCTCGCGGAACCAGATGCCGAGCTTGTCGGGTTCGGTCTCGGGCAGCCTCGAATAGCCCTGCTCACGGGCGAGTTCGATGATCGTGCCGGGGCGCAGGCCGCCGTCGAGGTGGTCGTGGAGCAGCACCTTCGGGGCACGGCGGATCTGGTCCGCGGTGGGGACGTGGGATGTCTGGCTCGTCATTGCCGCACTCTAGCCCCTACGCGCGTAGAACGCCCCCTGTCGGCGCCGGAGATGACGCGGCTTTCTCGGGTGCGCGACCGGGCCCCGGCTGCCTACGCTGGCCGCATGAGCACCCCGTCCGGCCCGGTCGCCGACCCCGCCACGCCCTCCGCCGACCCCGCCGCGCCCTCCGTCGTCGACCCCGCCGAACTCCGGCGCATCCACGGCTTCGTGTCCGCCTTCACCCGCCGGCAGGCCGCCCGGACCGTCGACTTCCCCGGCGGATTCGCCGCGCTCGACGACGCCTACGCCCTGTCCCACGGCAACAACCACCTCCTCGTGGACGGCCCGACCGACCCCGAGGCCCTGCCCGGCCGCGCCGACGAACTCCTCGCGCACCTGCCCCACCGGACGGTGTACGTCCTCGACGGACCGACCGCGGCGGCGTGCGCGCAGCCGCTGACCCGGGCCGGGTACACCTGCGCGACCGTCCTCCTCATGCGCCACGAAGGACCGGTGCCCGAGCTCGGCGGCGCGCGCGAGGTGGACCTCCCGGCCCTCAGGGGGCCCGTCGCCGAGAGCTGGCGCCGCTTCGTTCCGGAGGCCGCCGACGAGGTGATCCGGGACCTGGTCGAACGCCGGGCGGCCCGCCTCCGGGGCGCGCCCGACGTACGCTTCCTCGCCTCGCACGACGAGTGGGGCGAGGTGGCCGCCTGGGGCGACCTCTACCTGGACCCGGCCACGGGCGTGGCCCAGATCGAGGACCTGGTGACGGCCGCCTCCCACCTGCGGCAGGGCCATGCCGGAGTGGTGCTCGACACGGCACTGCGCGGCGCCGCCGACGCCGGCTGCGAAACCGTCTTCCTCACCGCGCTCGCGGACGACTGGCCGCGCCGCTGGTACGAGCGGCGCGGCTTCGTCCCGGTCGGTTCCGTGCACTGCTTCGAACGGGCATAGACCGGAGGGAAGTTCGCCCCGGGGACGATACGTAACAGAGACCGCGCGTACGACTGCCGTACACCTCCGCTTCTGAGACTGTTCTGTCATGGCGCAGTACGCACTCGTGGGGACTGCCGACGGCCGGAGACCCCGGCTCGGTCGGCCTGTCGGGGTTTCTCGGTCCGCGGCGGCGGTGGGGGGCGTGGCGCTGCTCCTCCCGGACGGCGAACCGGTCTCGGGCCGCCGGGCGTCGGCCCGGGCGCACGCGGCCGTGCTGCCGCTCGGGCGTGAACTCGCCCGCGCGGGACGGTCGGAGGGACTGGTCCCGCAGGTGGTGCGCTACCGGGGGCGGGGCTGGAACGGCACCGACGCCGAGCTCGCGGCGGACGCCTCCTGGGCGGTCGCCGAGGCGGTGCGCCGCTACGGGGACGTCCCGGTCTGCCTGATCGGCCACGGCATGGGCGCCCGGGCGGCGCTGCGGGCGGCCGGGCACCCGGCGGTCGGCGCGGTCCTGGCGCTCGCCCCCTGGCTGCCCGAGGACGACGTGGCCGCCGAACCCGAGCCCGTGCGGCAGCTGGTGGGGCGGCGGGTGCTCATCGTGCACGGCACGAACGACGCCCGCACCGACCCCGAACTGTCCTTCCGCTTCGCGGTCCGCGCCAAGAAGGCGAACCGCGAGACCTGCCGCTTCGAGGTGCACACGGACGGGCACGGGCTGCGCCAGTACGCCGACGAGGTGCGGGCGCTCGCCGCCGACTTCGTCCTCGGCGCGCTCTTCGCCCGCCCGGTCACCCGGCCGCTGACGGACGCGATGGCCGCCCCGCCGCCGATCGGGCTCCGGATGCCGCTGGCGGCCGGCTTCGGGTCCGGCTCACGCCGGGCCTGAGTCCTCCGGCGGCGGCTGGGACCCCTTCGGGAGGAGGTGGCCCCGGCGGCTCAGGAGGAACTTCTTGAAGGCGGCCACCGGGGGCGTGTCCGGATGGCCGTCCAGCCAGGCCACCCCGACCTCGCGGACCGCGCGCGGCGCGGTCACGGTCAGTTCGACGACGCCGGGGCGGGCCACGGCCGGCGGCGGCAGGAGCGCCACCCCGAGCCCCGCGGCGACCAGGCCGCGCAGGGTCTCGGCCTCCTCGCCCTCGAAGGCGACGCGGGGCGTGAAGCCGGCCTCCGCGCACAGGTCGTCGGTGATGCGGCGGAGCCCGTAGCCCGGTTCGAGGGTCACGAAGGTCTCCTCGGCGGCCTCGGCGAGCCGGATCCGGCGACGGCCGGCGAGCCGGTGGTCGTCGGGGACGACGAGCCGCAGCCGCTGCTCGTCGAGCCGGCGCCCGACCAGGTCGGGGGCGTCCGGCACCGGCGAGGTCAGACAGAGGTCGAGCTCGCCGGCGCGGAGCCGTTCGATCATCGCCTCGCCGTAGTTCTGGACGAGGGTGAAGCGGACCCGGGGGTGGTCCACCCGGAAGGCCCGGATCAGCGCCGGGACGGTCTCCGAACCCATGGTGTGCAGGAAGCCGAAGGCGACCCGCCCCGCGGCGGGGTCCGCGTCGGCCCGTACGGTGTCGGCGGCCCGCTCGACCTCGGCGAGGGCCCGCTCCGCGGCGGTGAGGAAGCGGCGGCCGGCCGGGGTGAGCGCCACGGTCCGGCCGCGCCGGGCGAACAGCGCGACGCCCAGGTCCGCTTCGAGCCGGACCATCGCCCGCGACAGCGTCGACTGGGGCACGCCCAGCTCGGCCGCCGCCCGGGTCACGTGCTCGTGCCGGGCGACCGCGGCGAAGTACGCGAGCCGCGGAGCCAGTACCGGCCCCATGTCTTCTTCGTTACTGTTCGGTGACAGCCACGGCTGTGACCTGTACTCATGCGCCACGGGAACGATTACAGCAGATCCATGCATTGGACGCATGAAACGGAGCGTCCTACGTTCGTGGCATGCCTTCCGCCAGTACCAAGGCGGACGCCGCCACCCCCGCGTCCGCCGACACCGCAGCCGACACCCGCCTCGCGCCCGGCGCCCCCGGCCACCGCCGGATGAGCCTCGCGCTCTTCGCCGCCGGACTCGCCGCCTTCGCGCTCCTCTACTCCACCCAGGCCCTCCTCCCGGCGATCTCCGCCGAGTTCGGCGCGACCGCCTCGGCCGCCTCCTGGACGGTCTCCGCCGCGACCGGCGCGCTCGCCCTGTGCGTGCTGCCGCTCAGCGCGCTGTCGGAGCGCTTCGGCCGGCGCACGATGATGACCGCCTCCCTGACGGTCGCGGTCGGCGTGGCGCTCCTGGTGCCCCTCGCGCCGAGCCTGGAGGTGCTGATCGCGCTGCGGGCGCTGCAGGGCGCGGCGCTGGCCGGACTGCCGGCCTCGGCGATGGCGTACCTGGCCGAGGAGGTGCGGCCCCGGGCGCTGATCGGCGCCATCGGCCTCTTCGTCGCGGGCAACTCGATCGGCGGCATGAGCGGCCGGATCGTCACCGGCTGGATCGCCCAGCTGTGGGGCTGGCGGGCCGGGCTCGCCGCGGTGGGCCTGACCTCGCTGCTGTGCGTGCTCGCCTTCCGGGCGCTGCTGCCGAAGGCCCGCCACTTCACCCCGGGCACCCTGAACCCGAAGGCGCTCGCGGCCACGGTGAAGGGGCACCTGGCGGACCCGCTGCTGATGCGTCTGTACGGGATCGGCGCGCTGTTCATGACGGTCTTCGGCGCGGTGTACACGGTGATCGGCTACCGGCTCGCGGAGGCGCCGTTCTCGCTGCCGCAGGGCGTGATCGGCTCGATCTTCCTGGTCTACCTGGTGGGCACGGTCTCCTCGGCGGCGGCCGGGAAGCTGGTCGGCCGGCTCGGCCGGCGCGGGGCGCTGTACCTGGCGGTCTCCACGACCGCGGCGGGGCTGCTGCTCTCGCTCTCCGACTCCCTCGCGTCGGTCCTCGCGGGCCTGGTCCTCATCACGGCCGGCTTCTTCGCGGGCCACGCGGTGGCGTCCTCCGCGGTGAGCCGGACGGCGAAGACGGGCCGCGCGCAGGCCTCGGCGCTGTACCAGTCCGCCTACTACCTGGGCTCCAGCGCCGGCGGCACGCTCGGCGCGATCGCCTTCCACGCGGGCGGCTGGGCCGGGACCGTCGGCATCGGTCTGGTGGCGGTGCTCGGCGTCGTCTCGATCACCCTGTACGGCTCGCACAGCGCGCGCGTCGAGTCCCGCCGGATCCGTCCGGTGACGGCCTGAGCACGCCGGTGTGACCGTACGGTCACAGGGCCGGTCCGGGTGCAACCGACCCGCTCCCCCGCCCGTCCCCTATGTCAGGACTCTAGGGGGAGTTGACGATCATGAACCGATTCGCGCACCGGGCGGGGAAGAGAGCCGGCATAGCCGCCGGCCTCACCTCGCTGCTCGTGCCCGCCGCCCTCGTGCTGGGGGCCTCGCCGGCCCAGGCCGCGTCGTGCAACGTGACGACGGGGCCGTACCAGAAGCAGGTCGAGAAGTTCCTCGGCCGCACCGTCGACGGGCGCCAGTCGTCCGCCGACTGCAAGGCCATCCAGGACTTCCAGCGCAAGCACGGCATCACCCCGACCGTGGGGTACGCCGGCCCGCTGACCTGGCGCACCATGAACACGATGATCCAGCAGAAGGCGGCCGGGACCAACCCGAACAAGGACCGCAAGTGCCCGACCAACAAGGGTCGGATCGCCTGCGTGGACCTCACCCGCCAGCTCAGCTGGATCCAGGACGGCTCCCGCCTGAAGTACGGCCCGGTGCCCGTGCGCACCGGCAAGGACGGCACCGAGACCCGTACCGGCCTGAAGAAGATCTACTGGCGGAACATCAACCACTGGTCGACGATCTACCACGTCTCCATGCCGTACTCGCAGTTCTTCGACGGCGGACAGGCCTTCCACTCGACGACCAAGTCCATGTGGAACCCGCCCGGTTCGGGCGGCTGCGTCAACATGCGCTCGGCCGACGCCAAGGCGTACTGGAACCTCCTGCGCAACGGCGACGACGTCTACGTCTACGGCCGCAAGCCGGGAACCTGACCCGGCTGTCGGCGCGCTGCGGTAGCTTCGCTCTCACCGGTGCCGAACGCCGGCGCCGGTGAGGGGTGAGTGGGGACGCGATGGGCGAGACCGCCGTGGTGACGACCGATGAACTCGACAAGTACCGGCGCGAGCTGACCGGTTACTGCTACCGGATGCTGGGCTCCTCCTTCGAGGCGGAGGACGCGGTGCAGGACACGATGGTGCGGGCCTGGAAGGCGCTCGACTCCTTCGAGGGGCGGTCGTCGCTGCGGTCCTGGCTCTACCGGATCGCCACCAACGTCTGCCTCGACGCGCTCAGCGCGGGCAACAAGCGGGCGCGGCCGATGGACCTGTCCGGACCGACGCCGGTCGCGCAGGCGCAGCTCGTGAAGCAGCCGGAGATCACCTGGCTGGAGCCGATCCCGGACGGGCGCGTGCTGCCGGCCGCCGGCGACCCGGCGGAGGCGGCGCTGCACCGGGAGACGGTGCGGCTCGCGTTCGTCGCCGCGCTCCAGCACCTGGCGCCGAAGCAGCGGGCCGTCCTGATCCTGCGCGAGGTCCTCGCGTGGAAGGCCGCCGAGGTCGCCGAGCTGCTCGACACCTCGGTCGCCTCGGTGAACAGCGCGCTCCAGCGGGCCCGGGCGACCATCGCCGAGCAGGCCCCCGCCGAGTCCGACGCGGCGAACCCGCTCGACGAGGAGCAGCAGGCCCTCCTGGAGCGTTACGTGGCGGCGTTCGAGGGCTACGACATGCGGGCCCTGACCGCGCTCCTCCACGAGGACGCGACCATGACGATGCCGCCGTTCGACCTCTGGCTCCGGGGCCACGACGACATCGTGGGCTGGATGCTCGGCGTCGGCGACGTGTGCCGGGGCTCGAAGCTGGTGCCGACGGTCGCCAACGGCTCACCGGCCTTCGCGCACTACCACCCGGACCCGGAGGGCGGCTACAGCCCGTGGGCGCTGATCGTCCTGGAGCTGCGGGACGGCAAGGTGGCCGGGATGGACTTCTTCCTGGACACCCCGCGCTGGTTCCCGCTCTTCGACCTGCCGGAGCGGCTGGACGCCTGACGGTCCTCGCCCTCGGGACAGCGCCGGTGGGCCGTCGTACCCTGAACCCATGCCGACGGTGCGGGTCGAGGGGCTGAGGGTCGCTTACGACCGCGCGGGCGAGGGTCCGCCGGTCGTGTTCCTCCACGGTGCGGCCTCGGACGCCCGCCTCTGGCGGCCGCAGCTCGACTCCCTGGCGGACGCGTTCACGGTCGTGGCCTGGGACGAGCCGGGAGCGGGCCGCTCCTCCGACCTGCCGGAGTCCTACGGGCTCGCGGACTACGCGCACTGTCTGGCCGCGGTCGTGGAGTCCCTGCGGCTCGGTCCGGCGCACATCGCCGGTCTGTCCTGGGGCGGCACCCTCGCCCTGGAGTTCTACCGCCGGCACGCGGACCTCGTGAGGACGCTGGTGCTCGCCGACACCTACGCGGGCTGGAAGGGGTCCTTGTCGGCGCAGGAAGTGCGGGCCCGGGTCGAGGGCGCGCGCCGGATGCTGGACGCTCCGCGCGGTGCGTTCGATCCGACGCTGCCCGGACTGTTCGCCGGCGAGCGGCCCGCCGCCTACGTACCGCTGTTGGACGCGATGGGGGCCGACGTCCGCCCGGACACCATGCGGGCGCAGTTGCTCCTCATGGCCGAGACGGACCAGCGGGATCTCCTGCCCGCCGTCTCCGTGCCCACCCTGCTGATCTGGGGAGAGCAGGACGTGCGCTCGCCACTGGCCGTGGCGCGGCAGTTCCGGGAGTCGATCCCGGGTGCCGAGCTGGTGGTGATCCCGGGCGCGGGACACGTCAGCAACATGGAACGGCCCCAGGAGTTCGACCGGGCCGTGCGCGCCTTCTGCCACGCCCACTCCTGAGCCCGTACGGGGGCGTGCGAGGTCACCCACCACGTCGGATGATCTCGTCGAGGCCGGTGAGGCGGAGCAGGCCGGTGAGCTCGGGCCCCGCTCCGTCGAAGGTGAGCCGGTGGCCGTGGCGACGGGCCGTGAGCACGAGCCGCGCCAGGGCGTCGACGGCGGCGAGGCCGTGCGCCTCGGCGTCGACCAGGCACCGCACCTCGCCCGGCGGCGCGGCGGCGAGCCCCGCGCAGAGCCGGGCGACGTCCTCGCGGGTGGGCGCGGCGGGCAGGGTGACGACGAGGGGCTGACTGGTGTCCACGCCATGGTGACCGGCCCGAGGGCCGGAACTCATCGCGGCAGGCTCAGGCGGAGGGGAACTCGGCGGTGTCGAGGGTGAGGTCGAAGGGGGCGGGGAGGTGGATCTTCTCGCCGAACGGGGCCGCGCTCAGGACGCGGTAGACGTCACCCGTCGGCTCCCCGTAGAGGGTGACCGTCGGCCCGCCCGGCGCCCAGCGATCGACCAGAAGGTAGAACGGTACGCCGGCCGTCGCGTAGCCGGCGGCCTTCGCGATGCGGTCGTGGTTCGCGTTCGACTGAGAGGTGATCTCTACGACGAGCTCCGCTTCCGCGGCCGGGATCGAGTGGCCGTCGAACTCTCGCAGGGCCGCCTTGGGCGCGACCAGCAGGTCGGGGATGTACATACCCGCGCGTGCGGGAATCGCGACGGCCTGCGTCTGATAGACGCCCAGGTCATCCGGGATCACCCGGTACAGCCCGCGCTGGATCTCCTCCGCGATGCTGTTGTGCTGGTTGGCAGGTGACGGTGCCACGGTGATGATCCCCTCGATGATCTCCACCTTGCAGCCCTCGGGCCACTCCATCTCGTGCCAGAGGCGGACGACGTCGTCCCAGCCCTGCCCGGCCTCGACAGCGAGTGCGCTCATGGTGTGCTCCTCGTTCGGTCGTCACCGATCCCAGCATGCCGAACGGGACCGGCGGAGGTCCACCGGTCCCGTTCACCCGAAGGTGTCACCGGCACATGCCGGAGCCGTTACGCGATGCGGTCCAGGACGATCGGGGTCGGGGTGAAGGCGGTGCCCTCGGGGGCGATGTCCCAGGCGGCGTCCAGGGACTTCAGGGCGTAGTCGAACTTCTCCGGGGTGTCCGTGTGGAGGGTCAGCAGGGGCTGGCCCGCCGTCACCGTGTCGCCCGGCTTGGCGTGCAGCTCGACGCCCGCGCCCGCCTGCACCGGGTCCTCCTTGCGGGCGCGGCCGGCGCCCAGGCGCCAGGCGGCGATGCCGATGTCGTACGCGTCGAGGCGGGTCAGGACGCCGGAGGCGGGGGCCGTGACGACGTGCTGCTCGCGGGCGACCGGGAGGGTCGCGTCCGGGTCGCCGCCCTGGGCCGCGATCATCCGGCGCCAGACGTCCATCGCCGAGCCGTCCTTGAGGGCCTTCGCCGGGTCGGCGTCCTTGATGCCGGCCGCGGCGAGCATCTCGGCGGCGAGGGCGACCGTCAGGTCGACGACGTCCTTCGGGCCGCCGCCCGCGAGGACCTCGACGGACTCGCGGACCTCCAGGGCGTTGCCGGCCGTCAGGCCGAGCGGGGTCGACATGTCGGTGAGGAGCGCGACCGTCTTCACGCCGCTGTCGGTGCCGAGCGCGACCATGGTGGAGGCCAGCTCGCGGGCGTCCTCGATGGTCTTCATGAAGGCGCCGGTGCCGACCTTGACGTCGAGGACGAGGGAGCCGGTGCCCTCGGCGATCTTCTTCGACATGATCGAGGAGGCGATGAGCGGGATCGCCTCGACGGTGCCGGTCACGTCGCGGAGCGCGTACAGCTTCTTGTCCGCGGGGGCGAGGCCGTCGCCGGCCGCGCAGATGACCGCGCCGGTGGTGTCGAGGACGTGCAGCATCTCCTCGTTGGAGAGCAGGGCGCGCCAGCCGGGGATGGACTCCAGCTTGTCGAGGGTGCCGCCGGTGTGGCCGAGGCCGCGGCCGGAGAGCTGCGGGACGGCCGCGCCGCAGGCGGCGACGAGCGGGGCGAGCGGGAGGGTGATCTTGTCTCCGACGCCGCCGGTGGAGTGCTTGTCGGCGGTCGGGCGGGAGAGCGCGTCGAAGTTCATGCGCTCGCCGGAGGCGATCATGGCCGCCGTCCAGCGGGCGATCTCGTCGCGGTTCATGCCGTTGAGCAGGATCGCCATCGCCAGGGCGGACATCTGCTCGTCGGCGACCGCGCCGCGGGTGTAGGCGTCGATGACCCAGTCGATCTGCTCGGGGCTCAGCTCGCCCTTGTCCCGCTTGGTGCGGATGACGGAGATGACGTCCATGTCGTGGTGCCTCTTTCTACGCGCATAGAGGGGGGAACGGAAGGAGCGGCCCTTCCATCGTGCCGGAAGGGCCGCTCCGGTGTGCTACTTGGCGAGGTGATCGGGGCCGAACGCCTGCGGCAGCATCTCCGCCAGGGTGAGGAACCCGGCGGGCGTCTCCAGGACGAGCTCGGGTCCGCCGAACTCGTACAGGAGCTGCCGGCACCGGCCGCAGGGGACGAGCGACTCGCCCCGGCCGTCCACGCACACGAAGTGGGTGAGCCGGCCGCCGCCGGTGGCCTGGAGCTGCGAGACCAGGCCGCACTCGGCGCAGAGGCCGAGGCCGAAGGAGGCGTTCTCGACGTTGCAGCCGGAGACCGTCCGGCCGTCGTCGACCCGGGCGGCCGCGCCGACCGGGTAGCCCGAGTACGGGGCGTAGGCGCGGGCCATCGCGGCCCGGGCCTCCGTCCGCAGGGCCTCCCAGTCGGGCTCGGCGGCGGGCGTCGTCACTTGCCCTGGCCCTTCCGATAGGGCAGGCCGTCCGCCTTGGGCATCCTCAGCCGCTGTGCCGACAGGGCGAGCACGAGCAGGGTGGTGACGTACGGGGCGGCGTCGACGAACTGGCTCGGGACCTCGTCGGTCAGCGCGTACCAGAGGAAGAAGCCGACCGCGAAGACGGCGGAGACCACGGCGGGCACGTACTTCTTCTTGTACAGCTGCCAGGCGGCGGCGAGCACCAGGAGCAGGGCGACGAGCAGCAGCAGCGCGTGGACGTTCTCGGCGCCACCGCGCAGCTTGAGGCTGTCGGTGAAGCCGAAGAGGCCGGCGCCGAGCGCCATGCCGCCGGGCATCCAGTTGCCGAAGATCATCGCGGCGAGGCCAATGTAGCCGCGGCCGCCGGTCTGGCCCTCCTGGTAGATGCCGGTGGCGACGATCGCGAGGAAGGCGCCGCCGAGGCCGGCGAGGGCGCCGGAGGCGGTGACCGCGATGTACTTGTACTTGTAGACGTTGACGCCGAGGGACTCGGCGGCGACCGGGTTCTCGCCGCAGGAGCGGAGCCGCAGGCCGAAGGCCGTGCGCCACAGCACCCACCAGGTGGCCGGGATCAGGAGGATCGCGACGACGGTGAGCAGCGAGAGGTTGGTGACCAGGCCGCCGAGGATGCCGGCGATGTCGGAGATCAGGAACCAGTGCTTCTGCTGGAGGTCCTGGAGCCAGTCCGAGAGCCCCGGGATGGTGATCTGGGTGATCTGGTCGATGCGCGGGGACTGCTTGGAGGAGCCGCCCTCGGCCTCGCCGAACGTGAAGTTCGACAGGTACATCGTGAAGCCGGCCGCGAGGATGTTGATCGCCACGCCGGAGACGATGTGGTTCACGTTGAAGGTGACCGTGATGATCGCGTGCAGCAGACCGCCGATGGCGCCGCCGATCAGGCCGAAGAGGACGCCCACCCAGGGGCCCCACTGGTAGCCGGCCCAGGCACCGAACCAGGTGCCGAGGATCATCATGCCTTCGAGGCCGATGTTGACGACGCCCGCGCGCTCGGACCACAGGCCGCCGAGGCCGGCGAGGCCGATCGGGACGGCGAGCTGGAGCGCGCCGGAGACCTGGCCGACGGAGGTCAGGTCGTCGGCGCCGGAGATGACGCGGACGAGCGAGAAGAGGACGAGGCCGGCCGCGACGATCAGCAGGATCCACGGCCAGGTGAGCTTGCGGCGCCCGGTCTTCTTCGGTGCGGCGCTCGGCTTGGCGGCGGTGGCGGTGCTCATGCCGAGACCTCCTTGTCGGTCTTGATGGCACCACCGGCGGCGAGCTCCTCGCCGACCTTCTGCTGCTGGCGGCGGGTGCCGTAACGGCGGACGAGTTCGTAGGAGACGACCACGGCGATCACGATGATGCCCTGCATGATCTGCGTGATCTCCTTCGGGTAGCCCGAGACGTCCAGGTTCGAGGACGCCTTGTCGAGGAACGCGAAGAGCAGGGCCGCGAAGAGGATGCCGACCGGGTGGTTGCGGCCGAGCAGCGCGATCGTGATCGCGGTGAAGCCGACGCCGACCGGGAAGGAGAGGCTGTACGTGTGGGTGTCGCCGAGCAGCGTCGGCATGCCGGAGAGGCCGGCGAGCCCGCCCGAGATGAGCATCGAGGTGAGGATCATCCGCTTGGCGTCGACGCCGCTGGCCTGGGCCGCCGACTCGCTCTCGCCGGTGGCGCGCAGGTCGAAGCCGAAGCGGGTGCGGTTGAGGACGAACCAGTAGACGACGCCGAGGGCGAGGGCGACGAAGGTGAAGCCGTAGATCACGCCGTTGCCCTGGCCCATGTCGATGCCGGGGAACCAGCCGGACTCGGCGATCTCACCGGTGGTGAGGTCGTTGGAGCCCTCCGGCTGGACGCCGAAGTTGTCCGGCAGGATCAGCCAGGCGATCAGGGAGGTCGCGATGGCGTTCAGCATGATCGTCGAGACGACCTCGGAGACGCCGCGGGTGGTCTTCAGGATGCCGGCGATGCCGGCCCAGAAGGCACCGGTGAGGATCGCGACGACCACGATCAGCAGGATGTGCAGCGGGCCGGGCAGCTCGACCGCGGCGCCGACCACGGCCGAGACCATCGCGGCGAGGCGGTACTGGCCGTCGACGCCGATGTTGAAGAGGTTCATCCGGAAGCCGATGGCGACGGCCAGGGCTGCCAGGTAGTAGATCCCCGTCTGGTTGACGATCAGGACCTGGATGTCCGAGTAGCCGGCGTTCTCGATCATCAGCTGGATCGGCTCGATCGGGTCGAGACCCGTGGCGAGCAGCACCAGCATGGTGAGCACGAACGAGGAGACGAGCGCGAGCACCGGGCCGGCGGCCCCGATGATCAGCTTGTCCTTGTCGATCTTCATCATCGGGCGTCACCGTCTTCGGACTGCTCGGACTGCTCGGGCTGCTCTTCGCCGCCTTCGAGGTGGCCGCTGGCGGCGCCGGTCATGGCGGAGCCCAGCTGCTCGGGCGTGATGGTGGCGGGGTCCGCGTCCGCGACGAGCTTGCCGCGGTACATGACCCGGAGGGTGTCGGAGAGGCCGATCAGCTCGTCGAGGTCGGCCGAGATCAGCAGGACGGCCAGGCCCTCGCGGCGGGCGTCGCGGATCGCGTCCCAGATCTGCGCCTGCGCGCCGACGTCCACACCGCGGGTGGGGTGGGCGGCGATCAGGAACTTGGGGTTGTGGCTCATCTCGCGGCCGACGATCAGCTTCTGCTGGTTGCCGCCGGAGAGGGAGGCCGCGGTCACGTCGATGCCCGGGGTGCGGACGTCGTACTCGCGGACGATCCGCTCGGTGTCCTGGCGGGCGGCCTTCGGGTCGAGGATGCCGCGCTTGGAGTTGGGCGCCTCGGTGACGTGGCCGAGGATCCGGTTCTCCCAGAGGGGGGCCTCCAGGAGCAGGCCGTGGCGGTGGCGGTCCTCGGGGATGTAGCCGATGCCGCCCTCGCGGCGCTTGCGCACCGGGAGCGCCGAGATGTCCGCGCCGTCCAGGCTGATGGCGCCGGCGTCGGGCGAGCGCAGGCCCATCAGGGCCTCGATCAGCTCGGTCTGGCCGTTGCCCTCCACGCCCGCGATGCCGAGGATCTCGCCCTTGTGGATGGTGAGCGAGACGTCGTCGAGGAGCTTGCGGCCGACCGCGACCTCCTCGTGCACCGTCACGGCGGCGGCCGGGTCGGCCGGGGCGGCGGTGGTCAGCGGGGCGCCGGTGGCGCCGCCCTCCAGGAGGGTCAGCCCCTTCACCTGGAGCATGGCGACGTCGGTGACGGTCGACTCGCGGGTCTCCGGGGAGGGCAGCTCGCTGCCGACCATCAGCTCGGCGAGCTGCTTGGTGGTGGCGGTCCTGGGGTCGGCGGTGCCGACGGTGGTGCCGCGCCGGATGACGGTGATGTCGTCGGCGACCTTCAGGACCTCGCCCAGCTTGTGCGAGATGAAGATGACGGTGAGGCCCTCGGCCTTGAGCTCGCGCAGGTTGTCGAAGAGCGCGTCGACCTCCTGCGGGACGAGCACGGCGGTCGGCTCGTCGAGGATGAGGATCTTGGCGCCGCGGTAGAGCACCTTGAGGATCTCGACGCGCTGCCGGTCGGCGACGCCGAGGTCCTCGACGAGCGCGTCGGGGCGGACGCCGAGGCCGTACGCGTCGGAGATCTCCTGGATCTTCCTGCGGGCCTTGGCGCCGATCCCGTACAGCTTCTCGCCGCCGAGGACGACGTTCTCCAGGACGGTGAGGTTGTCGGCGAGCATGAAGTGCTGGTGCACCATGCCGATGCCGCGCGCGATGGCGTCACCGGGGCTGGCGAAGCCGACCTGCTCCCCGTCGATGGCGATGGTGCCCTCGTCCGGCTTCTGCATGCCGTAGAGGATCTTCATGAGGGTCGACTTGCCGGCGCCGTTCTCGCCGATCAGAGCATGGACCGTGCCCTTGCGGACGGTGATCGCGATGTCCTTGTTGGCGACGACGCCGGGGAAGCGCTTGGTGATGCCGTGGAGTTCCACGGCAGGGGGGCTGGACGCGTTGATGACGCACTCTCCTTGGCCGAAAGGAGTGGGAGCGGAGGGCAGGGCGGGGCGAAGTTATCGTGCCGGTGCGACATCTACACGCGTAGCGCTGCCGAAAAGTGAAAACCCGTACGGGAATGGGCCCGGGGCCCGGTCCTGGTGGGAGTCCCACCGGGGCCGGGCCCGCGGGCAACTGGTCTGGAGCCGCGCGCCTTACGGGGCGGTCTTGACCGTGATCTTGCCGTCGATGATGTCCTGCTTCGCCTTGTTGACCGCGGCGATGAGGTCCGTCATCTCCTTGTACTTCGGGTTCGAGTCGGCGAGGCCGACACCGTCGGTGGCGAGGCCGTAGCGGACCTCACCGGTCTGCGGCTTGCCGTCCTTGACCGACTTGATCAGGTTGTAGACGGAGTCGGAGACGTCCTTGGTGACCGAGGTCAGGATCGAGTCCTTGTACGCGGCGAGACCGGCCTGGTTGTACTGGTCGGAGTCGACGCCGATGGACCACTTGCCGGCCTTGGAGGCGGCCTCGATCGCACCGGAGCCGGCGAGACCGGCGGCGGCGTAGACCACGTCGGCGCCCTTGTCGAGCTGGCCCTGGGCGGCGGCCTTGCCGAGGTCGGGCTTGGCGAAGCCGTCGAAGTTCGGCGGCTGGGTCAGGTACTGGGTGAGCACCTTCGCCTTGGGGTTGGTGTCCTTGACGCCCTGGACGTAGCCCGCCTCGAACTTCTTGATCAGCGGGACCTCGACGCCGCCGATGAAGCCGACCGTGCCGCTCTTGGACGCCTTGGCGGCGGCGACGCCGGCCAGGTAGGAGCCCTGCTCCTCGTTGAAGACGAGGTTGGCGACGTTCTCGCCGGTCACCGAGGTGTCGTCGATGATGCCGAAGGTGGTCTTCGGGAACTGCGCGGCGACCTTCTTGATGGCCGGGGCGTAGGCGAAGCCGACGCCGATGACCGGGTTGTTGCCGGCGCGGGCCAGCGAGGTGAGGCGCTGCACCTTGTCGGCGTCGCTCTCGCCGGACGACGGCTCGGCCTCGGCGCCCTTGACGCCCAGGTCGTCCTCGGCCTTCTTCAGACCCGCGTAGGCGGCGTCGTTGAAGGACTGGTCGCCGCGGCCGCCGATGTCGTACGCGATGGCGGCCTTGGCCGTCTCCGGGTCGGAGCCGGAGCCGCCCTCGGAAGAGGACTTGCCACAGGCGGTGACGGAAAGCGCGAGCGCCGCGGAGGCGATGCCCACGGTGGTGATCCTGGTGATCCGGCGCAAGAGGAGGGTCCCTTCAAGACTGACCGAAAGCGCCTCTTCCGGCGCTGGCTTTGCGGCGATCGTAACGCGCGTAGATGTCAGTTAAAGACCCGTTCATGAGTCGTTACCGTATCGACGCGAACCCACGGGTCACAGTACCCGTACACACTTCGCGATCAAGGCGCAACCCCGTGTCATCAGCCGAGATGGGGGCGCCGCCCCCTCGCACGGCGGGAGGGGGCGGCGCAGGGCCGGGCCGGTGTCAGCGCGTGCCGTCGGCGTCGATCAGGGCGGCGGCGGTGAAGAGCTCCACGGCGGTCTGGACGCACCGCTCGTCGACGTCGAAGTCGCCCGCGTGCAGGTCGCGGACGCGGGGGTCGCCGGGGGTGCGGACGCCGAGCCGGGCCATCGCGCCGGGCACGTGCTCCAGGTACCAGGAGAAGTCCTCGCCGCCCAGGCTCTGCTCGGTGTCCTCGACCGAGTCGAGGCCGCGGCGGGCGGTCATGGCGTCCCGGAGCAGCTCCACGATCACCGGGTCGTTGACGACCGGGGGGACGCCGCGGACGTAGTTCACCGTGGACTTGGCCCGGTGCAGGGCCGCGACCTCGTCGACGGCGGCGTGCACCAGGTCGGGCGCGTCGTGCCAGGCGGGCAGGTCGAGGCAGCGGACGGTGCCGGAGAGCTCGGCGTGCTGCGGGATGACGTTGGGCGCGTGGCCGGCCTCGATCCGGCCCCAGGTGACCGAGAGGCCGGAGCGGGCGTCGACCCGGCGGGCGAGGACGGCGGGCACGTCGGTGGCGATCCGGGCGGCGGCCGTGACCAGGTCGGTGGTGAGGTGCGGGCGGGCGGTGTGGCCGCCGGGGCCGTCGAGGGTGATCTCCAGGCGGTCGCAGGCCGAGGTGATGGGGCCGGTGCGGATGCCGATCTTCCCGACGTCGACCTTCGGGTCGCAGTGGACGGCGATGATCCGGCCGACGCCGTCGAGGACGCCGGCCGCGACCGCGTCGGCCGCGCCTCCGGGCAGCACCTCCTCGGCGGGCTGGAAGATCAGCCGCACCGGGCGCGGCAGCCGGCCCTCGCGCGCCAGTTCGGCGAGGACGAGCCCGGCGCCGAGGACGGTGGTGGTGTGCACGTCGTGGCCGCAGGCGTGGGCGCGGTTGGGCACGGTGGAGCGGTACGCGACGGTCTTGGCGTCCGGGATCGGCAGGGCGTCGAGGTCGGCGCGGACGGCGAGCATGGGGCGCCCGCCGTCCCAGGTGCCGATGTCACACATGAGTCCCGTGCCGCCCGGGAGGACGCGCGGCGCCAGGCCGGCCGCCTCCAGGCGGGCCTTGAGCGCGGCGGTGGTACGGAACTCCTGGTTGCCGAGCTCGGGGTGCATGTGCAAATCCCTGCGGAAGGCGATGAGTTCGCCACGCAGGGAGGAGGACAGCGTTCCGGGCAGGGTGACGGATCCGGGCTCACGGGACTTCAACTGGTTCACCCTTTGAAGCGTAGGCCCATCCGGTGATCAACTGCCTGTCGATCACGAAAAGTTCAGCCCGTTAGGGTAAAGAATCTCGGTTTACCGCGCATGGGACACACTCCGTATGGGTATGGTCACCCGAATTCGAGCCGGTCGACCGCGGAAGCGTTCCGCGGAGTGAGACGGTCCGCCCCCGACGCCGTGCTGGCGACGCCCGCCAGGAAGCCCTGCGCGCGCGGCGACGCGGTGGCCTTCAGCCACTCCGGCGCGATCTCGCAGACCGCGACCTTCACCCCGGTGCCCGCCAGGGCGAGCGGCAGGGTGTGCACGACCGTGGACGGGAAGCTGACGATGGTGGCGCCGATCGGTCCGCGCCGGGCGATCAGCTCCAGCGGCAGCTCGGGGCGGACCACCTGGAGCCCGGCCTCGACCGCGATCCGGTGCAGCTTCTCCGGGGTCTCGCGGCGGTGCGCGAAGTAGCGGGTGGCGCCGTGGGCGCGGGCGAGCTCCCCGACGACCCGCAGATAGTGGTCCGCGTCGACCACGCCGGTCTCGACGAGCGAGGTGCCCACGAGGTCGGCGCCGCGGGCGAGCGGCGGCGGGCCGAACCGCTCCCGCGTCCACGCGTACGCGTTCTCGGTGACCTCGGTGCCGGGCGGCGCCTGCACGGGCAGCGAGGTGAAGATCTCGACGGTCCTTCCGGGGCCCGGGGCGAGCCGACGCCGGGCCAGCGAGGTGACCGGGGCGAGCAGCAGCTCGCGCGGCCCCAGGTCTCCCTTGCGGTGCCAGCGCACCAGCCGCTCCCCGCCCGCGAGCTGGGCGGCGAACTCCATGGTCGCGGTGCCGTCGTCGACGACCGTGACGTGCCGCGGACCGAAGAGCGTCAGCAGCAGCTGGACGTAGCGGGAGAAGGGATCGCCGACGATCACCCGCTCGGCGGCACGCAGCGGCCCGCCCAGCTCCCGCAGGGTGCGCACCAGCGCGCCGCGGCCGGCCCGCGCCTCCTGCCAGTGCACCTCGAAGCCCTCGTCCCGGGCGAGCTGGGCCATCCGGCGCAGCTGACCGCGCGACATGGGGTCGTTCGGCGAGAGGACGACGATCCTGAGGTCGTCGGAGGTGCCGGGGTCCGGCGCCGGGACGGTGCCCGGCGCCGGGGAAGGAGCGGGCGCGGGGGCGGCGGCCGGGGCGGTGCCCCGGCCGCGCGCGTGCGCCCACTCCAGGACGTTCAGGAGCTGGACGGGGCTCTCGACGAACGCCAGGCGGCCGGTCATGCGGAGACGGGCTCCAGGACGCGGCGGAGCTTCTTCATCGGGCCGAGCTCCGACTCGTACACCTTCTTCACGCCGTCGCCGAGGGCGGTCTCGATGGTGCGGATGTCGCGGACGAGGCGCTCCAGGCCCTGCGGCTCGACGGAGGCGGCCTGGTCCGAGCCCCACATGGCGCGGTCGAGGGTGATGTGGCGCTCGACGAAGGTGGCGCCCAGGGCGACGGCGGCGAGGGTGGTCTGGAGGCCGGTCTCGTGGCCGGAGTAGCCGATCGGGACGTTCGGGTACTCCTCCTGCAGCGTCTGGATGACGCGCAGGTTCAGCTCCTCGGCCTTGGCCGGGTAGGTGGAGGTGGCGTGGCAGAGCAGGATGTTCTCGCTGCCCAGGACCTCGACGGCGTGGCGGATCTGCTTCGGCGTCGACATGCCGGTGGAGAGGATGACGGTGCGGCCGGTGGCGCGCAGCTCGCGCAGCAGCTCGTCGTCGGTGAGGGAGGCGGAGGCGACCTTGTGGGCGGGGACGTCGAACTTCTCCAGGAAGGCGACGGCCTCGGTGTCCCACGGGGAGGCGAACCAGTCGATGCCGCGCTTCTTGCAGTGCTCGTCGATCCGGCGGTACTCGTCCTCGCCGAACTCCACGCGGTGGCGGTAGTCGATGTACGTCATCCGGCCCCAGGGGGTGTCGCGCTCGATGTCCCACTGGTCGCGCGGGGTGCAGATCTCCGGGGTGCGCTTCTGGAACTTGACGGCGTCACAGCCGGCCTCGGCGGCCACGTCGATCAGCTTGAAGGCGTTGTCGAGGTCGCCGTTGTGGTTGATGCCGATCTCGCCGCAGATGTAGACGGGCTGACCGGGACCGGCGGTCTTCGGGCCGAGGGTGCGCAGACGGGAGTTCATGGTGGTGCTTCCTTCAGTTCGGGAGAGGGGTGGGGGTGTTCAGCTCGGGTCCGAGGAGCCAGGCGGCGATCTCGCGGATCGCTCCGAAGCCGCCCGGGGTGGCGGTGACCGCGCGGGCGGCCGCCCGGACGGAGTCGTGGGCGCTGCTCACCGCGACGGGCCAGCCGACGAGGTGGAAGCAGGGCAGGTCGTTGACGTCGTTGCCGGCGTAGAGGACGCGCGCCGGGTCGATCCCCTCGGCCTCGCACCACTCCTTGAGGGCGAGGTCCTTGCGGTCGATGCCGTGCAGGACGGGGATCTTCAGCTTCCGGGCGCGGGCGGCGACGACGGGGTTCTGCTCGGTGGAGAGGATGAGGACGGGCAGTCCGGCGCGGCGCAGGGCCGCGATGCCGAGGCCGTCGCCGCGGTGGGCGGAGACGAACTCCCGGCCCTCCGCGTCGAGGTGGACCCGGTCGTCGGTCTGGGTGCCGTCGAAGTCGAGGACGACCGCGTCGACGTCGGCGAAGGACGGGGTGGCCGGCTCGTCGAGGAGCGGGGCCAGGGCCTTCGCGCGGGCCAGGTCGTGCGGGTCGTCGATCTCCAGGACGCGGGCCGGGTCGGTGACGACGAGCGCGGTGCGGCCGAAGAAGCGGTGCCCGTGGGTACGGAACCCGGCCGCGTCCATCGCGTAGACGGCGCCGGTCTCCAGGTACTCGGCCTCGCGGTCCTGGCGGCGCGGGCGGTGCGCCTTGTCGTGGTTGACGCCGGTGGCGCCCGTCGCGCCGTCGGCGCTGTCGGAGGGCTCGCGCCAGAGGAAGCCGTGCGAGGGGGCGGCGGTGAAGGCCGTGTCGGCCTCCCCGTCGACGATCCGGGCGACCGCCTCGGCGACCTCGGCGGAGGTCAGGAAGGGGCTGGTGCACTGGACGAGGAGGACCACGTCGGCGGTGCGGCCCGCGGTGGCCTCGAAGGCGTCCAGGGCGTGCAGCACGGCGGACTCGCTGGTGGCGGTGTCGCCGGCGATGGCCGCGGGGCGCCGCACCGCCTCGGCGCCGAAGGAGCGGGCGGCGGCGGCGATGGCGTGGTCGTCGGTGGAGACGACGACGTCGGTGACGCCGACGGCGCCGAGGCAGGCCCGGACGGCCCGGCCGACCAGCGGGATCCCGGCGACCGGGGCGAGGTTCTTGGCGGGGACGCCCTTGGAGCCGCCGCGCGCGGGGATGACGGCGAGCACGGTGGGGCTCGGCTTCTTCGTGGGCATCACAGTTCTCCCAGGCGTCGGACGACGGGGGCCACGCGCTGCACGCCGTGGCGGTAGGCGCCGCGCGCCGCCTCGCGGACGATCCGGCGCAGCCCGCTGTCGCGGGCCGGCGGCGCGGTGACGTCCAGGCGGTGGCGGGCGAGGAGCCCGGGCAGGTACCCGGGGGCCGTCTCCGCGGTGTAGTAGGGGCTGATCGGGGGCAGTGCCGGCAGGGCGAGCAGCTTCGCGACCCGCTCGCGGGCGGCGTCGAAGGCGGAGTCGTACCCGCCGTCGGAGGCCACGCCCTGCCGGGACAGCCACTCCTCGTCGGGCTCGGGGACCTCGCCCCGGTCGAGCCGGTCGAAGGAGCTGAGGAGGCCGGAGCCGATGAAGTGGTGGTTGCCGTTCACCTCGCGGACCCCGCAGTCGGTCAGGATCGCGGTGGGGATCCGCCGGTGCAGGGCCTCCAGGGCGGCCGTGGAGGAGACGGTGACCAGCAGGTCGGTGCGGTCCAGGACCTCGCCCATGTGCCCGTACACCAGACGGAAGTTGGCGGGCGGATCGAGGTCGCGCACCAGCCGCTGGTACGGGTGCTCCTCCAGGTGCGTGGTGTGCTCGCCGGGCTTGGAGCGGAGCTTGAGGAGGACCTCGCGCTCCGGGTGCAGCCGGGCGTGCCGGACCAGGCGCTCCAGGACGTACGCCCGCTCGTTCCGGGTGACCGGGACGGAGGGCTGGGCGGCGAACACCAGGGTGTCGCGGCCCTCCTCGCGGCGGTGCGGGGCGCCGCCGAGGAACGGCAGGGCGGCCTCGACGACCGACTCGGCGCCCGCGCCGACCCCTTCGTACACGGCGCGGAAGCGCTCCGCGTCGTGACGGGAGTTGGCGAGGACCACGTCGGCGCCGTGGCGCAGGAGCAGTCCGTCGGCCAGCTTCTCGTAGACGACGCCGACGTAGCCGGTGACGATCACCGGCCGGCGGTCGAGACCGAGGTCGGCGAGGCCCTGGAGGACGGCCCTGACGGTGCCGCCGACCAGCGCGAGGACCACGACGTCGTACCGCTCGCCGCGCGCCTCCGCGTCCCGCACCTCGCGCAGGAACTCCGCGCCGGTCACCTCGCGCGGGGCGGCCGTGGAGGCCCCCGTCTCGGCGAGCTGGCGGGCGGTGGGGGTGGCCCGGCCGCGGAGGACGAAACCGGTCGGCTCCCGCTCGGAACCTGAGGCGTCCGCCGGGGTGATGCGGCGCGCGGTGAGCGCACCCCATTTCCACCGGGTGTCGGAATCCGCGAGTACGGCGACCCGTACCGCTTCACTGGAACTTGCTGGCACGTCGAGGACGCTAGAAGTCCATTCCGGTCAGCGGCCCAACTGGGCCACAACAAACGGTGAACAGCACCTCTCCGTGAACTGAAGCGGCCCGGGATTCAGCCGTTGGACGGCCCGAAATCCCCTCGGGTAAAGGCGGTTAATGAGCCCGCCGCTTCGTGTTCACCGAAAATCCCCCGGCCGGTCGGCGAAGCGGCCGGGGCGGCGCCTAGCGTCGGCCGCGTGGTCAAGCTCTCCGTCGTCGTGCCGTTCTACAACGTGCAGACATACGCCCCCGACACCCTCGCCAGTCTGCGCGCCAACGCCCGCGAGGACGTCGAGTTCCTCCTCGTCGACGACTGCTCGTCCGACGACACCCCCGACATCCTCGAACGGGCCGCCCGGACCCTGCCCGGCGCCGTCCTGATCCGGCACGAGCGGAACGAGGGCCTGGCGACCGCCCGCAACACCGGCCTGGACGCCGCCCGCGGCGAGTACATCGCCTTCCTCGACGGGGACGACTGGCTCTCCCCCGGCTACTACGGGCGGCTGCTCGCCGCCGCCGAAGGCCTCGGCTGCGACTTCCTGCGCACCGACCACACCTCCGTCACCGGCCGCGCCCGCTCGGTCCGCCGGGTGCCCGTCCCGCGCCGGGGCGAGGTCCTCGACCCGCGCGAGGCGATCCTCCCCGCCCACCGCACCACCTCCGTCGACTACCCCTTCGCCTGGGCGGGCGTCTACCACCGCCGGCTCCTCGACCAGGGCCTGCTGCACTTCCCGCACGGGCTGCGCACGGCCGAGGACCGGCCCTGGATCTGGCGGCTGCACCGCGAGGCGAAATCCTTCGCCGCCATAGGCGAACTCGGCGTGTTCTACCGGCGCGGAGTGGCGACTTCCCTCACCCAGATCGGCGACGTCCGGCAATTGGATTTCATCCGCGCCTTCGACCTCGTCGTCGAGGAGACCGCCAGGGACAAGGACGCGGACCGCTTTCTCCCGAAAGCCGTCCGCACCTATTGCGCGGTGATCGCCCACCACATCGGCTCCCTCGAGAAGTTCGAGCCCGACGTGGCCCGGCAGCTGAAGGCGATGAGCGCGGGCGCGCTGCGCAGGATGCCGCAGGACGTCCTCGACGCGGCGCTGACCGCGATGGGCGGCGACCGGGCCGCCGTCCTGCGCAAGCTGCGCCGCCGGCGCCCCGCACCACCGCCGCCGGCCCCGCCGGGCGGCCGGGGCCCCTCGACCGGCCCGACCCCCTCGGAGGTGGCCGCGTGAGCACGGCCCGCACGACCCAGATCTTCGCCGCGTCCACCCTGTACGGCGCGGTCACCCTGGCCGCCGCGATAGACAGCGGCTGCTTCGGCGCCGCCGCCCGGCGGATCCTCCTCGTCACCAACAACGCGCCCATCCCGGAGACCACCCCCGCCTTCGTCGAGGCCGAGGGCTTCGACCGCATCCGCGGCCGCTTCGACGAGGTGATCTCCTGGAACGAGACCGTCTCCCCGCTCCACCCCGGCGGCTGGACCCCGCGCGGCCAGGACGTGCCGATGCTCCAGCGCCACCTCCACAAGCTGTGGGGGCTCGGCGACGACCGGATCGAACTCGTCCTGGAGTCCATCCAGGTCACCCCGGCGCTCGCCATCGCCACCCTCCTCCCGGAGGCGGCGATCACCGTCTACGCCGACGGCCTGATGAGCTACGGCCCCACCCGCAACAAGATCGACCCGCTGATCGGCGGACGGGCCGCCCGCCTCCTCCACCTCGACCTGGTGCCGGGCCTGCGGCCGCTGCTGCTCGGCGAGTTCGGCGCGGTGGCGGAGACCGTACCGGTGGAGGCCTTCACCAAGGCCGTCGAGGAGCTGGCTGGCACCGACGCGCCCCCCGGCGACGGCGAGGGACCCGCCCTCCTCCTCGGCCAGTACCTCGCGGCCATCAACCTGATGACGGCCGCCGAGGAGGAGGAACTGCACCTGAGCATGGTGCGCGGCACGATCGCCCGCGGCCACCGGCGGCTCGTCTTCAAGCCGCACCCCAACGCCCCCGACTCCTGGACGGCCTCGCTCACCGAGGAGGCGGCCCGGCTCGGCGCCGAGCTGACCGTCGAGACCCGCCCGGTCCTCGCCGAGGTGCTCTACCGCGAGCTGCGGCCCGCGCTGGTCGTCGGCTGCTTCTCCACGGCGCTGATGACCGCCCGCACCTTCTACGGCCTGCCGGTCGCCCGGGTCGGCACCCGGGAGCTGCTCCAGCGGCTCACCCCGTTCCAGAACAGCAACCGGATCCCGCTGACGGTCGTCGACGCGGTCCTGCCGCCGCTGGTGCCGGGCCCGGACGACGCGGAGCCGGTGACCGACCCGGCCCGCCTCGACGACCTGGTCGCCGCCGTCGGCTTCGCGATGCAGCCGAACATAAGGGCGGACCTGCGGGAGGCGGCGGTACGCCACCTGTCCGGGCCGTACGCCGAGCGCACCCGGCACCACTTCACCCGCCGCCGGCTCACCGTCCTGGACCTCCCGGGCGGCCTCCCGGTCCCCCGCCACCCGAGGGTCCGCCGCCTGGCCCGCCGGGCCCTGCGCCTGCGCAAGGCCCTGAAGAAGTAGGCGCACGGGACGGGCCCGGGACCCGTGCGGAGGTCCCGGGCCCCCCGGGTCACGGGCGGCTGATCGGCTCCTGGATCTCGGTCACCCACCCGGCCGGGTCCTCCGGGCACTCCAGGTACAGCTCACGGGCGTAGCCGGCGGAGGCGTACCCGTTGGTGTCGATCCAGGCGGCGAGCGCCTGCGAGGTCGCCAGGACGTCGTCCATCGCACCGCGGTGGACGATCGTCGCGGCCTCCTCCAGGCCGGCCAGCACGTGCACGAGCACGCCCTCCGCCTCGGTGCCCTCCGGCACGGTCGTGCCGGCGTGCACGACGATCGAGCCGTCGCCCTTCCCGGCGTCCTCGTAGTACGCGATCCCCGGCCCGAAGCCGGTGACCCCGGCCGCTTCGAGCCGGCCGCACAGCTCCTCGTACAGCGGCCCGATCACGGGCGTGATGTCCTCCGGCTCGAACCCGGCGGCCGACGCGCTCAGCTCGGCGATCCGGACGGCCGGGATCTTCTTGACGACGACGTCCTGCGTGGACATGCGTCCCTCGCTCTCGATGGCTCGGAGCCGCGCACCGACCTGGGCGAGCCGTGCCCGCGCCGCCTCCAGGGCCGCTTCGAGGTCGGCCTGGCGCAGCCGCAGCATCCCCCGCAGCTCCTCCGCGCCGATCTCGTCGTCGAGGATGGCCCCCA
Organism: Streptomyces sp. NPDC047974; assembly: GCF_040653375.1. Classification (NCBI taxonomy): domain Bacteria; kingdom Bacillati; phylum Actinomycetota; class Actinomycetes; order Kitasatosporales; family Streptomycetaceae; genus Streptomyces; species Streptomyces sp. NPDC047974. Next base: position 36,163 of record NZ_JBEZNU010000015.1, read on the forward strand.
CCTGTTCCAGCGTGAAGCCGAGGTCCTTGAGCGCGATGACGCGATTGAGCCGCGTGAGCTGGCCGGCCGTGTAGAAGCGGTAACCGCTGTGCGGGTCGACGTGGGCCGGGCGCAGCAGTCCGATGGCGTCGTAGTGACGCAGCATCCGGACCGACACCCGCCCGTGCCGGGCGAAGTCTCCGATGGCAAACATGACGCCCCCTACGGAACGGCCTCACACGGTGTGAGGGTCAAGCGGCGTCAGGCGGCGCTGCTCAGGGAGAGCTTCACGGCGAAGCCGAGGAAGAGGGCGCCGGCGGCGGAGGTGGCGCCGGCGGAGAGGCGCTTGCGGCGGCGGAAGGCGGCGGAGAGGCGGGTGCCGCTGAAGATCAGGGTCGTCAGGTAGAGGAAGCTGCCGAGCTGGAGCAGGGTGCCGAGGACCAGGAAGGAGAGCGCCGGGTAGGCGTAGGAGGGGTCCACGAACTGCACGAAGAAGGAGATCAGGAAGAGGATCGCCTTCGGGTTGAAGAGGCTGATGACGAGCGCCCGGCGGTACGGGTGTTCGGAGGGCCCGGTCTCGGCCGCCTCGGCCATGGCCTCGGTGGGTTCGCGGCGGGAGCGCCACATGGCGAGGGCGGCGCGGAGCATGCCGTACGCCATCCAGGCCAGGTAGCCGGCGCCCGCGTACTTGACGATGGTGAAGAGCACCGGGGTGGTCTGGAGCAGGGAGGCCGCGCCGAGGGCGGCCAGGGTCATCAGGATCGTGTCGCCGGTGAAGACGCCGGCGGCGGCCTTGTATCCGGTCCGGGTGCCCTTGCGGGCGGCGACGGACAGCACGTAGAGCGAGTTCGGCCCCGGGAGGAGGATGATGAGGACGAGCCCGGCGAGATAGGTCGGCAGATCGGTGACACCCAGCATGAAGCGGAGTGTCGCACACCGGTACGACACTCCGCTTGAAATTTCAACGGGTGGACGATCAGAAGACGTCGCTGGGCGTGTAGGTGCCCCAGACCTCGCGCAGCGCGTCGCAGACCTCGCCGACGGTGGCGCGGGCCTTGAGGGCGTCCTTCATCGGGTAGAGGACGTTGTCGGTGCCCTCGGCGGCCTTCTTCAGGGCGGCGAGGGCGGCGTCGACGGCCGGCTGGTCGCGCTCGGCGCGCAGCTTGGCGAGGCGGTCGGCCTGCTGGGCCTCGATCGCCGGGTCGACGCGCAGCGGCTCGTACGGCTCCTCGACGTCGATCGTGTAGCGGTTGACGCCGACGACGACCCGCTCGCCGGAGTCGGTGTCCTGCGCGATCCGGTACGCCGAGCGCTCGATCTCGCTCTTCTGGAAGCCGCGCTCGATGGCGTTGACCGCGCCGCCCAGCTCCTCGACCTTCGCCATCAGTTCGAGGGTGGCCGCCTCGACGTCGTCGGTCATCTTCTCGACCACGTACGAGCCGGCGAAGGGGTCGACCGTGGCCGTCACGTCGGTCTCGTACGCCAGGACCTGCTGGGTGCGCAGCGCCAGGCGGGCGGACTTGTCCGTCGGCAGCGCGATGGCCTCGTCGAAGGAGTTGGTGTGCAGCGACTGCGTGCCGCCGAGGACCGCCGCCAGGCCCTGGACGGCGACGCGGACGAGGTTGACCTCGGGCTGCTGGGCCGTCAGCTGCACGCCGGCGGTCTGGGTGTGGAAGCGGAGCATCAGCGACTTGGGGTTCTTCGCGCCGAACTCCTCCTTCATCACCCGCGCCCAGATCCGGCGGGCGGCGCGGAACTTCGCCACCTCCTCCAGGATCGTGGTGCGGGCCACGAAGAAGAAGGAGAGCCGGGGGGCGAAGTCGTCGACGTCCATGCCGGCCGCGACGGCGGTGCGGACGTACTCGATGCCGTCGGCGAGGGTGAACGCGATCTCCTGCGCGGGCGAGGCGCCGGCCTCGGCCATGTGGTAGCCGGAGATCGAGATCGTGTTCCACTTCGGGATCTCGGCCTTGCAGTACTTGAAGATGTCCGCGATCAGCCGGAGGGAGGGCTTCGGGGGGAAGATGTACGTCCCGCGCGCGATGTACTCCTTCAGCACGTCGTTCTGGATCGTGCCGGTGAGCTTCTCGGCCGGCACGCCCTGCTCCTCGCCGACCAGCTGGTACATCAGGAGGAGGAGGGAGGCGGGGGCGTTGATCGTCATCGACGTCGACACCTTGTCGAGCGGGATGCCGTCGAAGAGGACCCGCATGTCGTCGACGGAGTCGATCGCCACGCCGACCTTGCCGACCTCGCCGCCGGCGATCGCCGCGTCGGAGTCGTGGCCCATCTGGGTCGGCAGGTCGAAGGCGACCGAGAGGCCCATCGTGCCGTTGTCGATCAGCTGCTTGTACCGGGCGTTGGACTCCACGGCGGTGCCGAAGCCGGCGTACTGCCGCATGGTCCACGGCCGTCCGGTGTACATCGACGGGTACACGCCTCGCGTGAAGGGGTAAGCACCCGGTTCGCCCAGCTTCTCCGCCGGGTCCCAGCCCTCCAGGGCGTCCGCGCCGTAGACCGGCTCGATGGGCAGTCCCGACTCCGACTCGCGTGCCATGTGCTGTGCCTCCCGTTTGTTGTGCTGCCGCGCTCCTGTACCGACCCTCGCGACGGACTGTAGCGGCGGGTGCGCGGTCCGGTGGAGGTCAGCAGGCTGGGACCTTCCTCACAGCCTCTGCGCTTCGCCCGACCGGGTGCGCGACCAAGGGCGGACGGGAAGCATCCCGTGCGCAACCAAGGGCGGACGGGAAGCATCCCTATGGACACAGTCGAGTTCCCGGGGGGCCACCATGAAGCGTTCGTCCGTCATACGCAGAGCCGTGCTCGCGACCGCCGCCGTCGCGCTCGTCGCGACGGGCTGTACGGCCCAGGCGGCCGGGTCCGGCAGCGGGGGGCGGGGCTCCACGGCCCCGGTCACGGGCGCTCCGGTGACCACGGCGCCCTCCGCGTCCGGCGGGTCCGACGCGTCCGGCGGGTCCGACGCCAAGCCGTCGTCTCCCGCACCCGCGTCCACCCCCGCGTCCACCCCCTCGTCCACGCCCACGTCCACCCCCACGCCTGCCTCGAAGGTCCTCATGAAGGACGGCGACGAGAACGAGCAGGTGCGGGAGCTCCAGGCGCGGCTGCGGCAGCTGGACTACTTCGACCGGGCGCCCACCGGCTTCTACGGCTCGATCACGGGGAAGGCGGTCGCGGCCTTCCAGAAGAAGCGGGGCCTGCCCGCGACGGGCTCGGTGGACGAGACGACCTGGCAGCGGCTGCTCGGCATGTCGAGGAAGCCGACGGCGGACGAGCTGAAGCCGTCCACCACCAACAAGCTGGACACCCCGGACGCGCGCTGCATGAAGGGCCGGGTGCTCTGCATCAGCAAGGAGAGCCGGACGCTGGCCTGGATGATCGACGGCCGGGTGGTGTCGTCGATGGACGTGCGCTTCGGTTCGGAGAACACGCCGACGCGCGAGGGCACCTTCGCGGTGGGCTGGAAGGCGAAGGACTGGACGTCGACGATCTACCACACGCCCATGCCGTACGCGATGTTCTTCAGCGGCGGCCAGGCGGTGCACTACTCGTCGGACTTCGCGGCCCGCGGCTACAACGGGGCCTCGCACGGCTGCGTGAACGTCCGGGACCGGGCGAAGATCGCGGCCCTCTTCGACCAGGTGAAGGTCGGCGACAAGGTCGTCGTCCACTGGTAGCGGACGGGAAGGGAAGAAGGGGCGCGGGTGGGGCCGGGGGAACGTGCCCCACCCGCGCCGGGTGCGCGGAGCCGTAGGTACGGGGGGAACCCCGGCTCTCTGCGCGGCCGATGACCAGTCGGCTCACTCAGTACTGCGCCGACGGGCCCGAAAGTGTCACACCCGCGTCGCCGGAGTGGCCGCGGGACGCTGCGGAACCGCTGTGACCTGCGATTTCACCTTCTGCTTGGCCTTGGGCCGGTCCTTCGGGTCGGGCCTGTCCGCGCCGCCGCCGCTCCGGCCGCGCTTGCGGCTGGGGTCGGAGGGGGTGGGGACGGTGCCGTGGCCGAGGTCCGTGCCGGCGTCCCGGCTCTCCTCGTCCCCGTCCTTGCCCTGGTCGCCGTTCTCCGCGCCCTCGCCGCTCCCTCCGTCGCGCCCGTCCCCGTCCCCGTCCTTGTCCGTGGCGGAGCCGAGGAGCGCGTCGCAGTAGGCGCGCAGGGACTCGCCGGTGCGCAGGGCGGCGGCGAGCCGGCGGCGGTCGGCGTCGTCGAGGCTGCCGTCGCGGTAGGCGCGGCAGGCCTTGGTCCTGATCTCGCGGGTGTCGGCGTCCCGGTCCCCGGTGGCGTCGTCGTCCCCGTCGTGGCCGGTGCGCTTGCCGGAGGGGGTGACGCCGGGGCGGGGGGTCGCGGGGGTGCCGTCCTCGGGTCCGGCGGTGGGGCTGGTGCCGGGGGCGGGCGTGGTGGTGGGCCGGCCCGGGTCCGCGTTCCCGGACGGGTCCGGGTGGCCTTCGATTCCGGAGGTGGGTCCGCCCGGTTCTCCGGTCGGGACCGCGGGGTCGGCGGCGGTGACCGTACGTGACGGTTCCTTGTCGACCAGCGGGAGGACTCCGGTCCCGGCGGCGACGGCGACCCCGCCGACGGTGACGGCGGCGAGCGCGGCGGCGAGCCCGTACCGCAGGGAGCGTCCCCAGCGGCGGGCCGCGCCGGGCGCGGCCGCGCGGGCGGCGGCCGCCGTGCGGGCGGTGGTGGCGGTGCGGAAGGCGGCGAGGGCGGCCTCCTCCCCGGCGAGCGGTACGCCGGGGGCGGGGGCGGCGGGGACGCGGACCGTGTCGAGGGCGTCGGCGAGGGCTGCGGCGCCGGTGCGGGCGGCGGGGTCCGCGGGGTCGACGGGCTCACCCCGGAGCAGCCGCTCCGCGGCGTCGGGATCGAGCCACTGGTACCGCTCGTCGGCCATCACATGTCCTTCTGCGTACGCGGACGCCAATGCGTCACACCGCCGGGCGCCGTGAACCCGGGATTCCGGCCGCGCTGGGGTGGTACTCCGTCGAGGCCCGGCGTCCCGCCGTCGGCCCCCTCGCCGTTGTCCGCCCCGGTCGCGGCCGGGTCGACGCCGAGGAGTTCGGCGAGCTTCTTCAGGCCGCGGTGCGCGGCGGTGCGGACCGCGCCGGGGCGCTTGCCGAGGGCGTCGGCGGCGGACTTGGCGTCGAGGCCGACGACGACGCGCAGGACGACGGCCTCGGCCTGGTCCTGCGGGAGGCGGGCGATGAGCCGCAGGGTGTCGCCGGTGGAGAGCGCCTCCAGGGCCTCGCCCGCGGTGTCGGAGTCGGCGGGCTTGTCGGTCAGCTCGGTCTCGTCGCCGCCGGAGGCGGGACGGCGGCCGCGCATCCGGATGTGGTCGAGGGCGCGGTTGCGGGCGATCCTGGCGGCCCAGCCGCGGAAGCGGTCCGCGTCGCCGCCGAAGCGGTCGAGGTCGCGGGCGATCTGGAGCCAGGCCTCCGAGGTGACGTCCTCGGCGTCGGCCTCTCCGACCAGCGTGCGCATGTAGCCCAGCAGACGGGGGTGCACGGCGCGGTACACAGTACGGAAGGCGTCTTCGTCCCCGTTCTGCGCAGCGAGCACCGCGGCCGTCAGCTCCGCGTCGTCCCCCAGCACTCCCCAAACCCTGTTCGTCGGTCGCGTCCTGCGCGCGCGTCAGCACGTCGCCGGCGGAGTCGGGGCTGGTCATCGCCGCCGGGTCCGCTTCGCGCTCCAGCACGCTACGTCGATTCCCGGTGTCACGTCCACGCGGTACGGGCACCTTGTGCAACTTGCAACCTTCGCCCCGGCGCGGACGGGGTGGCGAACGGTGTGACAGAAACCGCACGCCCGGCGCTGTATGGAGTACGGAGCCGTGCTGCGGCTCCGTGGACGACGACCGGGGCCTCTCCTGTGGGGGGTGGCGGCCCCGGTCGTCTCCCTTTTTCCGGAACCTTCCCAGGGCGCGACACGGCCCCAGCGGGTCGATTCATCCCACCTTCATGCGATATGACACGCCACCCGAAAGAAGTCGTCCCCGAAGAGGCCCCGACGGGTGTCAACCGATCGTTGACAGTCGGGGACTGTCAACCTAAGGTTGCCTCATGACGCAGCCCGTGGTTCCTCAGATCACCATCCGTCTCGACGAACTCATCGAAGCGATCAAGAAGGTCCACCCCGACACGCTGGACCAGCTCTCCGGCGCGGTCATCGCGGCGGACTACCTCGGCGAGGTCGCCGACCACCTCATCGGACACTTCGTCGACCAGGCCCGCCGCTCCGGCGCCTCCTGGACCGACATCGGCCGCAGCATGGGCGTCACCCGCCAGGCCGCGCAGAAGCGCTTCGTCCCCAAGGACCCCGACGCCGAGAAGATGGACCCGAACGCCGGCTTCGCCCGCTTCACCCCGCGCGCCCGCGCGGTCGTGGTCGCCGCGCAGAACGAGGCGATCGCCGCGCGCAACGCGGAGACCGTCCCCGGCCACCTCGCCCTCGGCCTGCTCGCCGAGCCCGAGGGGCTCGCCGTCCTGTGGATCACCTCGCAGGGCGTCACCGCCGAACAGCTGCGCGAGGCCGTGACGCCGACGCTGCCGCCGGCCGCCGAGGAGGTGCCCGCGCTCGTCCCCTACGACGCGGCGGCGAAGAAGGTGCTCGAACTGACCTTCCGCGAGGCGCTGCGGCTCGGGCACAACTACGTGGGCACCGAGCACATCCTCCTCGCGCTCCTGGAGCACGAGGACGGCAAGGGCGCGCTGAGCGGCCTCGGCCTGGAGAAGGCGGAGGCGGAGCGGCAGCTCGCCGAGCTGATCGCCTCCGCGACGGTCGAGGCCCCCGCCGAGGGCTGAGCTCAGGCGGTACGCGCCCGACGGGAGACCACCGCGCGCAGCACCCGGCCGCCCTCGACGGAGAGCTCGCGCGCCCGGCGCAGTCCGGTCGGACCGTGGGCGGCCGCGTCGAGGACGGCCAGCTGGCGGCGGAGCTCACCGGCGTGCAGCGGGCCGTCCTCGCCGACGTCGTACAGGCGGTGCACGGAGAGCGCGACGGTCGAGCACCGCTCGGCCCAGGCGCGGAGGGGCTCCTCGGCCCACTCGGCGGGCATCCCGTCGACCATCGCGCGCACCAGGGAGACGGCCCCGCCGTCGTCGGCGGCCTCGCCGCCCGCGCCGTCCAGCTCGACCCGCGCCTTGCCGACGGCCTCGGCCCAGGCGGCGGCGTCGGCGCGCGCGACCGCCGCCCAGACCGGCCGCAGCACCTCGGCACGGTCGGGCGCGAGCAGCGGCAGGCACCGGTCCAGGCAGGCGAGCCCGGAGGCGGCGAGGCCCCGCCCGTCGGTCCCGCCGATCAGTTCCACCAGACTCCGACCCGTACTCGACGTCATGGACGCCTCCTCGCCACCCGATGCGGACTCTCTACGTCCACTTCTGCGCCGAAGGGCGCTTTCTCGTCACTTGGCGGCCGAAAGCATGCCAGTGGCCTTGGTGTGCTGCATAGAGGTCAGACGGCGGACGAACAGGATGGCGAGGACGCCCGAGGCGACGATGAAGACGTACCCGGCCATGGACCAGGTCGCCGCGGTGGTCAGCGCGTCCAGCGTGTCGGCCTGCTTGTAGAGCCCGCTGGACAGCCGGTCGACGGCCACCCCCACCACGAAACACGTCCACCAGGAGTTGAGCAGCGTGAGCTCCCGGGCGCCGTCGGCGGCGTACGGGTCCGGGCGGCTGGCCCGCCAGACCTCCACGGCGATCTGCCGCGGGATCCACAGGTTGCCGATCGGGATGAACCAGGAGCCGATGGCCCAGCCGGGCGTCCGGCTCTGGAGGTCGGGCGCCCAGACGCCGGCGTTCGACCGGACCTGGTGGAACCAGATGATGAAGACGACGACGGTCGCCAGGTAGGCGAGGAAGCCGGCGGCCGTCAGCGTGTTGAGCGTGGCCTCGACGGTGGCGTACGACTCGGCGGCGGCCAGCGGGTCGGCGAGGATCCACGCCTCGGAGCCCGCGCCCAGCAGGAAGAGCAGGACGTCGACGCCCAGCAGGACGGTCAGGGCCGTGGCCAGACCGTTGGGATTGCGCAGCAAGAGAGTTCCCCCCAGGAACATGTGAACGGAAAACGCCCCTCCCCCAAGGGGCCGGGCGGGAACGTATGCCAGGCGGAGGCGTTCCGTCCAGGGAATAGCCGCGGCTCAGCCGCGCACCTTCGTCGCCAGCGCGCGGAACTCGGACCAGGTCTGCGCGGGTTTGCGGGGGTCCCAGACCTTCTGGGAGAGGGCCGCGAGCGGGAGGCGGATGCCGGCGGCGACCTGGGCCTGGGTCTGGGCGTCGGAGAGGTCGCACCAGACGGCGAACCGGGCGCCCTGGATCTGCGCGTCGTAGCGCGCCGGGACCGGGGTGGTGCCGCGGACGACCAGCGGGGTCCACTGCTCGTAGATGCGGCGGCCGGTCGGATAGGTGAACTGGTTGGGCTCGCCGAGCACGTAGTAGAGGTACTCGTCGTTGAGGTTGACCAGCCTGCGGCCCGCCTGGAGGTACGGGAGCGGCGGCCTGGCCCCGTACTCCTTGCCCGTCCAGTACTCGACCTCGATGTCCTTCGCCGCGCTCACCACCCCGCCGGCGAAGAAGCCGTCGTTCCACGCCTTGAGGGTCTTGCCGGTCGGACGGACGGTCGCGGCGCGGTCGTTGAGCCAGTCGGTCGCCAGGTCCTGGACGCGCCCCGAGGGGCCGTACGCCTCGCGCGCCGCGCGGGCGAGCTGCGGGTACGTCGCCTCGGGGTCCTTCGCCATCAGGGCGACGTACTCGTCGGCGCCGAGGTGCCAGTAGGCGCCGGGGAAGAGGGCGGTGTACTCGCGCAGCAGGTCGTCGACGATCCGGGCGGCGGCCGGGTCGGAGATGTCGACGGCGCCGCGCGGAGTGCGGCCGCTGACGCTGACCAGCTGGAGGTCCGGGTGGGCGTCGATGACCGCGCCGAGGTGTCCGGGCGAGTCGATCTCGGGGACGACGGTGACGTGCCGGCTCGCGGCGAGCGCGAGGATCCGGCGGACCTCCGCCTTGGTGAGGTGCTGCTTCGACACGACCTCGGGGTGCGAGTCGGACTCGATCCGGAAGCCCTGGTCGTCGGAGAAGTGCAGCCCCAGCTGGTTGAGCTTGAGGTCGCCCATCTCCCGGATCCGGTCCTCCAGCCAGGCGGCGGTGAAGTGCTTGCGGGCGATGTCGACGTTGAGCCCGCGCTGCGGCTTCGCCGGGCGGTCGGCGACCGTGCCCTCGGGCATCGCGCCGCTCCCCTTCACCGACTGCTTGAGGGTGCGGGTGCCGTAGAAGACGCCGGCCTCGTCGGGGCCGGTGATGCGGACCCGGTCGTCCTTCACGGTGAGCGTGTACGACTCGGCGGCGCCCTTCCCGCCGAGCGCCAGCTCGACGTCGCCCGGTCCGGCGGCGGCCTCGCCCCGGTAGCGCAGGCCCAGCTCCTCGGCCAGCAGCCGGCCCTCGTCGGCGAGGCCCGCGCTGTCCGCGCCGAGGACGACCCCGGCGCTCGCGGCGGGCTTCCAGCCGGGGCCGCGGGCGGGCTCGTGGGAGCGGACGGCGGGGACGGTGCGGGGGGCCCGGGAGAGCGGGTGGGTCCGGGTCGGCGTCGGGCTCGGGGTCGTCGTGGTGGGCTTCGCCGCCGAGGTCGTCGCGGCCGGGGCCGTACCGGAGGGTGACGGGGAGTCCGCGCCGGAGGGGGAGCCGTTCGAGCAGGCCGCCACGGTGGTCAACGCCACCGCGGCCGCCAGGAGAGCCGGGCCGCCCAGAGGGCCTCGTGAGGAGTACCGCATCCCCCGCATCCTCCCCCACCCGGGCCGACCCGGCCAATCGCCGGGCGCGCTCCCCCACCCGTCGGAACGGAACCTTCACGTCCATCACACGTTCCTAAACTCTCCCTTCCGGGTGAAATTCGCGCACTCGTCGGACACTTCCCCCGTCCCGTCGATAACGTTGCGTCACGTCCACCCCACTCGTCCCGCCGTCCCGGAGCCCACGCTGACCAGCGACACCCACGCCCCCTGCCGCAAGCCGGGTCCGGCGGACGCGCCTGCCATACCCGCCCAGAAGTCCACCGGCGCCCCGCACGGCCTGCTGCCGCTCAACGCCGCCGCCCCGGCCGAGGCCGTGGAGCTGCTGCTCGCCTGCTGCCACAGCCGCCGCTGGGCCGAGCGGATCGCCGCCCACCGGCCCTATCCCACGGTGGACGCCCTGCTCGCCGCCGCCGAGGAGGCCGGGTACGACCTGACCGGCGCCGACCTCGACGAGGCGCTGGCCGCCGAGACCTCCGCGCTGCCGCACCCGGACGCGCCGCCGGCCGCCCGGACCGCGCTGCGCGCCGCCCACGCCGCGTACGAGAGCCGCTTCGGCCACGCGTTCGTCATCAGCCTGGACGGGGTGCGGCCGGGCGAGCGACTTGACGTGGTCCTCGGCGGAATCCGGTCACGTCTCGGCAACGAACCGGAGGAGGAACGCGCCGTCGCGGCCGACGAACTGCGCCGGCTCGCCCGGTCGCGGCTCGCCTTCGCGCTCGCCCGCGGGCTCACCCACACCCGTTGGAACCTGTGATTCTCCCCGGAATCGCCCGAATCCGCCTCGGACGATAGCCCGTCCGTGCCTGTTTGATCACACTGAAGGACCCCGGGCGAGCGAACCGACAAGTCGTCGCTACGATGACCGGGGCCGGTGGACCGTACCCGGCCGGGCCAGACCGACAGAGAAGCCGGCCGGGCCCCGATCCCCGCTCCCGGAGGGTTTTTCCGTGCCGGCTGGAACGCTGTACCGCGGCCGGGAAGGAATGTGGTCCTGGGTGGCTCATCGAGTCACCGGCGTCCTCATCTTCTTCTTCCTGTTCGTACACGTGCTGGACACCGCTCTCGTCCGCGTCTCCCCCGAGGCGTACGACGAGGTCGTCGCGACCTACAAGACGCCGATCGTCGCTCTTCTGGAGTACGGCCTGGTCGCCGCCATCCTCTTCCACGCGCTGAACGGCCTGCGGGTCATCGCCGTGGACTTCTGGTCCAAGGGCCCCCGCTACCAGAAGCAGATGCTCTGGACCGTCGTGGGCGTCTGGGTCGTCCTGATGGCGGGTTCGATCTACCCCGTCCTCGGCCACGCCGCACGTGAACTGTTCGGGAGCTGACGCGCCTCATGTCCGCTGACACCACCTCCGCGATCGGTCCCGTCGAGGGCGCTTCCTTCGACGTGGACAACCCCGCCCCGTACATCGAGGCCCCCCGCAAGCGCACGGGCAAGACCCCGCGCGCGACCCGCGGCAACTTCGAGATGGCGGCATGGCTCTTCATGCGCCTCTCGGGCGTGGTCCTCGTGGTCCTCGTCCTCGGCCACCTGCTGATCCAGCTCTTCCTGGACGGCGGCGTCTCCAAGATCGGCTTCGCCTTCGTGGCCGGCCGCTGGGCGTCCCCGTTCTGGCAGGTCTGGGACCTGCTGATGCTGTGGCTGGCCATGCTCCACGGCGCCAACGGCCTCCGCACCGTCATCAACGACTACGCGGAGCGCGCCAACACGCGTCTGTGGCTCAAGGGCCTGCTGTACACCGCCACGGTGTTCACCATCCTTCTGGGCACGCTGGTGATCTTCACCTTCGACCCGAACATCCGCTAGGCACGGGGCTGAGGTAACCACGCCATGAAGATCCACAAGTACGACACCGTCATCGTCGGCGCCGGCGGCGCCGGCATGCGCGCCGCCATCGAGGCGACGAAGCGCAGCCGCACCGCCGTGCTGACGAAGCTCTACCCCACCCGCTCCCACACGGGCGCCGCGCAGGGCGGCATGGCCGCCGCGCTGGCCAACGTGGAGGAGGACAACTGGGAGTGGCACACCTTCGACACGGTCAAGGGCGGTGACTACCTGGTCGACCAGGACGCCGCCGAGATCCTGGCGAAGGAGGCCATCGACGCCGTCCTCGACCTGGAGAAGATGGGCCTGCCGTTCGGCCGTACGCCCAACGGCGACATCGACCAGCGCCGGTTCGGCGGGCACTCCCGCAACCACGGCGAGGCCCCGGTCCGCCGCGCCTGCTACTCGGGCGACCGCACCGGCCACATGATCCTCCAGACGCTGTACCAGAACTGCATCAAGGAGGGCGTGGAGTTCTTCAACGAGTTCTACGTCCTGGACCAGCTCATCGTCGAGGTCGACGGCGTCAAGCAGTCCGCCGGCGTCGTCGCGTACGAGCTGGCCACCGGCGAGATCCACATCTTCCAGGCGAAGGCGGTCGTCTACGCCTCCGGCGGCACCGGCAAGTTCTTCAAGGTGACCTCCAACGCCCACACCCTGACCGGTGACGGCCAGGCCGCCTGCTACCGCCGCGGCCTGCCCCTGGAGGACATGGAGTTCTTCCAGTTCCACCCGACGGGCATCTGGCGCATGGGCATCCTGCTGACGGAGGGCGCCCGCGGTGAGGGCGGCATCCTCCGCAACAAGGACGGCGAGCGCTTCATGGAGAAGTACGCGCCGGTCATGAAGGACCTCGCGTCCCGTGACGTCGTCTCCCGCTCCATCTACACGGAGATCCGCGAGGGCCGCGGCTGCGGTCCCGAGGGCGACCACGTCTACCTGGACCTGACGCACCTCCCGCCGGAGCAGCTCGACGCCAAGCTCCCGGACATCACCGAGTTCGCCCGTACGTACCTCGGCATCGAGCCGTACACGGACCCGATCCCGATCCAGCCCACCGCGCACTACGCCATGGGCGGCATCCCGACCAACGTCGAGGGTGAGGTCCTGTCGGACAACACCACCGTCGTCCCGGGCCTGTACGCGGCCGGCGAGGTCGCCTGCGTGTCGGTGCACGGCGCCAACCGCCTCGGCACCAACTCGCTGCTCGACATCAACGTCTTCGGGCGCCGCGCGGGCATCGCCGCCGCCGAGTACTCCCACAAGCACGACTACGTCGAGCTGCCGGAGAACCCGGAGGCCATGGTCGTCGCGCAGATCGAGAACCTGCGCAACTCCACGGGCACCGAGCGGGTCGCCGACCTGCGCCGCGAGCTCCAGGAGACGATGGACGCCAACGTGATGGTGTTCCGCACGGAGCAGACCATCAAGACGGCCGTCGAGAAGATCGCCGAGCTGCGCGAGCGCTACAAGAACGTGTCCATCCAGGACAAGGGCAAGCGCTTCAACACCGACCTCCTGGAGGCCATCGAGCTGGGCAACCTGCTCGAACTGGCCGAGGTCATGGCCGTCTCGGCCCTGGCGCGCAAGGAGTCCCGCGGCGGTCACTACCGCGAGGACTACCCGAACCGCGACGACGTCAACTTCATGCGCCACACGATGGCGTACCGCGAGGTCGGCGAGGACGGCTCCGAGACCGTGCGTCTCGACTACAAGCCGGTCGTGACGACCCGCTACCAGCCGATGGAGCGTAAGTACTGATGGCCACCCCCGTTCTGGACAAGGTCGAGGCGGAGTCCGCCGCCTCCCCGTACATCACGGTCACCTTCCGGGTCCGCCGCTTCAACCCCGAGATCTCGGACGCGGTGGTCTGGGAGGACTTCCAGGTCGAGATCGACCCGAAGGAGCGCGTGCTCGACGGTCTCCACAAGATCAAGTGGGACCTGGACGGCACGCTGACCTTCCGCCGCTCCTGCGCACACGGCATCTGCGGTTCCGACGCCATGCGGATCAACGGCAAGAACCGTCTGGCCTGCAAGACGCTGATCAAGGACCTCAGCCCCGAGAAGCCGATCACCATCGAGCCCATCAAGGGCCTCACGGTGCTGAAGGACCTCGTGGTCGACATGGAGCCCTTCTTCCAGGCGTACCGCGACGTCATGCCCTTCCTCATCACCAAGGGGAACGAGCCGACCCGCGAGCGCAAGCAGTCCCCCGAGGACCGCGAGCGCTACGACGACACCACCAAGTGCATCCTGTGCGCCGCGTGCACGTCGTCCTGCCCGGTCTTCTGGAACGACGGCCAGTACTTCGGTCCGGCCGCGATCGTCAACGCGCACCGCTTCATCTTCGACTCGCGCGACGAGGGCGGCGAGCAGCGCCTGGAGATCCTGAACGACAAGGACGGCGTGTGGCGCTGCCGCACCACGTTCAACTGCACCGACGCGTGCCCGCGTGGCATCGAGATCACCAAGGCGATCCAGGAGGTGAAGCGCGCGCTCATCACGCGTCGCTTCTGATCCCGGATCGCTTCCGATCCCGTCGCAGTGCCGTGGAAGGCCCCGTCTCCCCTGGGAGGCGGGGCCTTCCCGCGTGCGGAGCCACGCGGGAAGGGCGTCAGCCGCCGACCAGGGGGACGAGTCTGAGGAAGACCACCTCGGTGTCCGGGCCGAGCGCCACCGTCTCGTCCGGGTCCTCGATCTGGCGGTCGCCGACGAGGACGAGGAAGCCGTTGCGGGCGAAGGCGTCGAGGGCGCGGGCGAGCGCGGCCTCGTAGCCGTCCGGCCCGGTCTCCAGGGCGACCCGGCGGGCGATCAGCTCGCGCAGCGGCAGCCGCTCCTCGGGGACGGCCAGGGGCGCGGAGGCGGTGCGGTCGCCGAGGGTCGTCTCGTCGACGAAGGTCACTGTTCCCATGGCGCCGAGGGTAGGCACCGCCACTGACAGGCCGCTGACTGCGGGTCAGCGCGGCCAGTGGGAGTGGTCCGGGTCGGCCTCGGCGGCGAGCATGACGCGGCGAAGAAGGTCGTTGAGGGTGGCGCGCTCGGCGGGGTCGAGGACGCCGAGGAGGCGCTCCTCCTCGTGGCCGAGGACGTCCATGGCGCCGAGCCAGGTGGTGCGGCCGGACTCGGTGAGCTCGACGACGACCCGGCGGCGGTCGGCGGTGGAGGGGGTGCGGCGGACGAAGCCGCGCTTCTCCAGGGCGTCGAGGCGGCCGGTGACCGAGGCGGGGGCCAGGTCGAGGTCCTCGGCCAGCTCGGAGGGGGCGGCGGAGCCGCCCCGGCCGGCCAGCTTGTGCAGGGTGTCGAACTCGTGGCGCTCCACGTCGAAGTCGAGGAGCGACTGCTCGCGGACCCGCCGGAGGTGGACGGAGAGCTTCTTCATCCGGGTGACCGCGCCTTCGACGACGGGGTCGAGTCCGGGCAGGACGGGCAGCCAGCGGGCCACGTGTCCGTCGGTCCAGTCCTGTTCCTGGGGCGCTGCGGGGTCCGGCTGGTTCATGGGGCGATCGTACGTGCGGACACGGCTCCTCCCCCCGCTTGGATATTTCGTTGCCGAATTATTCGGTATCGAAATACCCTGCGGGCATGGCCGCTTCCGTCACCGCCCCGCCTCCCGTCCGCCACCCCCTGCGCACCCGCCCCTTCCGGCTGCTCTTCACCGGACGGGTCCTCTCCCTCACCGGCGACGCCGTCATCCCCGCCGCGCTCGCCCTCGCCGTCCTGGAGGCCACCGGCTCCACCGGCGCGCTCGCCCTGGTCCTCGCCTGCGCGATGGTCCCCAAGCTGGTCCTGCTGCCGGTCGGCGGGGTGCTCGCCGACCGCTTCGACGCCCGCGCCATCGCGCTCGTCACGGACCTCGTCCGGTGCGCCGCCCAACTCCTCGTCGGCGCCCAGCTCCTCGGCGGCAGCCCCGCGCTGTGGCTGATCGCCGCCGCCTCCGCCGCCGGCGGGGCGGCCGGCGCCTTCGCCATGCCGACCGGCGCCCCGCTGGTGCGCGGCACCGTCGCCGCGGAGGCCCTGCACCGGGCCAACGCCGCCCTGGGCATCGCCCAGAGCGCCGCCCGCGTCGGCGGGCCCGCGCTCGCCGGCGCGCTCGTCCTCACCGTCGGCCCCGGCTGGGCCTTCGTCCTCGACGCCGCCTCCTTCGCCCTCAGCGCCGCGCTCCTCGCCGTCCTGCGGATCGACCGGGTCCCGGTCCCCCACCGGTCCTTCCCGGCCGACCTGCGCGAGGGCTGGCGGGAGGTCAGGTCCCGCGACTGGTACTGGACCAGCCTCGTCGCGCACAGCGCCTGGAACGGCGCCGCCGCCGTCCTGATGACCCTCGGCCCCGCCCTCGCCCTCGACCGGCTCGGCGGGGCGGGCGCCTGGGTGCTGCTCCTCCAGGCGGGCGCGGTGGGGCTGCTCGCCGGCTCGCTCCTCGCCGACCGGCTCAGCCCCTCCCGGCCCGTCCTCGCCGCCAACCTCGCCCTCGCGAGCTACGCGCTGCCGCTGCTGCTGCTCGCCGCCGGGGCGCCCGCCTGGGCCGTCATCGCCGCGTACGGGCTCGCGCAGGCAGGCCTCGGCTTCCTCAACCCCCTGTGGGACACCGTCGTCCAGCGGACGATCCCGGAGCAGGTGCTGGCCCGGGTGGTCTCCTACGACTGGCTCCTCTCGCTGGCCGCGATGCCGGTCGGGTACGCGCTCGCGCCGCTCGCCGCCGATCTGTGGGGCCCGGGCGTCCCGCTGGCCGTGGCGGCCCTCCTGGTCGGCGGCTGCTGCCTGGCGACGGCGCTGGTCCCGGGGGTGCGGCGGGTGCGCTGAGGGCGTTGTCGGTGGGTGGCCCTACCGTGGTCGGCATGGTGGGGACGACGGGTGAGGCGGTGGCGCGCGCGGCGGCCGAAGGGCCGGACGCGCTGCGGGGGTTGCTGGACGGCCTGGAGGGGGCGGAGCTGCGGGAGGCCGCGCTCGCCGTGCACCGGTACGCCTGCCGCAGGAACGGCAAGGCAGCGGTGGCGGAGGCGCTCGACCGGCTCGCGCGCCGGGACCTGGGCTGGTCGGCCGAGGAGGCCGATCTGCTGCTGATCCGCCTCCTGGGCGGCGAGGCGGGTGTCGCCCCGCACGAACTCCAGCTGCACTTCACCGAACTGGTGCCGCTCGCGCTCGCGGCCTGCGAGCAGGCGGGGGACTTCTCGCGGACGCACGTCCGGGCCCTGCGCCGGATCGCCGAAGGCCTGCGCCACTACAGCCAGGACGAGTTCAGCCTGCTCCGCGACCGGATGGACGCCCTGCTGCTGCGCGAGGCGCGGGTGGACACCGGTCTGCTGCCCCGTCACGTCCTGGACGGGTTCGACGACTACGGCCCGGCGATGCGGTCCGCGCACGCGGAGCTGCTCGCGGGGGCGGGCGTGGCCGCCCTCCTGGCGCACTGCGCGCCGATGGACCGGCCGCGGGCGACCCTGGCCTGGCGGAAGCGGGCGGCCGCGCTGCTCGCCGCGGCGGAGTCCGGCCCGGAGGTCGTACGGCGGCTGCTGGAGGGGATCGCCGCACAGGAGGAGCACCGGGTCAACGACCCGGACCTCGTCGGGATGGGGCTCTCCACCCTGGCGAGCGCCGCCAACACCTCCCTCGTCCGGGGACTGCTGTGGGCGGCCCTCGGCGTCCGGGAGGAGTGGGTGGTGCCGCTGGTGGGGGCCGTGGCGCTGCACGCGGGGACGGGGCTCGGCGGGTCCGGGGGGATGTGCCGGAGCCAGCCGATCGCGACGGCGGCGGTCGCGGTGCTCGGGGAGTGCCCGGCCGACCGGGCCGAGGCGGCCGTCGCCGAGCTGGGGCGGCTGCCGAAGCGGGTGGTCAACCGCACGGTGGCGAAGGGGATCGCGCGCGCCACGGAGACGGTCTCCGCACGCGCCGGGATGACCGCGTCGATGCTCCGCGAGCGGGCCGTGCCGGCGCTCGGCCTGGACGGGCGCGGGGCGCGGGAGGTGGCGCTCGGGGCGTACACGGCGGAGCTGGCCGTACGGGAGCCGGGCACGGCGCTGCTCTCCTTCAGGGGCCCGGAGGGGAGGCTCCTGAAGACCGCGCCGAAGGAGGTGCGGGAGGCGCGCGCCGAGGAGTTGAAGGAGGTGCGGGCCGGGCTGCGGAAGCTGTCGGCGCTGCTCTCCGAGGAGCGGGCGCGCCTGGAGGAGCACCTGGCGGCGGGCACGGTCTGGCCGGCGGCGGACTGGCGGCGGTACTACGCGGACCATCCGGTGACGGGTGCGGTGGCGCGGGCGCTGGTCTGGGAGGCCGGGGACGGCGCCGGGGACTGGACGGCCGGGCGGCCGGAGCGGTCGGGGGACGGCTGGGCGCTGGCCGGGGCGGACGGCTCCGCGCGGCCGGTGGGGGCGGGCGACCTGCTGCGGCTGTGGCATCCGCTGCGGGCCGGGGACGAGGAGGTCGCCCGGTGGCGGGCGGCGCTGCTCGACCGGGAGCAGCGGCAGCCGTTCAAGCAGGTGTTCCGGGAGGTGTACCCGCTGACGCCGGCGGAGCGGGAGACCGCCACGTACTCGAACCGCTTCGCGGGGCACGTGCTGCGGTACGGGCAGGCGCGGGCGCTGATGACGGCCCGGGGCTGGGCGGGGCGGCACCTGGGGCACTTCTCCGAGGGGTACTCCTCCGAGATGGTGAAGGAGCTGCCCGCGCCGGGCGAGCTGCCGGCGGCGGAGGGGACGCGGTGGCGGGCACGCTTCTTCGTGGACCTGGCCGACGACGGGGCGTACGCGGACGGGGCGGCCCTGCTCTGCGCGACGGACCAGGTGCGGTTCGAGCGGCGGGCGGGGGCCGCGGGGCCGCGCGGGCCGTGGGAGCAGGCGCCGCTCGCGGAGGTGCCGGCGCTGGTCCTTTCGGAGGCGCTGCGGGACGTGGACCTGTTCACGGGGGTGGCGTCGGTCGGGGCGGATCCGGACTGGCGGGACCGGGGCGCGGACCGGGCCTACGGCGACTACTGGATGCGCTGGGGCTTCGGCGAGCTGGGCGAGGGGGCGCGGGTGCGGCGGGAGACGCTGGGCCGGCTGCTGCCGCGGACCCGGATCGCGGACCGGGTGGAGCTGACGGACCGGTTCCTGCGGGTGCGGGGGGAGCTGGGGGCGTACCGGATCCATCTGGGCTCGGGGAACGTGCTGATGGAGCCCTCGGACGCGTATCTGTGCGTGGTGGTGGACCGTTCGCGGGAGGCCGGGCGGGCGGCGGGGAAGGTGTTCCTGCCGTTCGAGGAGGACGGCGGGATGCTGTCGGTGATCCTGTCGAAGGCGTTCCTGCTGGCCGCCGACGACCGGATCACCGACCCGACGATCACCGCGCAGCTGCGGCGGGGGCGCTGAGTCCGGACAGGAAGCCGGTCAGCAGGGCCAGGGTCTCCTCGGGGCGCTCCAGTGCCGGGAGGTGACCGGCCCAGTCGAGTTCGACGCGGCGGGCGTCCTGGAGGAGGGCGGCGGTCTTCTCGCCGAGGACGCGGAAGTCGGGGACGTCGTGGGCGCCGGTGACGACGAGGGCGGGCACGGCGATGCCCGTGAGGTCGTCCTGGGTGACGCCGGACGGCTGGGCGTCGTGCTCGTCGGGGGCGGCGAGCTGGAGCTCGAAGGCGCGGCGCTGCATGGTGTGGACGAGGGCGCGGGCCTCGGGTCCCGCGTCGGGGCCGCACCACAGGTCGACGTTGAGGGCGGTGGCGGCCTCGACGTCGCCGGCTTCGAGGAGGGCGTCCTCCTGCTCGAAGAAGGCGCGGAGTCCGGCGCTCGCCTCGTGCTCGACGGGGGCGGCGGCGCAGAGCAGGGCGAGTGCGGCCGTGCGGCCGGGGTGGCGGACGGCGACCTCCAGGGCGACCTCGCCGCCGAAGGAGGAGCCGACGAGGACGGCCCGGTCGACGCCGAGGGCGTCGAGGAGGTCGCGCACGTCGTCCGCGTGGACGTGCGGCGCGTCGACGGGGGTCTCGCCGAAGCCCCTCAGGTCGCAGCGGACGACCCGGTACCCGGCGTCGGCGAGGGCCTGGAACTGTCCGTCCCACATCCGGCGGTCGCAGACCCCGGAGTGCAGCAGAACGACGGTGCGGGGGCCGGTTCCGGCCAGGTCGTGAGAGAGCGTCATCCGCGTGACTCTAGACGCTCCTGACGCGCCCGGCCATCCCTTTCCCCCACGACTTGAACACGTTCAAGAGGAGGTCTACAGTCATGCCTGCCAGCATTTGAACGCGTTCAAGGGAGCGTGGGGCATGGACCTCACTGTCGTCGCGTACATCGCCTACCTGCTGATCGGCGTGGCCCTCACCATCTGGGTCGCGCGCACCCTCAGCCGCAACGGAAGGATCTTCCTCGCCGACGTGCTGCACGGGAACGAGAAGCTCGCCGACGCCGTCAACCACCTCCTGGTGGTCGGCTTCTACCTCGTCAACCTCGGCTTCGTCGCCCTCTACCTGCGCCAGGACCAGACCGTCGCCGACGCCCGGGAACTCTTCGAGGCCCTCTCCGTCAAGCTCGGCGTCGTCCTGCTCGTCCTCGGCGTGATGCACCTCGGCAACGTCTACGTCCTCAACAAGATCCGCCGCCGCGGCGCCATGGAGCGGGAGCAGGTCCCGCCGGTCGCCCCGCAGGGCTGGACCACCGGCCCCAAGAGCGGCCCCTGGGCCCCGCCCGCCCCGCAGGCCTGAGCCGGGCGGCCCGGCCATGACGACCACCGCCGCCCACCGGGAAGCCCACGGGGCAGCCCGCCCGGAGACCCGCCGGGGCACCCCCGTCCGGCGCCTCACCGTGCTGTACGACGCCGCGTGCCCGCTCTGCGTGCACCTCAGGCACTGGCTGCTGCGCCAGCGGCAGCTCGTGCCGCTGGACCTCGTCCCGGCCGGCTCGCAGCGGGCCGCGGAGCTCTTCCCCGACCTCGACCACGCCGCCACCCTGCGGGAGATCACCGTGATCGGCGACCGGGGCCAGGTCTACACCGCCTCGGCCGCCTGGATCGTCTGCCTGTGGGCACTGGCCGAACACCGGCCCAGGGCCCACTGGCTCGCCACCCCCGCGGGACAGCCCCTCGCCCGCGCCGCGGTCCTCGCCGCCTCGAAGTGGCGGGAGGCGCTCAAGGGTCCGGGCGGCGGGGACGGGGACTGCTCCGACGGGCACTGCGAGGTGCCCGGCACGCCCGGTTAGGCTCGACCACGTGACGGAAGAGAAGAAGGCCCCGGACACCGCGAAGACCCCGGAGGCCCCGAAGGCCCCGGACACCGCGAAGACCCCGGACGCCCCGAAGGCCCCGAAGAGCGAGCAGACCCGGACGCTCATCCTGGAGACCGCGCTGCGGCTCTTCCGGGAGCGGGGGTACGACAAGACCACCATGCGGGCGATCGCCCAGGAGGCCGGGGTCTCGGTCGGGAACGCCTACTACTACTTCGCGTCCAAGGAGCACCTGGTCCAGGGCTTCTACGACCGGATCGCCGAGGAGCACCAGGCGGCCGTCGAAGCGGTCCTGGAGGGCGGCGAGAAGGAACTCGTCGCCCGCATCAGGGGCGTCCTGCTCGCCTGGCTCGACATCGCGGAGCCGTACCACGAGTTCGCGGCGCAGTTCTTCAAGAACGCCGCCGATCCGGACAGCCCGCTCTCGCCGTTCTCCCCCGAGTCGGAGGGGCCGCGCGAGGCGGCGATCGAGGTCCACCGGAGGGTGATCTCCGGCGCCTCGGTCAAGGTCGACCCCGAACTGTCCGAGGCCCTGCCCCAGCTGCTGTGGCTCCAGCAGATGGGGCTCGTCCTCTTCTGGGTGTACGACCGCTCCGAGGGCGCCGCCAACAGCCGGCGCCTGGTGGAGCGCCTGGCGCCGGTGACCGCGCGGGCGATCTCGCTCTCCCGCTTCCGGATCCTGCGCCCGCTGGTGAAGGAGACCCACGAGCTGCTCGCCGACTTCATGCCGACGGCGGCCGGGATGGCGGCGTCGGGGCGGCCCCGCAGGACCGCCCCGAAGAAGGACTGACCGGAAGGGCCGACCGGAGGACTGACCGGAGGGCCGACCGCTCGGGTCAGATCCAGGAGAGTTCCCACAGCCGCCAGATGCCGGTGCCGTCGGAGAGGTTCTGCGAGCCGCCGACGGCCTCGGTGGCGAGGACGTAGTCGTTCTTCTGCCAGAGCGGGACCAGCGGCACGTCCTCGGCGACCACGTCCTGGATCGCCTTGAAGTCGCGGGTGGCGCGGGAGCGTTCGCCGTACTGCTGGGTGTCGGCGATCAGCCTGTCGACGGTCTTGCTGGAGTAGCCGCTGGAGAGGGCGTTCCCGGTGCCGACGAGCGGGGCGGTGAAGCTGTCCGAGTCGGGGAAGTCGGGGAGCCAGCCGACGGTGTAGGCGTCGTAGGCGCCGCTGGTGTAGCCCTTCTGGAAGGCCTGCCAGTCCGCCTCCACCACCTTCACCTCGAAGAGGCCGGTCTTCTCCAGCTGCTTCTTGATCTCGGCGGTCTCCGCCTTGTACGTGGCGTCCTGGCGGTAGCCGAAGGTGAAGCGGACCGGCGTGGCCACGCCGGCGTCCTCCAGGAGCTTCGCCGCCTTCGCCTGGTCCGGCGCCGGGTAGCGGTCGTAGAAGGCCGTGCTGTGGCCGACGAAGCCCTGCGGGATCAGCGAGTACAGCGGCTCGACCGTGCCCTTGTAGGCGCCGGTGGTGATGGCCGGGCGGTCGAGGACGGCCGCGATCGCCTGGCGCACCGCCTTCTCCGCCATCACCGAGCCGGGCCGGGTGTTGAAGTTGATGTTGCGGATCTCGGCGCTCTCCGCCTGGGTGAGCCGGGTGCCGCCGTTGGTGTCGAGGCCCTCCACGAAGGACGGCGGGAGCTGGCGGTGCGTCACCTGCACGGCACCGGACTTCCAGGCCTCCGCCAGGTCCTCGGACTGCTTGAAGTACTTCACGAGGACCGTGCGGCCCGTCCCCGCCAGCGCGCCCCGGTACTTCGGGTTGGGCTCCAGGAGGGCGCTCTCGCCGGGCTTGTACTCCTTGAGGAGGTACGGCCCGGTGCCGTCGACGGCGTTGTCCTGGCGGAGGGTGTCGGCCTGGTAGCGGTCGCGGTCGACGATCGACCCGGCGCCGGTGGCCAGCTTCAGCGGGAAGGTCGCGTCCCGGGCACCGAGGTTGAAGGTGACCGTGCGGCCGTCGGCCACGACGCTCTTCAGGGTGGGGAAGAGCGGGGCCGGACCGACCTCGGCCTTGATCTTCAGCATCCGGTCGAAGGAGTACTTGACGTCCTCGGCCGTCACCTTGCGCCCGCTGGAGAAGCTGAGGTCGTCACGGAGGGTGCACTGGTACGTGGTGAGCCTGTCGCCCACGAACTTGCAGCTCTCGGCGGCGTCCGGGGTCGGCGTGGTGAAGCCGGGCTTGAAGGTCAGCAGCGACTGGTAGACGTTGCCGTAGAGGGCCCAGGAGCCGGCGTCGTACGCGCCGGCCGGGTCGAGCGAGGTGACCTCGTCGGTGGTGCCCACGGGGATGGGGTCGGTGCGTCCCTCGTCGGAGGGCAGGAGTTGCCAGCCCCCCACCCCCGCGGCCACCAGTACTCCACAAGTGATGAGGATCCGGAGACGGACCGTCGACCGCATTGCCGTGCTTCCTTTTTTTCGTGCAAACGCCCCAAAGAGCGACGGCCCCCGAATCGTCGCGTTTGCGCCACCCAATCACACGGGTTTCACATGGGGAAGAGGAAATCTTCACACGGCATGCATATGTCCGGGAAATGCGAATTTAAGTCGATGAGCAGCACGTATCGACCCCGGCGCACGGAGTGACAATCTCCGATTACGCCTGTTTCGAGGCGAGTTGGACGACGGTGATGTCGGACGGCGCGCCCACCCGGACCGGGGGTCCCCAGGCGCCCGCGCCCCGGGAGACGTACAGCTGGGTGTCGCCGTACCGCTCCAGACCGGCCACGGTCGGGTTGGCGAGCTCGGCGAGGTAGTTGCCGGGCCAGAGCTGACCGCCGTGGGTGTGGCCGGAGAGCTGCAGGTCGACGCCGTGGGCGACGGCGTCGTCGATCACGATCGGCTGGTGGGCGAGGAGGACCGCCGCGCGCGAGCGATCGCGGTCCCCGAGCGCCCGGACGAAGTCCGGCCCCTGCCCCTCGGTCTCGCCGGCCACGTCGTCCACGCCGGCCAGGTCGAAGCCCGCGGCGATCTCCAGGCGCTCGTTGCGCAGCGGCCGCATGCCGAGCTCGCGGACGTGGTCGACCCAGGCGTCGGCGCCGGAGAAGTACTCGTGGTTGCCGGTGACGAAGAAGGAACCGTGCCGGGCGCGCAGCCCCGCGAGCGGCTCGGCGGCCGGCCCGAGGTCCGCCACGGTGCCGTCGACGAGGTCGCCGACGACGGCGATCAGATCGGGCTGGGTGGCGTTGATCGCGTCGACGATCCGCTGCGCGTGCGCCCGCCCGAGGATCGGCCCGAGGTGGATGTCGGAGACGACCGCGATCCGGTACCCGTGCGCGGCCCGCGGCAGCTTCGCCAGCGGCACGGTCACCCGCTTCACCCGGGGCCCGCGCAGCACCCCGTACGCCCCGTTGGCCACGGTCCCCGCGGCGACGGCGACGGCTGCCCCGCCGACGACCCGGGAGACGAAGAGCCGCCGCGACACGTCGGCGGCGGAGGCGACCACGGGCCGCTCGGACTCCGCCTCGGCCTCGGGCCGGACCTCGGCCTCTGCCTCGACCTCTGCCTCGGCCTCGGCCTCCGGCAGCCGCTCCGGTACGGGCACGGGCGCGGGCACGGGCGCCTGCGCGGGTGCGGGTGCGGGTGCGGCGGTCTCGGCACCCGCCGCCCGCCGCGCGAGCCACCGCGTCAGGAGCGGCCGCACCGCCTCCCCCACGACCAGCGCGAGCACCAGGTAGAGCAGCGTCGCGAGCCACAGGAAGCCGGGCCAGGCCACCACCTGCTGCACCGCGAAGGGCGCCCCCGCCCGCCCCGAGACGAGCGCCGCGACCGACAGCACGGGCAGCGCGATCACCACCCCCGTCCCGATCCGCCGCGCGGGACCGCCGGGCGCGGTGACGTCCCGGACGAGCCGGCGCCACACGTACCAGTGCACGAGGACGAGCAGGGCGAGAACCACGACCAGGAAGAAGGCGATCACGCCCGGAACCTCACTTGTGTCAGTCGGTGGAACGACGGGAGGCACATGGGGAACCCCCGCCACCGGACCGAGGGGACCGCGTCGGATACTGGCAGAGCCGACCCGCTCGCCTCTCGGAAGGGCACCCGTGAAACTCAACCGGCCCACGTCCTGGTTCCTGCTCGCGTTCGGCGCCTGGTCTTGGGTGATCTGGATCACCTTCGCTCGCAACCTCGTCAAGGACGCGAGCGGACTCGCCTTCGACGACGCGGGCGACCCGACCGCCTACTTCTGGGTCCACCTGACTCTGGCGATCACGTCCTTCGCCCTGGGAACCGCTGTCGGCGTGATCGGCCTGCGAGGCGTACGAGCGAACGCGGGCAAGTAGAAGGCCCCGGAACCGACTGCCCGCCCCTCACACCGGGAACCGCACCCGCTTCATTCCGCGCGGCTCACTCGGGCGTGGTCGGTGAAGACACGCCGGAAGAGGTCGTGACCGGGGTTCAGGCCGGTATGCCTCAGCGCCCAGTCCTGCGCCGTTTCCTGCCACTCCTGCGGGGCGGATGTCTCCTCGCAGCCGGGGGTGGCGCAGAACAGTTCATACGTCGCCCCGCCCGAGGGCTCATGGCGAATGGAGTGTTCTACGAACCGGTAGACAGCGCGGGTCACCGGTTCCGCCTGTACGGCTCGGCACACAACGGGTGCCGGTACACGACGACGGACGGCCCGGACTGCCGTGCCACGGTGCCCCGCCGGCAGACTTCCAGAGACCCGAACGGCTGCTCGCACTCGGGGCACCGCTCACCGGCAGGGGCATAGGTCGCGTACTCGTCCCTCCGGGCATCCGTGTCACTGGGCATCTTCGCCATGGCCGCTGTCCCCGTCTTCTCGTTCGAGGGAGATCGTCGCGCCGATCGCCGGGACGTAGGAACCTCGTACCTTCCCCACTTTGGGACGTCCTGCGGCGGGTAGAACGTCCCTATGAGAAACGAGCGACTACGCCTCACCATGGCGGGCGGAGGATGGACCTTCACAACTCTCGCCGAAGCAACAGGAGTTGACCCGAAGAGCGTCGAGCGATGGGTGAATCTGGGGCGCATTCCCAGACGAGCGACGGCGCTCAAGGCCGCCAAGGCCCTGGGAGAAGACGTTCACGCGCTGTGGCCGGCGCTCAGGCAGGCTCGCGCCGCACGGGCCGTCAGTCCGGAGCTGGTCACACTGTACGACCAGCGGGCAGACCTTCCCGTATCCGTGTTCGTCGATCTCCTCGCCGCAGCACGCGAGCGCATCGACGTGCTCGTCTATGCCGCCGTCTTCCTGCATGAGGCGTACCCCCGACTGAATGACCTGCTGCGCGAACGCGCCGCCGAGGGCTGCACGGTCCGTATCGCCCTCGGGGATGCCGACAGCGAGAACGTTCGGCTCAGGGGCCAGGAAGAAGAGTTCGGTCACGGCATCGAGTCCCGGTGCCGTCTCGCGGTGATGCACTACCGACCCTTGCTCGGCGTACCTGGGATCGAAGTGCGGACGCACGGGACGACCCTCTACAACAGCCTGTACCGCGCTGATGATCAGGTGTTGGTCAACGCGCACGTGTGGGGCGTCAACGCGTACGGCGCGCCTGTGTGGCACCTGCGGCGGAACCGCTCGGGAGGGATGTTCGACACCTATGCGGACAGCTTCCGCGCCGTATGGGAGACCGCCCGTCCCGTGGAAGGGTGAGCCCATGTCACGGACCGAGTACTACGACGACCCCGACGCCCCGACGCCCAACAGCCTGGTCGTGGCGGCGTCCGCCGTCGTGACCGATGACCGGGGCCGGATCCTGCTCCAGCGACGTCGGGACAACGGCCTGTGGGCACTGCCGGGCGGCGGAATGGATATGGGCGACTCGCTGCCGGGTACGGCCGTCCGGGAGGTCAAGGAAGAGACCGGCCTGGACGTGGAGATCACGGGACTTGTCGGCACCTACACCGACCCGCGCCACGTGATCGCGTACAGCGACGGGGAGGTGCGCCGACAGTTCAACGTGTGCTTTCGAGCGCGCGTGACGGGCGGAGAACTGCGAATCTCCGACGAGTCGACCGAGTTGCGTTTCGTGGACCGGGAAGAACTCGACGCGCTGCCGATGCACCACACGCAGCGGCTACGGCTGTCCCACTTCCTGGAGGATCGCCCGGCGCCGTACTTGGGGTAGGGCGGCGCTCCAGGAACGTCAACCCCCTCCGAACCTTCGCATGCTCTCTGCGGTCATCAGAATGCGGCAAGCGCCTCTTCGTTCTCCTCCTGGACCTTCGTCTCACGTTGCCGCCAGTGGAGCGTCACGCGGTTCTCGATCGCGATGTACTTCCGGGTCTCCGGGTCCCGGCCAGGGCCGACCGAGATTCCGGAGAGGAAGAGGCCGAGGAACTCACGGCGCTTGAAGACGTCCCAGGATGCCCAGGGAGAACCGGGGCCCAAGGGGTCCTTGCCTGGCTCGAACCAGTCGGCCGGCACCTGGAGCGCTGCCTTGGTCTGCTCGTCCAACTCTTCCAATCTGGCCGTGCACTGGTCTTCGAACGCCCGGTACTGGGTCATCGTCGCCCGCCACATGGCCAGTTCGTCGCGCCCCCGGTAGAGACCGGCTCGGCGATCGGCCTGGAGTTCTGCGATGGAGTTCCTGACGTGCTCAAGCTGCGCCGTCGTCTCGCGCCTCTCTTCCTGGACTCCCGACAGATCCCGCTGTGTCGCGAGGCGGAGTGCTGCCCCGGCCACCCATTCCCTGTCGGTGTCGTCGTTCATGTCCGCGCCGGCGAGGCGTGCCCAGACTTGTCCGGCGACGTAGTCATCGGCCTCCTTGCGCTTGATGGCGAGACCACCGTGCCCCTTGGGGTTGGAGCACATGTAGTAGTCCTGTCCGCCGTTGTTCTTGGTCTGCCCCATGGATCCCGTGCAGATTCCGCAGGTGGTGAAGCGCCACCCGCTCAGGAGGGTGGGCGTGGCCTCTCCGCCGGGCTGCCTGTCGTTCCTGGCGCGCTTGCTCCGCCTCTCCTGGAGCTCCAGCCACCTGGCTCCTGGTACCACTCCCCGGTGAGGTGTCAGAGGTGTCCCCGCCTCGTTCCGGGCGATCACGTTCACGTACGCCTTGCCCCGCTTCACGCGCTCGCTCGCGAAGCCTCCGAGGGCGGGGTGGGAGAGGATCCAGCGCACCGTCTGCGCGCGCCACCGGATGGGGCTGTCGTTCTTCGCCACGCGTCGCTTCTTGATGGACTCCATCCGCTTCTCGGTGGCGCGTCGGGCGGCCTCGCCCGGCGCGGGTACGTCCTCCGAGTCCAATGTCGTCGCGATCTTGTTGTCGGAGACTCCGGCGAACGACATCTCCACCATGCGTTCCACGATCGTCACGTGATCCGGGTTGTCCTCGTCCGGTTCGAGGACGGAGACGACAAGATTGCCGATCTTCTCGCGCACGGCCCGCATGCCGTACGGAGCGGAGCTGGAGTGCCTGCCACCGACCGCCCTGATCTCGTTCTTGGCCCCGCGCAGACGCTCCGCCTTGACGTCGCTGTCCTGCTTCGCGAGGGCGGCGATGAGCGTGAAGATCGCGACCCCGATCGCGTTCGACGTGTCCAGGAACGGTTCGAGGACGGAGGCGAAGCGGACTCCGTGCTTCTTGAACTCGTTGTCGATCTCCAGAGCGTCGTGTGCGCCCTTGCGGGTCAGTCGAGACAGCTCGTTGACCACCACCACGTCGACCTCGCCCGCGCGCACGGCGGACAGAAGCTCTTCGAAAGCCGGGCGCACGGCGTTGGGATCCCAACCAGACCTACCGACGTCTTTGAACCTGTGAACGACCTCCCAACCCCGGCTCGCCGCGAGCGCCTCACCAGCCGCCACCTGCGCCTCCGGAGACGCCTCGGACGAGTCGGGGCGCGCTTTGGACTGTCGGGCGTATACGGCCGCCCGCACGGTGTCCAATTGCTTCGCCCCCACGGCCGACAAAAACGGAGACATGCTCTCTCACCTGCCCCTTTCGCCCCCCAGGGCATACCGGTTCGCTCTCTATCGAAAGCAGTCCAGATGAACCTTCTCTGCCTTTCCGACGAAGGAAGGAACCCGCGGACACGGCCTCCGGGCGGGCTGCGCTCGACGGCGCCGGACGCTGCCGCGACCCCGCGTCCGGGTGGACGGGTGGGTGTGAGAGGGGGCGCGGGGTTCGGTTCGGCGGTACGGGCATGTACGTTCTCGGTCGTGTCTGTTTCGAACAGGACCGCTGGTGCGGTCGCCGCCGCTCTGTTGCTTCCGTTCGCGATCGGTGTCGGGCCCGCGCACGCCGACGAGCCGGTGAAGCCGGGGGGCACGCCCAGCGCCACGCCCACCGTCACGGCCTCCGCCACTCCGACCGCCTCGCCGCAGCCCACGCCGCCGGCGAACATGTCGTCGGTGGGCGGGGCGTTGCTGGGGCTGCCGGGGACCCAGGCGAAGCTGGGGGCCGGGGCGCCGGTGCTGCCGAAGGAGCTGTCGGCGCGGTCGTGGATCGTCGCGGACGCGGAGAGCGGCGCGGTGCTCGCCTCGCACAACGCGCACTGGCGGCTCGCGCCCGCCTCCACGCTGAAGATGCTCTTCGCGGACACCCTGCTGCCGAAGTTCACGGACCCGAAGCAGACGCACCTGGTGACCGCCCGGGACCTGGCGGGGATCGGCGAGGGGTCGAGCCTCGTCGGGATAAAGGAGAAGCAGAGCTACACGGTCCGGGACCTGTGGCTGGGCGTCTTCCTGCGGTCCGGCAACGACGCCGTGCACGTGCTGACCCAGATGAACCAGGGTCTCGGCAAGACCGTCGCCGAGATGAACGCGCACGCGGCGGAGCTCCAGGCGCTCGACACCCAGGTGAAGTCGCCGGACGGCTACGACGCCCCGGGGCAGGTCTCGTCCGCGTACGACCTGACACTGATCGCCCGCAGCGGCATGCAGAAGCCGGCGTTCCGGGAGTACGCGGCGACCGCGCGCGCCGCCTTCCCCGGCGAGGCGAAGCCGGGCAAGAAGCGCGAGACCTTCGAGATCCAGAACACCAACCGGCTGCTGACCGGCGATTTCGGCATCGCCCCGTACCAGGGCATCGCCGGGGTGAAGAACGGCAACACCACGCACGCGGGCGCCACCTTCACGGGGGTCGCCGAGCGGAACGGGCGGGTGCTGCTCGTGACGGTGATGAACCCCTCGTCGAAGGAGCAGCACGCGGTCTACAAGGAGGCCGCGCGGCTGCTCGACTGGGGCTTCGCGGCGTCCGGGAAGGTGACGCCGGTGGGCGAGCTGGTGGCGCCGCGCAACGTGGTGCCGGTGGCGCGGCCTTCGGGCGGTGCGGAGTCCGGGGCGGCTGCCGCGCCGGGCAAGGAGCACCCGACGTCGGCCGGTCCCGCCGTCGCGGCCGGTGCCCAGGGGGGCTCGGGCGGCGTCGGGATCGCGCTGGCGATCGCGGGCGGGGTGCTGGTGCTGGTCGCGGGCGCGGTGTTCCTGGTCAACCGGCGCTGGCCGGCGGCGGGACGGTCCCGTCCTCGCGCCGGGACGACTGCTCCGACGGCCGATCCCGCGCCCTCTCCGGCTCCTGCTCCGACTCCGGCTCCTGCTCCTGCTCCGACTCCTGCTCCGACTCCTGATCCCGAGGTGAATCCTTAGCGTCCGCGGCCGTCCAGGCCGAGCAGAACAGCAGGAGTTTCGCGGTGAAGTTGATCCACAGGAGCAGGGCCACCGGCACGCCGAAGGCCCCGTACATCGACTTCGCCGCGACCTCGCGCATGTAGCCGCCGAGCAGCAGCTTGAGGAGTTCGAAGCCGGCCGCGCCGATCAGGGCGGCCACCACGAGCCGGCGGCGCGGGGGTTCGACGCCGGGCAGCAGCTTGAGGACGTAGATCAGGATCAGGAAGTCGGCGGCCATCGCCACGAGGACGGCGGCGGTCTGGAGGACCACGCCGCCCGCGCCGCCGCCGGAGATGCCGAGCCGGTCGGCGCTCCAGCCGACGGCCGTGGAGCCGAGCCAGGAGGCGGCGAGCGAGCAGAGGGCGACGCCGCCGAGGCCGCAGAGGACGAGCGCGTCCTTGCCCTTGCGGACCACCGGGTTGTCCTCGTCGGCGTCGTCGAGCCGCCAGACCGCGCGCAGGCAGTCCCGCATCGCGCCGATCCAGCTGATGCCGGTGAAGAGCAGCACGGCGCCGGCGACGAGGCCGACGGTGCCGGCGTTGGCGACGAGGCCGCCGATGTCGAGCTGGTCGGAGATGCCGGGGACCTGGTCGGAGAGCTTGTCCTCGATCTTCTGGAGCTGGTCGTCGGTGAGCAGCGCGGCGCCGATCGCGGCGGCGACCGTGATCAGCGGGAAGAGGGCGAGGAAGGAGAGGAAGGTGATGGCGGCCGCGAGCCGGGTCCAGTGCACCTCGTCGAGCCGCTCGTAGGAGCGCCAGGCGTGCGTCTTCATCAGCCGGGCGACCCCGGGGCCGATGACGGGGAGCTTGGTCAGCCAGTCCATGCCCCGAGCATCCCCCGGCCGCGGGCGGGGCGGGGGGACCGACACCGGGCCACAGCGACGGCAATACCGGCATAAGAGACAGACGCGGCGATACCGTCACCCTCATGGCTGTCGAACCCCTCGTCCTGGACGACGACTTCGTGCCCCTCACGGGGGCCGGGCGCACCGCACCCTCGCTCGCGCTGCTCGCCCGGCCCCGCACGGCCGCCGAGGTCGCCGGGGCGGTCCTGGCCCGGGGACCGCGCGGCGCCGTGGCCCGTGGCCGCGGCCGGTCCTGCGGCGACGCGGCGCAGAACGCGGGCGGGACCGTCCTCGACCTGACCGCGCTGGACCGGATCCGCGGCCTGGACGCGGCGGCGGGCCTCGTGGTCTGCGAGGCCGGGACGGAACCGGGCGCGCTCGCCCGGGCCTTGCTGCCGTACGGGCTCCACCCGCGGACCGGCGGGGGCGGCTGGACGGCGGGCGGGGCGGTCGCCTCGGGGTACGGCAACGGGGTCGAGGCACTCGAACTCCTCGGCGCCGACGGGGAGTCCAGGACCGTGCGGCGCGGCGACCCGCTCTTCGACGCGACCGTCGGCGGGCTCGGGCTCACCGGCGTGGTCCTCGCGGTGACGCTGGCGCTGCGGCCCGTGGAGACGGCGTTCCTGCGGGAGCGGACCGTCCGTTTCCGGGACGTGGACGCGCTGCTCGCGCACTGGACCGCGCCCGGCGCCGTCCCGGAGCCGTACGCGCGGGCCCGGGTCGAGCCGGCCGGGCGGGGCCGCGCCGTCCTCACGACCGCCGCCCCGGTGCCGTACGCGGCTCTGCCCCGGGGTCACCGGGCCCGCCGCGCGCCACTGGCCCCGCCGGCCTTCCCGGGGCTGCTGCCGGGCGGGCTGCGGCCACTGCCGGGCCTGGCACGCGCGCGTGGGGTCCCGGCGTACGGCCGCGGCGCCCGGGCGGGCTTCGTGCGCTACCGGTGCGCCGTCCCGGCGGGGCGGGAGGAGGTGCTGCGCGGGCTCCTGGCGCTGCTCGCCGACCGGCGCTCCCCCGTCCGGGGCGCCCGGCACGCGCGCGTGGAGCGGGTGTGCGCGGACGGGGCGGGCCCGCTGGCGTTCCCGGTGCGCGGCTGGTGCCTGACCGTCGACGTGCCCGCCGGGGCGCGCGGCCTCGGACGGTTCCTGGACGTGCTCGACGAGCGGGTGGCGGCGGCCGGCGGGCGGGTCTGCCTCGCCGAGGACGCCCGGCTGCGGCCCGCGCTGCTTCCCGTGATGTATCCGCGGCTCGACGCCTTTCGGGGGCTGCGGGCCGCCCTCGACCCCCGGTCCGTGTTCCGCTCGGACCTGTCCCGCCGTCTCGGCCTCTGAAACCGTTCGACCCGTCAGGAGTGATGCGTCGTGAAGGACGCCTTCGGTGCCCCCCAGTCCCTGCTGCTGCTCGGCGGCACGTCCGCGATCGGGCTGGCCACCGCGCGCCGGCTGATCGCCCGCCGGACCCGCACGGTCTGGCTGGCCGGCCGCCCCTCCCCCGAGCTGGCCGCCGCGGCCGGCTCGCTGCGCGCCCTGGGGGCCGAGGTGCACGTCGTGCCCTTCGACGCGCTGGACACGGACGTCCACGCGGAGCGGCTCGGGCGGGTCTTCGCGGAGGGGGACGTCGATCTGGTGCTGCTGGCCTTCGGGGTCCTCGGCGACCAGGCGCGCGACGAGTCCGATCCGGCGGCGGCGGTGCGGGTCGCGCAGACCAACTACACGGGCGCCGTCTCGGCGGCCCTGGTGTGCGCGGGCGCGCTCCAGGCACAGGGGCACGGTTCGCTGGTGGTGCTGTCGTCGGTGGCGGGCGAGCGGGGGCGGCGCGCGGACTTCATCTACGGCTCGTCGAAGGCGGGCCTCGACGTCTTCGCGCAGGGGCTGGGCGACGCGCTGCACGGGACGGGGGTGCACGTGATGGTGGTGCGGCCCGGCGCGGTGCGCTCGGCGCGGACGGCGGGGCGGCCGGAGCCGGCACCGCTGTCGACCACCCCGGAGGCGGTCGCGGGCGCGATCGAGCTGGGGCTGCGGCGCCGCTCGGAGACGGTGTGGGTACCCGCTCCGCTCCGCCTGGTGGCCTCCGCGCTGCGGCACGTGCCGCGCCCGCTGCACCGGCGGCTGCCGGTGTGAGTCCGTACGGGCCGGGCCCTAGGAGGTCGTGTGGACCGGGCTGCCGCCCTGGCAGGGGACGGCGGCGATGGGGCGGCCGCTGCCGAACTCGTAGTCGTACAGCTTGCGCCAGACGCCGTCCGCGCCCTGCTCGTACAGGGCGAAGGAGGAGCAGGTCCAGGCGGCCTCGTAGCCGGCCAGTTCCTCGTACGCCCGGTCCATGGCCTCCTCGGCGATGCCGTGGGCGACGGTGACGTGCGGGTGGTAGGGGAACTGGAGCTCGCGGACGAGCGGCCCGGCCTCCTCGCGGAGGCGGGCCTGGAGCCGGTCGCAGCCGGCCGTGCCCTCGGCGAGGGTGACGAAGACCACCGGGGAGAGCGGGCGGAAGGTGCCGGTGCCGCTCAGCCGGATCGCGAAGGGCAGCCAGTCGGCGGCGACGCCGGCGAGGTGGGCCTCGATCTCCGGCAGCCGGTCCTGGTCGACCTCGGTGGGCGGGACGAGGGTGACGTGGGTCGGGATGGCGTGCGCGGCGGGATCCCCGAAGCCCGCGCGCCGCTCCTGGAGCAGGCTGCCGTGAGGCTCCGGGACCGCGATCGAAACGCCGAGCGTTACGGTCCCCACGTCGTTCTCCTCCGTCGTCCGTCGAAACGTGTACGTGTGTGGTGGTGCAGCCGCCAGTGTGCGGCCTGCACCACCCTTTCGGCCAGGGCCCTCGGACCCCGCCGCCCGGCTCAGTGCTTCGCGGGCAGGAAGCCGATCTTCTCGTACGTCTGCGCCAGGGTCTCGGCGGCGACCGCGCGGGCCTTCTCCGCGCCCTTGGCCAGGACCGAGTCCAGCGTCTCCGGGTCGTCCAGGTATTCCTGGGTGCGGGCCCGGAAGGGAGTGACGAAGTCCACCATGACCTCGGCGAGGTCGGTCTTGAGGGCGCCGTACATCTTGCCCTCGTAGCTCTTCTCCAGGTCCGCGACGCTGGTCTCCGTGAGGGTGGCCATGATCGTGAGGAGGTTGGAGACGCCGGCCTTGTTCTCCGGGTCGAAGCGGATCACCGTGTCGGTGTCGGTGACGGCGCTCTTGACCTTCTTGGCGGTGACCTTCGGGTCGTCCAGGAGGTTGATGAGGCCCTTCGGCGTGGACGCCGACTTGCTCATCTTGATCGTCGGGTCCTGGAGGTCGTAGATCTTCCCGGTCTCCTTGACGATGTACGGCGCCGGGACGGTGAAGGTGTCGCCGAAGCGGCCGTTGAAGCGCTCCGCGAGGTCGCGGGTGAGCTCGATGTGCTGGCGCTGGTCCTCGCCGACCGGCACGTGCGTGGCCTGGTAGAGCAGGATGTCCGCGACCTGGAGGATCGGGTAGGTGAAGAGGCCGACCGTGGCGCGGTCGGCGCCGTGCTTGGCGGACTTGTCCTTGAACTGGGTCATGCGGGAGGCCTCGCCGAAGCCGGTGAGGCAGTTCATGACCCAGCCGAGCTGCGCGTGCTCGGGGACGTGGCTCTGGACGAAGAGGGTGCAGCGCTCCGGGTCGAGACCGGCGGCGAGGAGCTGCGCGGCGGCGAACCGGGTGTTGGCGCGGAGCTCGGCCGGGTCCTGCGGGACCGTGATGGCGTGCAGGTCGACGACCATGTAGAAGGCGTCGTGGGACTCCTGCAGCGCGACGTACTGCCGGATCGCACCGAGGTAGTTGCCGAGGTGGAACGAGCCCGCGGTGGGCTGGATTCCGGAGAGCGCGCGAGGACGAGCATCA
Source organism: Streptomyces sp. NPDC047974 (assembly GCF_040653375.1). Taxonomy (NCBI): domain Bacteria; kingdom Bacillati; phylum Actinomycetota; class Actinomycetes; order Kitasatosporales; family Streptomycetaceae; genus Streptomyces; species Streptomyces sp. NPDC047974. Next base: position 71,177 of record NZ_JBEZNU010000015.1, read on the forward strand.
GAGGCCATGCACATCATTCTCTCAGGTGCGGGAACCGGTCCCGGACTGCCGGTGCGCGGGGTGTACGCGGTCGGCGGTGTGCTGAGACGAGGAACACACCGCCGTCCGGTCCGTCCGGTCGGGATCCGGGATTTTGGATCCCGGATCCGTGATTTTGGATCCGGGATTTTGGATCCAGGACCTTGGATCCCGGATCAGACGGGCAGGCCCGGGGCCGGGTGGGCCGCCATCAGCTCGGCGACCTCGCCGCGGATCGTGGCCAGGGCGGGCTCGTCCCCGGCCGCGGCGGCGGTCACGGCGCGGCCGATCCAGTCGGCGACCTGGTCCATGTGGCCGGGGGTGAGGCCACGGGAGGTGAGGGAGGGGGTGCCGATGCGGATGCCGGAGGGGTCGAAGGGCTTCCGGGGGTCGTAGGGGACGGTGTTGTGGTTGACGACGATGCCGGCGCGGTCGAGCGCCTTGGCGGCGGTCTTGCCGGGGACCTGCTGGGGGGTGAGGTCCATCAGGATCAGGTGGTTGTCGGTGCCGCCGGAGACCAGGTCGAAACCGCGGGCGAGGAGGGCGTCGGCGAGGGCCCCGGCGTTGGCGACGACGGCGTGGGCGTAGTCGCGGAAGGACGGCAGGGAGGCCTCGCGCAGCGCGACGGCGATGGCGGCGGTCGTCTGGTTGTGCGGGCCGCCCTGGAGGCCGGGGAAGACGGCCTTGTCGAGGGCCTTGGCGTGCTCCTCGGTGGACATCAGCATGGCGCCGCGCGGGCCGCGGAGGGTCTTGTGGGTGGTCGTGGAGACGACGTCGACGTGACCCACCGGGGAGGGGTGGGCGCCGCCGGCGATCAGCCCCGCGATGTGGGCGACGTCGGCGACGAGGACGGCGCCGGCCTCGCGGGCGATCTCGCCGAAGGCGGCGAAGTCGATGGTCCGGGGCAGGGCGGTGCCGCCGCAGAAGATCACCTTGGGGCGCTCGGCGAGGGCGAGGTCGCGGACCTGGTCGTAGTCGATGAGACCGGTGTCCCGGTGGACGCCGTACTGGACGCCACGGAACCAGGCGCCGGTGACGGAGACGCCCCAGCCGTGGGTGAGGTGGCCGCCCATGGGGAGCGCCATGCCCATGACGGTGTCGCCGGGCCGTGCGAAGGCGAGGTGGACGGCGAGGTTGGCCGGGGATCCGGAGTAGGGCTGGACGTTGGCGTGGTCGACGCCGAAGAGGGCCTTGGCGCGCTCGACCGCGAGGGTCTCGACCTGATCGACGACCTGCTGGCCCTCGTAGTAGCGGCGGCCGGCGTAGCCCTCGCTGTACTTGTTCTGCAGGACGGTGCCGGAGGCTTCGAGGACGGCGGCGGAGACGTAGTTCTCGCTGGGGATGAGGCGGAGGGTGTCGGCCTGGAGCCGTTCCTCGGCGGCGACGAGGGCGGCGAGCTCGGGGTCGGCGGCGGAGAGGGCCGGGTGCCGGGGCGGGGTGGTGGTCACGTGTTCCTCCGGGAGTACGTCGGAACGTCCCGGGGTGCCGCACGGGACGCGGGGCGGTCCCGTGATGCCCAGGCGAGCGGCACCTCGTGTCGTGAGGGAGCGCGCGCGGCTCCCCCGGGGTCGGTTCCCCGTACGCCAGTCGCCGCGCGTGTTCACAGACTAGCTGGCGCGCCGTTCCCGAGGTTTCCTCGTCCGGGATGCGAGCGACGATAAGAAGGGGCCACAACACACCCCGGCCGCAGGACGATCGGAGATCCCGTGTCGAGAACGCAAGACGAGATCGCTGCCTCGGACGCGCACAGCGCCCACAACTACCACCCGCTGCCCGTCGTCGTCGCCTCCGCCGAGGGGGCCTGGATGACGGACGTCGAGGGAAGCCGCTTCCTCGACATGCTCGCCGGCTATTCGGCACTGAACTTCGGTCACGGCAACCGCCGGCTGATCGACGCGGCGAAGGCCCAGCTGGAGCGGGTGACGCTCACCTCGCGGGCCTTCCACCACGACCGGTTCGCCGAGTTCTGCGCACGGCTCGCGGAGCTGTGCGGCAAGGAGACGGTGCTGCCCATGAACACCGGGGCGGAGGCGGTCGAGACGGCCGTGAAGACCGCCCGGAAGTGGGGGTACGAGGTGAAGGGCGTGCCGGACGGGCACGCGAAGATCGTGGTGGCCGGGAACAACTTCCACGGCCGGACGACGACGATCGTGTCGTTCTCGACCGACCACGAGGCCCGGGACCACTTCGGTCCGTACACGCCCGGCTTCGAGATCGTGCCGTACGGCGATCTGACGGCCCTGGAGGCGGCGGTCACCGAGAACACGGTGGCGGTGCTGCTCGAACCGATCCAGGGCGAGGCGGGCGTCCTCGTCCCGCCGGCCGGCTATCTGCGCGGGGTGCGGGAACTGACGGCCCGGCGGAACGTGCTCTTCATGGCCGACGAGATCCAGTCCGGCCTGGGCCGGACCGGGCGGACCTTCGCCTGCGAGCACGAGGGCGTCGTCCCCGACGTGTACATCCTGGGCAAGGCGCTCGGCGGCGGTGTGGTGCCGGTGTCGGCGGTCGTCGCGGACGCGGACGTGCTCGGGGTGTTCCGTCCGGGCGAGCACGGCTCGACCTTCGGCGGCAACCCGCTGGCGTGCGCGGTCGCCCTGGAGGTCGTCGCGATGCTGCGGACCGGGGAGTACCAGCAGCGGGCGGCGGAGCTGGGCGAGCACCTGCACGCGGAGCTGGGGCTGCTCGTGGGCGGCGGCGCGGTGGAGGCGGTGCGGGGCCGCGGCCTGTGGGCGGGCGTGGACATCGCGCCGGGGCGCGGGACGGGCCGGCAGGTCTCGGAGCGGCTGATGGAGCGGGGGGTGCTGGTGAAGGACACCCACGGTTCGACGATCCGGATCGCGCCGCCCCTGGTGATCTCGAAGGAGGACCTGGACTGGGGCCTGGAGCAGCTGCGGGCGGTCCTCTCGGACTGACCGGGTCCGCTTCCGGGGCGGCGGCGGGGGCGTCGCCCCGGGGCAACTCGGACCATTGACACCGGAGTTGGTCTAGGCCAATGATGCGGCCATGCCGAGACTCCGTCTGCGTCACGCCCTGCGTGCCGCGCTCGCCGCCCTCGTCCCGCTCGCCCTCCTGGGGGCCGTCGGCGGGCCCGCGCAGGCCGCCCCGCGGGCGGCCTGGCCCGAGCCCGCGCCCGTGGTCTCCCGGGTGGAGACCACGGACCCGGTCGTCTTCATCACCATCGACGACGGCTGGTTCCACGACCCCGCCGCCGCCGAGCTGCTGCTCGACCGCCGCGTGCCGGCCTCGCTGTTCCTGCTGCCGGGGGCGTACTCGTACGACTCGGGGTACTTCCACCGGCTGCTCGACCACGGCCGGGTGCGGATCGAGAACCACACGGTCGGCCACCCGGACCTCACGACGCTCGACGCGGCCGGCCAGCGGGCCGAGGTCTGCGGGGCGCGGGACGCGCACCTCGCGGAGTTCGGCGACGGGCCGCGGCTGCTGCGCCCGCCGTACGGGGCGTACGACGCGACCACCCGGACCACCGCCCGCGCCTGCGGCGCGAAGGCCGTGGTGACGTGGACGTACGACCTGACGACCTGGGGCGAGTGGACGCCGCCGACCCCGGAGCTCAAGGCCGGCGACATCATCCTGCTGCACTTCAACGAGACGCTGGAGCAGGACCTGGAGCGGGCCCTGGCCCTGGCCGACGCGGCGGGGCTGAAGCCGGCGCCGCTGCGGGAGTACGTACCGGAGGGGTAGCGCTACAGGATGACGTGCGGGAGGAAGCGGGCGTACTCGTCGGTGATCGCGCCCGCCGACTCCCGGATGCCGAGCCCCGCGGCCTCGTCCTCGACCACCCACGCGCCGAGCAGCGTGCGGTTGCCGTCGAAGTCGGGGAGCGGGGCGAGCCCCTGGTAGCAGCAGGGCTCGTCGCGGACGACGGGCTCGGTGCCGGGCTCGTGCAGGGTGACGCCGGCGCCCTCCCGGCCGAGCAGCGGCTTGGCCGCCCAGCCGGTGGTCGTCGCCAGCTCGCGCGGCCCGTCGAGGTAGGCGGGCAGCAGGTTGGGGTGGCCGGGGTACAGCTCCCAGAGGATCGCGAGGAGCGCCTTGTTGGAGAGCAGCATCTTCCAGGCGGGCTCGATCCAGCAGGTGGTGCCGGTGGAGCCGCCGTTGTCCAGGGTGGACAGGACGTGCTTCCCGAAGGGGTCGGTGACCAGCCACTCCCACGGGTAGAGCTTGAAGCAGCTGCGGATGAAGCGCAGTTTCTCGTCGACGAAGCGGCGGGAGAGCCGGTCCCAGCCGATCCGCTCCACGGAGAGCGCCTCGGTGGCGAGCCCGGCCTGTTCGGCGGTCTCGCGGAGGTACGCGACCGTCATCAGGTCCTCGCCGAGCTCGTCGGTCTCGGAGTGGGCGAAGTGGACGGGGCCGGCGGGGAGCAGCGGCGCCTGCCGCTTCCAGGCGTCGACGAGCCGCTCGTGGAGCGAGTTCCACTGGTCGGCGCCGGGGAAGCGCTCCTCCATCCAGAACCACTGCGGGCTCGCCGCCTCCACCAGGGAGGTCGGGGTGTCCGCGTTGTACTCCAGCATCTTCGCCGGGCCGGTGCCGTCGTAGACGAGGTCGAAGCGGGCGTAGAGGGACGGGAGTTCGGAGCGGCGGCGCCAGGACTCGGCGACCCGGTCGGCGACCTTGGGGTCGGTGATCCCGAGGTCGGCGAAACGGTTCCGCTCGACGATGTGCGCGGCCGCCGCGAGGCACATGGCGTGCAGCTCCTCGACGACCTCCTCCAGCGCCTCGACCTCGGGCAGCGTGAAGGAGTAGTACGCGCTCTCGTCCCAGTACGGACGCAGCGAACCGTCCGGGTAGCGGGTCAGCGGATAGACGAGCCCCTGCTCCTCGACGATCTCCTGCCAGCCCGGGCGGGGTTCGATGGTGTGCCGTTCCATGGTGCCGGTCCGTCCGTCCGTCGGTCCTGCGTCTCAGCCGCCGCTCGACCCGGAGGACGAGCAGCCGAAGCCGCCGGTCTCGACGGCCTTCCGGTCGAAGCTGCCGCCGGTCACGCGCGCGTCGCGGACATAGCCGCCGTAGTAGTAGGCGGGACGGACGACCGTGCCGTCGTCATCGTCGTCGTCGGAGCCGCCGGTCTCGCACTGGTAGCTCGGCAGCTCCTCCAGTGTGACCGGGTCCGCGCACCTGCGGTCGGGTTCGGCGCCGCAGGCGGTGATCGTCGCCGCGAGCACGCCCATACCGCCGAGCACCACCGTGCTCGACCTGAGCCTCCGCATGTCCCTCGCCCTCCCCTTCGCGTGACCGCGCACCCCTGTGCGCGCTGCGCGCCCGCGCGACCATACGTATGACCGCGCGCCTCGCGACCGCACAGTGTAGGCCGCCTCTTTCCGCCCCCGACACCTAGAGTCACTATGTGCTCTTGGGTATGGTTTGCGCGCTCGGATCGGCGCTCTGTTTCGGTGCGGCGACCGTCTTCCAGGCCGCCGCCGCCCGCGCGGCCGCGCCCGGGACGGGCAGCGGCGTGGACGTCGGGCTCCTCTGGCGGGCGGTGCGGCAGTGGCGGTACGCGGTCGGGCTCGGGCTCGGGCTCGACGGCCTCGGCTTCGTCCTGGAGGTCGTGGCGCTGCGGACGCTCCCCCTGTACGCGGTCGGCGCCGCGCTCGCCGCGAGCCTCGCCGTCACCGCCGCGCTGGCCTCCCGGATGCTGGCGGTGCGCCTCGGCCGGGCCGAGTGGGGCGCGGTGGCCGCGGTCTGCGCCGGGCTCGCCCTGCTGGCGCTCGCCGCCGGCCGGGAGGGCCACCGGGAGGGGCCCGAGGCGCTGCCGTGGGTCCTGCTCGGCATCGCCGCCGGGGTACTGCTGATCGGCGCGGCGGCCGGGCGCCTCCCCGACCGGCCCCGGGCGCTGGTCCTCGGCCTCGGCTCCGGAATCGGCTTCGGGGTGGTGGAGGTGGCGGTACGGCTCCTGGACGGGATCGACCTCACGGATCCGGCGCTGTGGGCGCTGCTGCTCGGCGGCGGCGCGGCGTTCCTGCTCCTCACCTCGGCGTTCCAGCGGGGCGCGGTGACGACGGCGACGGCCGGCATGGTCCTGGGCGAGACGCTCGGCCCGGCGGCGGCCGGCCTCCTCTGGCTGGGCGACGAGACCCGCGAGGGCCTCGGCGGGCTCGCGCTCACCGGCTTCGCCCTGGCCGTCGCCGCCTCCCTGGTCCTCGCCCGCTTCGGCGAACCGCCGGTGGCGGCGCCCGAGGCCGGGGCCGCGTCCGAGCCCGAACCCGAACCCGGACGGGAGCGGGCCCCGGACTGACCGTCAGGCCCCCGCGGAACGACCGTCAGGCCCCCGCGCCCCGCGCCTTCAGGTACTGCTCGAAGGTGACCCGGCCGGTGGTGTGTCCCGGGGCCAGGTGGCCGCCCGCGCGGAAGGCCCGGTACGTGCGGCCGGCGAGGGGGACGGGCAGCAGGCGGCGGGTGCGGCCGGCGGCGGCGAGGTGGGCGCGGGCCAGCTCGGCGAAGGTGCGCACCTCGGGACCGCCCATGTCCGGGACCCGGCCCGCGGGGTCGCCGGCCGCGAGCTCCGCCAGCCGCTCGGCCACCTCGGTCACCTCCACCGGCTGGTCCGACACGCCGGCCGGCAGCGGCAGGACCAGCGGGACCTTCCCGGCGGCCGCCAGGACCTGCGCCACCAGGTCGTGGAACTGGGTGGCCCGCAGCACGGTCCAGCCGATCCCGGACTCCTCGACCAGCCGCTCCACCGCGTGCTTGGCGCGGTAGTAGCCGAGCGGCACCCGGTCGACGCCGACGATCGAGATGTAGACGAGGTGCCGGACCCCGGCGCGGCGGGCCGCCGCGATCAGGGTCCGGGCCGCGTCCTCGTCGCCGCCGCGCGGCGAGGAGGCGCAGTGGACGACGGTGTCGACACCCGCGAGGGCCTCGTCGAGACCGGTGCCGTTCCGCAGGTCCACGGGGTACCGCGGCGAGCGGCGGCTCAGTTCGCGCACCTCGTGCCCGGCGGCGGCGAGCCGGGCGCACAGCGGCCTGCCGAGGGTGCCGGTGGCTCCCGTCACCAGGATCGTCTTCGTCATGTCCGGGGTCCCTTCCCGACGCGGACGCCCCCCGCGGAGCGCCCTCACGTACAAGGACCGGCGGGGCCGCGCGTCTGTGACGGCCTCAGCCGCCGGCCTCCGCGCGCGCGGCGAACTGCCGGCCCGCGAAGACGAGCTTGTCCGGGTTCATCACCATCCGCACGTCGGTGATGCGGCCGTCGGCGCCCGTCTCCACCTCGGCGACGCCGATGAGCCGGGTGCCGACGTGCAGCACGATCCCGGGCGCGCCGTTGACCTCGGCGACGGTGAGCACGGAGCCCGCCTCGCGCCGGTCGGCGACGCCGGCGAGGAAGCGGAGGACGCGGTCGCGGCCGCGGACGGGACGGAGGGCGGACCTGACCTTGCCGCCGCCGTCGCCCCACCAGACGACGTCCGCCGCGAGGACCTTCTCCAGGCCCGCGAGGTCGCCCTCGCGGGAGGCTGCGACGAAGGACTCGACGAACTCCCGGTGCCGCTCGGGCGCGGGCGGCTCGGCGCGGACGGCGGCCCCGTCGTCGCCGGGCGCGGCCACCCGGCGGGCGGCCCGGACGTACAGCTGGCGGCAGTTGGCCTCGCCGAGGTCGAGCAGGCCGGCGATCTCCCGGTGCGGATAGCCGAAGGCCTCGCGGAGCACGTACACGGCCCGCTCGGCCGGGGTGAGCCGCTCCAGGAGCAGCAGGAGCGCCATGGAGACGTCGTCGCCGCGCTCGGCGGCCTCCAGCGGCCCCGCGCCGGGCGCGCCGAGCGGGCCCCGGACGTCGGTGAGCACCGGCTCCGGCAGCCAGGTCCCGGTGTACCGCTCGCGGGTGGCGCGGGCGGAGGTGAGCCGGGTGAGGCAGAGGTTGGTGACGACCCTGGTGAGCCAGGCGCCCGGCTGGACGATGACGGCCCGGTCGGCGCCGTCCCACCGCAGATAGGCGTCCTGGACGGTGTCCTCGGCCTCCTCTGCGGACCCGAGCATGCGGTAGGCGAGCCCGAAGAGCCGCGGCCGGTAGGTGGTGAACTCCCGCGCGGCGGCCTCCGCGTCGCCCTGCGGCCGCTCGTCCGGAGTGGGGTACGACATCACTCCCCCACCCTGCCAGACCACGGCCCCGGCCTCCCCGACCCCCGGCCCTCCCGGCGCGCGGTGACCGCCTCCCGCCCCACGGCCCCGGCGAGCCCGACGGGCCCCCGACGGTCCCGCCCCGTACCGCCGCCCGCGGGGACCGGCATCGCGGGGTGGGCGGGGGATCACCGCACCCGGCACCTCCCGGCCGCCCGCGACACGCGCGTACCGCCTCCCGCCCCGCGACCCCGGCGAGCCCGGCGAGCCCGGCGAGCCCGGCGAGCCCGGCGAGCCCGGCGAGCCCGGCAGGAGTCCGTCGGCGCCCGGCAGGAGTCCGTCGGCGCCGGCCGGAGTCCGTCGGCGCCCGGCAGGATCCCGACCGCGCCCGCCCCCCTCAGCCGACCTCCGAGCCCGACCCCACGGCCCCGGCGAGGCCCGGCCGGAGCCCGACGGCCCCGCCCCACCCCACCCCGCCCCGTACCGCTCAAAGGGTCCCGGCCGCGCCTCCGCCCTCTCGCCCGTCCTCCGGGTCCTGCCCCGCGTCCAGGCCCTCCAGGACCCCGCACAGGGCCTGGAGGGCTCCTTGCCAGGCGCTGTCGGGCGGGGTGCCGTAGCCGACCACCAGGCCCTCCAGGGTCCGGCGGGCCTGCGGGTGGCGGAAGTGGCCCAGGCCCTGGACCGCCAGGCCGTGCCAGGCGGCGGAGCGGAGTGCGGCGGCCTCGGTGCCGGGCGGGAGGGGGAGGACCGCGTGGAGGCCGGCCGCGATGCCGCCGACCCGGATGCCGGGGGCGCGCTCGGCGAGCGCGGCGACGAGCTGGTCGCGGCGGTGCCGGTAGCGCAGCCGCATGGCGCGGACGTGCCGGTCGTGCGCGCCGGTGGCGAGGAAGTCCGCGAAGGCGAGCTGGTCGGGGGTGCCGCACATCCAGTCCACCACCGCCCCCTTGGCGGCGACGACCTCGTCCACCAGGCCCTCCGGCAGCACCATCCAGGCGAGCCGCAGCCCGGGGGCGAGGGACTTGCTCGCGGTGCCGAGGTAGACGACCCGTTCCGGGTCGAGGCCCTGGAGCGCGCCGACGGGCTGCCGGTCGTACCGGAACTCCCCGTCGTAGTCGTCCTCCAGGACGTAACCGCCGGTCGCCCGCGCCCAGTCGACGACGGCCGTCCGCCGGTCCGGCGGCAGCGCCCCGCCGAGGGGGAACTGGTGGGCGGCGGTCAGGAGCACCGCGTCCGGGGCGAGGGACGCCGACTCCTCGACGCGGGTGCCGCGTTCGTCGAAGGGCAGCGGCGGGGTGGCGAGCCCGGCGTCCCGCAGCAGCGCGGCGTGCGGGCCGAGGCCGTACGACTCCACGCCGACGGCCCGGGCCCCGCGCCCGCGCAGGGCGCGGGCGATCAGCATCAGGCCGTGCGCGAACCCGGCGCAGACCACGATCCGTTCGGGCCGCGCGTGGACGCCCCTGGCGCGGGCCAGGTACTCGGCGAGGACCGTCCGCAGCTCCTCCCGGCCGTGCGGATCCCCGTACCCGAAGGCCTCGTTGGGCGCGGCGGTGAGGGCCCGCCGGTACGCCTTGAGCCACGCGGCGCGCGGGAAGGAGGCGAGGTCCGGGGTGCCGCTCCGGAGGTCGTACGCGGGCGGGCTCGTCCGCCGCCGCGAGACCCGCCACGCGGTGCCGCCGGGCGTCGGGCCCGCGGGGGTCGCGGAGAGCGCGGGCGGCACGGGCGGGGCCGGGGGCGGCTCGACCTCCCCCGCGCCGGCCTGCCCCGCACGGGCCGCCTTCTCCGTCGGCGGCCGGGGGTCCGCCCGGCGGGCCACCCGGGTGCCGGAACCCTGGCGCGCCGTGAGCCACCCCTCGGCCACCAGTTCGGCGTACGCGTCGGCGACGGTGTTCCGGGCCACCCCGAGGTCCGCCGCGAGCTGGCGCGAGGACGGCAGCCGGGTGCCCGGGGCGAGGCGTCCGCCCCGCACGGCCTCGCGCAAGGCGTCCATGAGGCCGGCCCTGAGCCGGGTGCCGCGCAGGTCCAGATGGAGGTCGGCGCCAAAAGTGGCCCAGTCGTCCCGCATGGGATTGGACCATACCCGCATGCCATCCGCTGCGTACGGTGGCTCTCATGACCACCACCACCGTGCACTCCCCCGCCCAGGCCCTCGCCCACGAGCACACCCCGCGCATGCCGTTCGCCGAGCGGGTCCCCGACTTCTACCGGGCGATGATCCGCCTGGAGCAGGAGGCCGCGAAGGGCGTGGACCCGGCGCTCTACCACCTGATCAAGATCCGCGCCTCGCAGCTCAACCACTGCGCCTTCTGCCTCGACATGCACACCAAGGACGCGCTCGCCGAGGGCGAGTCGGTCGAGCGGGTCGTCCAGCTCTCCGCCTGGGAGGAGTCGAAGCACTTCTACACCGAGCGCGAGCTGGCGGCGATCGCCCTCACCGAGGCGGTCACCGTCCTCACCGACGGCTTCGTCCCCGACGAGGTGTACGCGGCGGCCGCCGCGCACTTCGACGAGGAGGAGCTCGCCAAGGTGATCGGCGCGATCGTCGTCATCAACTCCTGGAACCGCATCGCCGTCACGACCCGCATGGTCCCCGGCCACTACACCCCGCGCGCGCACTGATCCCGGACGCGGAAAAAGGGCGGAGCCCCCGGTCGTCCGACCGGGGGCTCCGTCACGCGTCAGGTCACGCGTCAGGCGCGGGGGCTCAGACGAGGCCGAGCTCGCGGACCGCGTCGCGCTCCTCCGACAGCTCCTTGACGGAGGCGTCGATGCGGGCGCGGGAGAAGTCGTTGATCTCCAGGCCCTGGACGATCTCGTACGCGCCGTCCTTGCAGGTGACGGGGAAGGAGGAGATCAGGCCCTCCGGGACGCCGTAGGAGCCGTCGGACGGGACGCCCATGGAGGTCCAGTCGCCCTCGGCGGTGCCGTTGACCCAGGTGTGGACGTGGTCGATGGCGGCGTTGGCGGCCGAGGCGGCGGAGGAGGCGCCACGGGCGTCGATGATCGCGGCGCCGCGCTTGGCGACGGTCGGGATGAAGGTGTCGGCCAGCCACGCCTCGTCGTTGACGACGTCCGCGGCGTTCTTGCCGGCGATCTCCGCGTGGAAGATGTCCGGGTACTGCGTCGCGGAGTGGTTGCCCCAGATGGTGAGGCGCTTGATGTCCGTGACGGAGGAGCCGGTCTTCTGGGCCAGCTGCGTCAGCGCGCGGTTGTGGTCCAGGCGGGTCATCGCGGTGAAGCGCTCGGCCGGGACGCCCTTGGCGGCCGACTGGGCGATCAGGGCGTTGGTGTTGGCCGGGTTGCCGACGACGAGGATCTTGACGTCGTCCGCGGCGTGGGCGGCGATGGCCTCGCCCTGCGGCTTGAAGATGCCGCCGTTGGCGGCGAGCAGGTCGCCGCGCTCCATGCCCGGGCCGCGCGGACGGGCGCCGACGAGCAGGCCGATGTTCGCGCCCTCGAAGCCCTGGTTCGGGTTGTCGAAGATGTCGATGCCCTTGAGCAGCGGGAACGCGCAGTCGTCGAGCTCCATGGCGGTGCCCTCGGCGGCCTTCACGCCCTGCGGGATCTCGAGGAGGCGCAGCTTGACCGGCACGTCCGCGCCGAGCAGGTGGCCGGAGGCGATGCGGAAGAGCAGCGCGTAGCCGATCTGGCCGGCCGCGCCGGTCACGGTGACATTCACGGGAGTGCGGGTCATGGCGATCTCCGTAAGACAGCTGGCGGTGGGGTTCCCTGCCCCTGTGGCTGGATATCGCTCACTTGATCGATCGATGTCTCGACGTGAAGAGATATCCGGCGGTCAGGCTATCGGACCTTGGCCCCACTGCACCCCCACCCCCTTGTGGTGCGGCTCACCTCCCGCCCCGTTTCACCCTCCCGTGCAGCCGTCCTCGCCGCCGGAAAGGGTCGCGCAGGCGCGTGCGACGCCCCCGGAGGCGACCGGGATCATCGCGGTGTACGCGCCTCCGCCGCCGTCCGCGGCGACGGCGGCGAGCCGGACGGCGGTGCCGGACTGCACGCTGACCTCGTCCCCGACGGCGCCCCCGCTGATCCGCGCCCAGGCCGCGGCGCAGACCTCGCTGTGCCGGACCTCGACGAGGGCGGCGCCGACGCGGGTGCGGGCGACGGTGACGGCGAGCGGCCCGCCGCATCCCATGTCCTCCGGGTCGAGCCCGCCGCAGTCCGCGCCGGTGCAGCGGACACCTTCGGGGAGGCTCGGGCCGGGCGTCGGAGCGGTGGTGGTGACGGGCGGGGGCGGGGCGGCCGCCGGCGGCTTCCCGGTCCCGCCGAGGTCGACGAGGAGCACGGCGGCGGTGACGACGAGCGCGGCGCCGACGATCCCGGCGACGTAGAGCAGCGGCGAGCCCCGCCGGGGCGTGCGGGCCGGGGGACGCCCTGGTTCCGGCGCCGGCGGTACGGCCCTGATGCGCAGGGTCCGGTCGGCGGGCCCGGGCGGGCCGGCCCCGTCGAGCGCGCCGGTCGCGCCGGTCGCCTCGGCCGCGCCGGTCGCGCCGGTCGCCTCGGTCGCCTCGGCCGGGGCGCCCTCCGGAGCCGGGCCCCGCTCCGCCGGCAGCCGTTTCCAGGCGCGGTCGGCGTGCTCCCAGTGGGCGGTCAGGGGGCCGAGGTCGGCGCCGGTCACGTCGGAGAGCGCGACGACGGCGCTCCTCGGTACGGGCCTCGCGGCGTTCGCGAAGGCCTCCCAGTCGGCCGGCTCGTGGCCGGTGCGCTCGGCGACGGCGGCGACGCCGAGTCCGCTGCGGTCGATGACCAGCCGGAGCCGTTCCGCGAACGTCCGTACGTCCGGATCGAGTTCGCCGGACAGCGCCTTCCACGCCGGCATGCGCACCCCCTCGTCGAAGTTCCCCTGAGCTCCTCGAAGGATGGCAGTTCCGGGCGGTGAACGGGACCCGACCGGTGGGCGCGGATGTACCGGAACGGTCACCTCCGTGCCACAGCGGACGGCGTGAACTTGCCCTTCATTGGCGCGTACATGACCCTTGATCGCAGGACGGCGCCCGCCCTCCCACGGGGGAGAGGGCGGGCGCCGTCGTCGTACGACCGTGGAGAACGGTCAGGTCACCGTCAGGTGGAGGACGTCCTCCAGGAACGGGATCCGGAGCCAGGGCCTCGGCTGCACCATGAGGGCGAGCAGCACGATCAGCGAGCCCATCACCCCGTACGTGATCATGTCGGTGAAGCGCGAGCGGACCGCGAGCATGCCCACCGAGGGCAGCACGCGGCGGAGCACCGCGCCGAGCAGCAGCGCGACGCCCACCAGCATCGTCCCGACCCGGAAGGACTGCCAGAAGGGGTCCGTCCCCACCACGAGCAGTCCGAGCGCCGCCGCC